>NZ_JAPNKC010000001.1:6616785-6935714 GCF_026626705.1 Pyxidicoccus sp. MSG2
GGAACACTCCGCCTCGAGCTGGAGGTCTCTCTCAGGGGCGGGTGACGATGACGCCTCCCGTCCCCACGGCGAACAACCGGGTCATGGCCGCGTCGCTGACGGAATCTGCCCATGGTCGTTCTCTCGGGTGACTCGGATTTTGCCGAGGGGGACTCGCCATCCGGCGGTCCGGGAGGAACGAGCAGATGAAGACGAAGAACCTGATGACGGTTGGCCTCGTGGGGACACTGCTGGCGGGCACGGCGGCCTGGGCCGGCGTCAAGACCGTCTATAACGTCGGCATCAATACCTCGACCCGTGTTGCCTATGGCTCCATGGGCACTGCCCGGGGCAGCGCCGACGCGAACCAGTACATCGGCTGCGCCGTCCTGGGGTTCAGCTCCGGAAGCAGCAGCGTCACCTGCCTGGCCCAGGACGCGAGCGGCGTCTCCGCGTATTGCACGTCCAGCAACCCCGCCATCGTCACCGCGGCGACGTCCCAGTCGGGCGACGCGTACCTCTACTTCACCTATGACGCGAGCGGCGCGTGCACGTACCTGTACGTGAGCAACCTGTCGAGCTACGCGCCGCGCGAGCCGTAGTCCTCCGCATCAACCTTCCGCGCCGGGAGCCTTCCATGCCAAGGACTTTCATGACGCAGGCCCTGTGGGTCCCCCTCGCGACGCTGGCACTGGGCGTCGGGCTGGGACTCACGCTGAATCGCTCCGTGTCTCCTCCCACCTCCGGGAGCGAGGAGGTGCTGCGCCTGCTCGAGGGCCAACAGGCTTTGCTGGAAACGCTTCCGGCGCGGCTGGCCGCGCAGGCCGGCTCGCAGCAGGTCCAGTGCGCGGCGGCCCAACCTTCTGGCTCCGGGGCGGACCTCGCGGCGCTGCGCACGGAGCTGGCCCAGCTTCGAGAGGAGCTGGCCCTGGCCCGGGGCGAGCAGCCCGCGCCGCCCAGGCCTCCTCCCGAGCCGCCCGCCGAGACGCTCGTCGCGCAGAAGCAGGGTCACCAGCTCATCGAGGAGGCCTCGCGCTCCGGCCGGTGGAGGACGGAGGATGCGCACACGCTGCGGCAGTTGCTCATCACCATGGACGACTCCCAGCGCGGCGAGGTCATGCGGAGCCTCATCGTTCAGCTCAATGAGGGCAAGCTGAAGTCCGAGGCGCAGGGGCCCATCTTCTGACGGGGCCCCGCCGTGCTCCGGCTACCAGACCTGGACCGGAGACAGCCGGTACGCCCAGGTGCCGTTGCCAGGCTGGCCGTATTTGTTGTCGCCCCAGCTCCGCCCCTCGGCTCCAGCCTGCACGGGACAGTCCAGCTGCCGCTGAGCCCGGAAACACGAAGGCCGTGCGCGGAGCTCACTCCCGCGTGAGGGAGCTCGGGTGGGAGAAGCCCTTCATCAGGGGCGCGTTCCAGCCGCGGTAGCCACCGCCCTTCAGGGAGACAACCTGGTCGGCGAAGCTGTAGGCCTGGGAGCCATGCTGGCCCCAGCCGCGCAGCTCGAAGAACCCGGGGGCACCCTTGAACGAGGTCCCCCGCAGGTCGATGTTGGCGCGTCTGGAGTCGCCATGGTCACACGACATCGCAGTGGCGTAGGGCATGGCGGTGATGGGTCGGTGAACCAGAGCGCACCGTCCGCTCCGGGAGTCAGGGCATATGGGCCCGCAGCCGTGGAGCCGAGCGGATATTCGGTCATGGTGCCGCGAGTCTTTGAGGTGTCGGGCTTCATGGTTCGTCGAGTGTCAGCTCCGGGAGCCGGAGCCCGAGGGACTACTTCTCGCGGGTGAGCGAGTTGTTCGTGCCGCGCGTCTCCTGCTTCGGCTCGCCCCGCTTCCACGTCACCTTGTTGCCCACGCCCATGACGGTGATGGCCTTGGCGGACTCCACCTTCACCTTGTTGTTGTTGCCGGACACCAGCACGTCGCCGCACTCGCCCGACAGCTGGAAGTCATGGCTGGTGCCGGCGATGTCCACGCCCTGCCCGGCATTGCAGCTGACGGCCTCCTTCCGCATGGCGCCGCTGACCTGCAGCCGGCCTTCGGCGTTCGTCTGGACCGATGACGCATCCGCGCCCAACTGGGGGGCCATGGCCTTCGCCGCCGCGTCCTGGGCCGACTTGCCACCGTCCTTGCCCGCCTTGTCGCCGCCCTGGGCCCCCGCCACCAGCGGGCTTCCCAGCAGGCACGCCACCAATCCCGACAGCACCAGCGAACGTCTGTTCTTCGACATGGGTGTCTCCTCTGGTTCAGGACCGCGTATGGGCGAGGTGCGTCGCGCTCCACCCCGGACGGAACATCCGGTTCCCGCCGCATGAATTCACCCGCCCTGGCTACCCGACCGGTGGGCGAGGGGTCAGTCAGCCCGAGGCCGCGCTCCAGCGCATCCAGAAAGCGCGCCTTCGGAACGACGAAAGTGGCCGGGCCTCCGTTCGGCTCATTGGCGCGGAGCGCGAGGGCACTTTCCTTCAATACGCCCGGGGCGCCAGTCCCTAGCTTCGTCGGTCATGAGCATCGTTCTTTCCATGTCCGCCTTTGCCCTGGCCGCATCGATTTCGCCCGGGCCCGTGAATCTCGTGACGTTGAGCACCGGCGCCCAGTTCGGCTTGCGCCCGGCCATGCGCTACGTGACTGGCGCCACGGTGGGGTTCACCCTGTTGCTGGTGCTGTTGGGCCTGGGGCTGTACGAGCTCCTGGAGTTCTGGCCGTTCTTGACGAGTGCCCTCCGCATGGGCGGAGTGGCGTTCATCCTGTACATGGCCTGGCGGCTGGCGGTGGATGACGGCGCGCTCGGCAATGCGAAGACGGGCACCGCACCCACCTTCTTCCACGGCGCCACCATGCAGTGGCTCAACCCGAAGGCCTGGCTGGCCTCCGTGGCGGGCATGGGCGCCTTCGCGGCGAACAGTGAGCCGTGGCGGGTCTGGCAATTCACGGGGGTGTACTTCGTGGTCTGCCTGGGCTCCATGGCGTGCTGGGCCTACGCGGGGAGCTTCATGCGCGGCTACCTGGACCACCCCGCGCGGGTGCGCCTGTTCAACCGGGTGATGGCCGCGCTGCTCACCGGTTGTGCCATCTACCTGCTCCTGTCCTAGCGAGCGCCTGGGGCTGGCCCTGGTAGTGCCCTGGCGTGGCGGCCAGCAGTTGTTTGAACGCGCGCTGAAGGTGGGCCTGGTCCGCGAAGCCCGCCTCATGGGCGACATCGGCAATCCGGTGGCCCCGCTTGAGCTGGGCTCGGGCGAACTGGACGCGGCGGTTGACCAGCCAGGCATGGGGCGTCATGCCGTAGCGCTTCTTGAATGCACGGATGAGGTAGGACGCGGACAGCTCCGCGGCCTGGCAGATGTCCTCCAGCTTGAGGGGGCGCGTGCAGTTGTCGCTGATGAAGTCAGCGGCACGCTCGAGCCTGGCGTTCACCTCCCGCAGTGGTGAGGCCGAGGGATTCAGGTGCTGCTGCGCCTGCGTGAAGAAGGTGACGGCGGCGCTGTGCTTTTGCAGGGACTCGGACTCGGGGGCGGTCAGCACGTCGTAGAAGCGATTGAACGCCGCGTAGAGCCCGGGCTCGGTCGTCAGGATGCGGGCGAAGGGGTGGTAGTCCTGATTCACGCTGAGCCCCAGTTCATGCTGGAGGCTGGCCAGCCAGCGTGTGTCCACGAACAGCATCCGGTACGACCAGGGTTGGTCATGGATGGGGTTGCAGGCATGCACGTCGCCCGGGTTCATCACCACCACGGCCCCGGCGCCCACCGGCTCGCGGGCGGCCTGATTCAGATAGGTGCTCCGCCCGCCGGTAATCACGCCGATGGAGAAGGTCTCGTGGAAATGCCGGGCGTAGCAGACCGTGCGCCCGTCGTGGACCTCACGCGCCTCGATGAAGGGCAGCCGGTCATCACGCCAGAAACGGGAGACGGCCGCCGTCTTCGACACCCGGTTACCTCGGCTCACCTCGTTCATCCTGTTCTGCTCCGGGCTGGCATGGCTGAGATGCGCCATCGACGACAGCGTGCGCCGATTGCCGCTGCTGATAATAGCGGCCGCGGCCGGCCGCAGGATTCGGGCGAGCTGACTCGGGCGCTATGCCACTCAAGGAGGGGAGGCAGGAGCATCCATCGCGGGCACCTGCGCCGCGGCGGGATGCGGCGTGGCCAGTCCCAGCTTGAACAGCAGCCGCAGCACCAGACCGCCCACGTCGATCTGCCACGGTCCGCGCCCAAGCATCGGCGAGCGCGGGTGGGCGTGGTGGTTGTTGTGCCAGCCCTCGCCCAGCGCCCACAGGCCCACCCACCACACGTTGCGGCTCTCATCGGGCGCGTCGTACGAGCGGAACCCACGCCTGCCCGCATGGCACACCGAGTTCACCGTGTACTGGGCGTGCATCCAGAGTTTGAGCGGCAGGTACATCACGCACGGCGCCGCCTGCCAGCCCCACACCGCGACGACGAGTGCCAGGAGGAGCCCGTGCGGAACGTACCGGTACCGCCGGAGCCAGAGGTAGTAGCGGTCCTGGGCGAGGTCGCGGCAGTAGGTCTTGTAGGCCTCCCGGTCCGTCGACAAATCGTCCACCACCCAGCCGAGGTAGCTGTACCAGAAGCCCTTCCGCGGCGTGTGCGGATCCCGCTCCTTGTCGGCGTGCGCGTGGTGGAGGCGGTGGTTCGCCACCCACTCGAGCGGGTTGCTCTGCAGGGTCAGCATGGCCGCCGTGACCAGTGCGTACTCCAGCCAGCGGGGGCAATCGAAGGAGCGATGGGTCAGCTTCCGGTGGAGACCCAGGGTCGTCCCCAGCCCGACCAGCAGGAAGACGCCGAAGCCCGCGAGCACCCAGTCCAGGCGCCATGGGAGCACGAACGCCGCGAGCGCCAGCCCGTGGTAGATGACCAGGATGAGCCCGACGAGCGGGTTCATCCGGATGGGTCTCGCTGCCAGGCTGGACGTCTGCATGAGGCCTCCCCCGTCGGGCTCGGTGCGTTCCACTCGAGACAGGGTACCTCAACGCATCAGAGGGATGGGTGTCGCTGATGTGGGCCGCTCGGGCTGTGCACCGGGCCGGTGGAGACGCAGTGCAGCTGCCTTGGGGCACACGCCTGCCCAGGCCGTGGCAGCGACTGCGCTGGTCGGAGGTGGATGTCCGGCTCCCTCCCCGAAAGCAGCCCCGCGCGAGTGCTGGAGGCCAGGGTTACCCAGCCGGTTTGTAGCAAGCCAGGCAATCCCGGCAGAGCGGCGCCAACAGGGGCTTCAACGATTTGCCGTCAATGCCCAGGCCCGTCTCCGTCTCAATAGACAAACGGCGTGAGCCTGGCCCACTTGCCCGCGTGGGCCTACTTCGCCATCGCGCCCCGTGTCGGCAGCGGGCCGCGCACGAAGTCCGCGAACACCGCCTGACGCAGCAGGTCCGGCGGCAGCAGGCCCTGGGCGAGCACGAAGTCGTGGAAGCGCTGCGCGTCGAAGCGCTTGCCCATCGCCTGCTCCACCTCCGCGCGCAGCTCGTTGAGGCGGGTGAAGCCGTAGAAGTAGCTGGTGGCCTGGCCCGGTAGGCGGAAGGTGTAGCGCTCCACCTCCAGGGTGGCCATTGCTTCGGACAGCACCAGGTCCGTCATCAGCAACTGCTTCACCTGCTCCGGCGTGGTGCGGCCCAGCTGCAGCTCCGGGTCGCAGAAGGCGCGCGCGGCGCGCATCAGCCGGTGCTGCAGGCTGATGAGCTTCCCCTCCGGCGGGAGGAAGGGCAGGGTGATGCGCTCGGCGTACAGCCCCCAGCCCTCCGCGTTGGTGCTGTTGAAGGCGAAGATGGCGCGGGCGTCGGACACGCCGTTCTCCAGCATGCGCGCGAACTGCAGCTCATGGCCGGGGCGCGCCTCGTGCGCCGTAAGCGTCCAGCTCGCCGCGGCGAAGGTGAAGTCGTCGAGCTTCTTCGCCCCGCCGGGCGCCGTGGACGGCAGGTTGAGCGGGAGCACGAACTCGCCCTGCTCACCCGTGTTGCCCAGCAGCCGGGGAGGGACCATGTACGGCCCCGAGGACCGGGCGCTCTCCGCCTCGCTGGCGAGCCGGATGCGCGCGGGGCTTTTGGGCAGGGTGAGCAGGCGCTCACGGCGGATGATGGCCTCCAGCTGCTTCAGCCGTGACTGGTAGTGGGGGAGGATGGCCTCGCCCACCAGCTGCTCCTTCTTCAGCTCGCGGATGACGGCGCGGTAGTCGGCATCCTTCCAGCCGCGCGCCCTGGCCACCTGCGCGGCCACCTGCTGCATCTCCGCCTGCAGCTCGCCGAAGGCCTTGCGCGCCATCGCGGCCAGTTCGGCGGGCGGCACGTCCACGCCCAGCTCCACCAGGTTGTGCGCATAGACCTCCGGCGGCAGCTGGAAGTCCGTGCGCGCGCGCGGCAGCAGCTCCGTGCGCACGAAGGTGTCGTAGTCCAGCAGTTGCTTCTTCAGCGTGGCGAGCGGCTCCTCGTAGCCCTGGAGGCCGTACTTCTGGAAGAGCGGGGCGAGCCCGTCGAGCAGGAAGGCGTTGTTCTCGAGGTGGCGCTCCAGCTCGGCCTTCATGGGAAGGAGCAGCCCGGGCTTCGCCAGGTGCGCGCGCGTGTCCGCCATGGTCAGCTCGGCGATGGGTGCGTAGCCCTTCTCCAGCCCCGCGTACCTGCGCAGGCGCACCAGCGCCGCCTGACGCCGCCGCGGGGCCACCTGCTCATCCAGCAGCACGCGCACGCCGTTGAACACCCCCTGCGCCACGCTCGCGTAGGGCACGAAGTACTGCTGCTCGAGCGCGGCGGCCTTCAGCTCGCGCTCCTGCGCCTCGATGAGGATCTGCAGGTCCTGGCGCACCTTGAGGTCCTGCTCCGCGGCGAGCCGGGTGCGCAGCTCCGCCAGCACGGCCTCCCTCGCCTGGCGCACGCGGTCGCGGTAGCCGGGGGTGCGGTCCAGGATGGCCTCGTCCAGTCCCTCCACGCCCGCCCTGGCCGAGTCCTCGGGGTCGAACTTCGACAGCGCGTCCAGCACGTACTTCGTGTGGACGTTGCTCTGCTGGACCCACGCGGGCAACTGCCGCGGCTTCACCTGTACCTGGCCCTTCGCGCGGGGCGTGGACTGCGCCAGCGCCGCCGCGGGCAAGGCGAGGGCAAGGGAGACGACCAGGGCCAGGGTCCTGCTGCGCATGTGCACTCCAGGGGACGGGACGGCGGCGTGAACCCGCGGGGTAGCAGCGCATTCCGGACGTGGCACGCGTTTTCACGCACGCCCCGACGCTCATCTGCGAGGTTGGACCTGGACGCCACCAGTCACTCTGGAGTCCAAGGGCCACTCGCTGCCGAGTGACCCGGCGCAGAAGACCCAGAAGATTCGCGAAATCCTCCAGGGCAACGACGACCTCCGGCGCGACTTCCTGAAGGCCGAGGGCGAGTCGGACCGCGCGGCCGGGAAGCTGTCGCTGGAGATCTTCTCCAACGCCGCCCAGCGCTCGCGGTTCCTCAATACGAAGGACGGCGGGAAGAAGATTGACGGCGCGGAGGTAGGCAGGGACCTCGGCCTGCTGTTCGCGGGCACGGACTCGGCCAGGGATGGTCTCAAGGACTACCCGGACCGGGACCACCGCTGGAACCTGAACCACCCCAACGAGCTGCCGCCCACCGGCTTCCGCGAGGACCGCCTCAACGATGACGGTTCCAAGGGCGATGACCAGACGCACCACCTGGCCTATTACACGATGGTGGGCGCCACCCATGACAGCATGCTGGGAGAGCTGTTCGGCAAGGGGGGAGGAACCGTCTCCGACCGCGGACATCCGAACGACCAGCAGCTCGCCTATGACGGCGTGGACCTGGGCCGCCGGCTGGTTGACCCGAAGTTCGACGTGAATGCCTATCTCTGGAACACCGTGGGCGGACCCGTGCCAGACGCAGGTGGGCAATGCGGGTAGCAACAGCGGCAGCGGCAGTGATGGCTCCGACGCGAGCGGCTAGTCCTCCGAATCAACGTCGAAGGAGCGCCACACCGGGGACAGGTTGCGGGACAGCGTGCCCCCGGAGGGGATGACCAGCTCCTCGCTGTGGAACCGTGGGGAGTCGCCGGACTGGACGATGAGGACGGTGGCCACGCCCTGGGGCACCTGTTGGAAGGTGGCCTCGTCCCCTCGCTGCTCGACGTCGATGGAGTGGGCGGAGAGGCGCTCCAGGTCCTCGCTGCTCGAGGGCGGAGGCACGCTGCCCGGGAGCAGCATGACGGACACGTCGTCGCCGCCCGCCCCCCGCAGCTTCACCGTGGCGCCGCCCTCCTGCTCCTGGAAGGAGACCCGGACCCGGCCGCTGGCGGGCACCACCACGCGCTGGGGCGGGAAGACGGGAGTGCGGGAGTCCAGGCTGTCGTGGAGCGACAGCCACACCGTGTAGGGCCCCGGCTCCAGGCCGCGCTGGACGAGCTGGCCCTTCTGGGTGAGGCCCAGCTCCTCGACGCCATCCCCGTGGAACTCGACTGTGGCGTCGCGAAGGCGGCCCCGGCGGTCCTTCACCGTCACCTCCACCCGGGCGCCCGGGTCCATGCGGAGGAGCACTTCCTCCTGCTCGGGGCCCACCGTGAGGCGCTGCTTCCGGTAGCCGTCGCAGGTGGCGGTGAGGGTGAAGGCCTCCAGGTCCACGTGGGGCAGGTCGAAGGTGCCGTCCTCCTTCGTGCCCTCCGTGCCTTCGTTGCTCAGGGTGAACGCGTCCCCCCTGGCATCCATGGACCGGGTGGAGAACTCGAAGCCCACGTCCGCGAGGGGCTCACCCGTCTCCGCGTCCACCACCCGCCCATGGAGCCCGCGGCCCCGGCTCATCCGCACCACGCCCAGGTCCAGGTCCGCGCCGCTCGCACCCGGCTCCCACCGGAGCACCCGCGTGGCCAGGCCCTCGGCCTCGAAGACGAGCGGCTCGGAGGGCAGGTCCTCGACGGGCACGGCGAAGGCGCCTTCCGGGTCCTCCGTCCGCGTGCCGTTCACCTGGAAGCGGGGGATGGGCGCACCGTCGGGCCCCACGAGCCGTCCGACGATGTGGGCCTCCCGCCTCAGGACCAGCCGCACCTGCGCCGTGTCCGCACCGACGCGGAGCATGTCCTCCTCTGCTGCCGTGCCTCCCGTCGAAAGCCCGCGGTCCAGCGTGTAGCCGGACTTCCAGGCGCTGACGTCGTACGCGGCTTCCGTCAGGGCTCGCAGGGTGAAGCGCCCCTCCGCTTCCGTCCGCACGCCCATGGGCGTGCCATGGCGGTTGTTGCGGCCTTCCTGCTTCCAGAACGGCCCGTCCCGTTGGGGCGGACGGGCCCGGACGTAGACGTCCTTCACGGGCTGGCCCGAGACATCCACCACGATGCCGGACAGGGTGCGCTCCGGCTCCAGCCGCAGTGGGACCTGGGCTCGCGTGCCGGCCTGGAGCTCCACCCCACGCCAGACCCTGCGGGTGGCGCTCGCCGCCTCCCGCGTGGCCAGCAACAGGTAGCGGCCGGGCGGCACGCCCTGGATGAGGAAGTGTCCCTTCTCGTCGGTGCGCACGTCGCGCCCGAGGCGCCACTCCTCCAGGCCCTCCGGGTCCTGCAGCTCCACGAGAAAGCCCTCCAGCCGCACGCCGTGCGCGTCCTCCACCGTGCCCTCCACCGAGGCGCCCGGCTTGAGCGTGAGGTGCACGTCCCGCGAGGGCGCGCGGACGCGAAAGGCCGCGTTGAGGAAGGACTTGTCGGTGACGATGATGCGGTAGTCCCCGGGCTCCTCCGTGTCCAGGACGAAGCAGCCTTCCTCGTCCGTCCAGGCGTGCTCACGGGCCCCGGTGTCCTCGGCCTCCGTGTCGGCGCGCTGGGGGACGAGCTGGATTCCGGACAGGGGCCGGCCCTCGGTGTCCGTGACGCGCCCGGTGATGGAGGCCGCGCGGTGGAGCGTGAAGTCCACCGGCCCCGTGGTCGGGCCGAGCGTCTGCGGCTCCATGCGCCACCTGTCGAGGTGGCCGGGTGCCGTCACCGCGAAGTCCCACTCGCCGGACTCCAGGGGGCCCATGCGGTAGTGCCCCTCCGGACCCGTGAGGGCCCGCAGGCTCGCGCCGTTCGACTCCTGCCGGGACACGCTGACGGTGGCGCCGGCCACGGGCTGTCCCGACTCGTCCGACACGGTGCCCTCGACATGAAGGGCGCTGCCCAGCTCCAGCACCACCTCCGGTGTCGTGGGGCCCGCCGTCACCCGCGCGAGCGCATAGCGCTCCCCCCGCGAGGCGCTGAGCGTGTACTCGCCCGGGGGGAGCACCCATTCGAAGCGGCCCTCCGCGTCCGCGGTGATGCCGCGCGCATCATCGCCGGCCACGGGAAGGCGCTTGCCGGGGACCCTGCGCACCTCGGCACCCGGCGCCGGGACTCCGTTGGACAACACGCGGCCGGAGAGCCGGCTCGGACGGAGGAGCGTCACCTGCTTGTGCAGGTCCCCGATGCCTACGTACGCCGGGAGCCAGCCTTCCTTCGCGACGACGGCCAGGTACATCTCGCGGTACGGCACGGGGCCCATGCGGAAGCCGCCATCCGTGCCGGTGGTCGCGTCGAAGAAGCGGGAGCGCCCCATGTCCAGCGCCGTGACGTTGGCGCCGGCCAGGGGCGTGCCCCCTCCCATGACGGTGCCCTGCAGGAGGATGCCCGCTTCCAGCTCCAGCGCCACGCCCTCGGAGCCGGCGGGGATGCCGGAGCGCGACGCCGCACCGCGCTCGCCCAGCGCCCAGAGCGTCATCACCCCCTCGGGCAGGGCTTCGAGGACGAAGGCACCGTCCGCGCCGGTGGTCGTCTCCGCGTGGATGGGCGCCTCGCCCTCGCGCGCGCCGACGAGCTCGATGACGAGGTCTCCCGCGTCGTCGATGCACTGGGGAAGCCGCCTGCTCCGGGCGTTCTGGCGCAGAGGGGACTGGAAGGCCCACGGCGGGTGTTCGGGGCAGGGCATTTCGGACAGCGTCTGCCCGGGCTCCGGCGACGAGGCGGAGACGCGGACTCCGGCCACGGGTACGCCCTTCGTGTCCACCACGGTGCCGGAGATGCGCAGCCCGGCGCTGGGGCGCTGCGACGCGGTGGCGGCGGCGCGCGACGCGTGAGGCGTCCCGGCGTTGCGGACCGCCTGCGTCCTGGCTGAGGTCGCCCCACGCCAGCCGCCGCCTGGCAGCGCCCAGGTGACGAGCACGAGCGCCCCGACGACGACGGACCCCCACAGCCAATGACGCGTTCGCATGCTTCCCCTTCCTTCACGGCGGACCCTGCCGCCACAGGCTAATCCGAACCGGCGCCGAAGGACCGCCACGCCGGGGACAGCACGCGGGACAGCGTGTCCCCGGGGGAAAGGAGACCTGGACCCGGCCTCGAGCGGCTGGCGGGCTGGAGCGTCCAAGGCTTGTGCCGCCGTCCAGGTGGTGCCGGATCGCGCAGCTGTTCCGCATAGGCGCCGAAAGCAGATCGGTAAACCTCGGAGCGCTCCACCCTCCGACGCGCGGCTTCGGCGTTCAGGGCGTCGACGTCGGCCCCGACGGCATAAAACGTGGGCACCACGACAAGCCCCCGGGGGTCGGCGCGTAACTGCTCGCCGGGCCCCGTCGTGACGAGAGGGGCCGCGACGTGAGACCTCCGGGGCAAAAACCTGGAGGTGCACGTGGAGAAGGAGTTGGAGCAGTTCCGGCAGGAGGTGGAGAGGCTGAGGGCCGGGCGCAAAGCAGGCTCGGGCCCATTCCCGGAGCCGCTGCGCGCGTTCGCGGTGCGCTACCTGGCGCATGCCCTGGAGAAGGGCGACACGCTGAAGGCGGTGGTGGAGAGGCTGGGGGTGTCGGAGCCGACGTTGCAGGCGTGGAGGCGGGGGCAGACGCCCGGCGGCAAGAAGACGCAGAGCAGTGCGCAGGGGGCCGCGCCGCTCAAGCCCGTGGTGGTGCACCCGCCGAAGCAGCACGCGCCCTCGCCAGTGGCGACCACCTTCGCAGTAGTCAAGGGCGACGTCTTCCTCTTCGTCGGGCGGTGCCGTCGCCGCGCCAAGGTGCTGTACTTCGACGGCACGGGGCTTTTGCTGCTCACCAAACGCCTCTTCAAGGGACGCTTCGCCAGGCCCTGGGTACAGGCGGGTGCGCTGGGCGTGGAGCTGACGGTGGCCGAGTTGTCGCTGTTTCTGGAGGGCTGCGAGCTGGCCGGGCGCTGGAAGCTATCGCCTCCCGCCTTCGAGGAGAAAGCGCTTGCGGTGGCGCCCGCCGTGTAGCACTACCGCGGAAGTGTGGTGCGCATCGAGCATGTGACAGACTTGGAAACGGCGAAGCAGATGGCCGCGCTGCTCGAGGCGGAGAATGCGCGCCTGCACCAGCGGCTGGAATTGCTGGTGCAGGAGAATGCCAGGCTCAAGGGTGAGGATGCCCAGGCGCGACTGCAACTGGAGCTCACCCAGCTTGCGGAGCAACTGGCGCTCATACAGCAGCGCCTCTTCGGCGCCTCCAGCGAGAAGCGAAAGCCAGCAGTGGAAGCGACACCGCCGGCGAGCGCACGCAAGCAGCGCGGGCACGGGCCGCGTGCCCAGCCGCAGCTGCCCGTGCAGGAGGTGGTGCTGCCCCTGGACGAGGCCGACAAGGTGTGCGGCCTGTGCGGCGGTGCGTTGATGGAGTGGGCGGGACAGCCAGGAGGTGAGCGTGGTGGAGCGCCACTTCGTCCTCAAGCACTACCGGCGGCAGAAGTATCGCTGCCCCTGCGGGTGTGCGCCCGTCACCGTGCCGGCCCCGCCGCGCCTCATTGAGGGGGCCGCTACTCGGTGGACTTCGCCGTCCACGTCGCCCTGCAGAAGTATGGCTTCCACCTGCCACTGGCGCGCCAGGAGCGCATGTTTCAGCGAGAGGGCCTGGTGGTGGACAGCCAGACGCTCTGGGACCAGCTCAACGCGCTGGCCCACCACCTGCAGCCCAGCTACGAGGCGCTGCCCGCGGTTGTCTTCTCCTCCCCGCTCATCCACGCGGACGAGACGCACTGGTACATGCTGAACAAGGGACCGGGGAAGAAGTGGTACGCGTGGACGGTGGCCTGTGCGGACGCGGTGTACCACCGGATTCTGCCCAGTCGCTCCGGGGCCACCGCGAAGCTGGTACTCGGTGACTACGCGGGCGTCGTCATGGTGGATGGCTACGCCGCCTACCAGACGGTGACGAAGCCTGGAGCGGATGGGCCAGCCTCCTGCTCCCTGGTGTTTTGCTGGGCCCACGTGCGACGCTAATTCGTGGAGGCCGAGAGAGTGGCCCCCGTGTGCGCCGAGGTGCTGTCGCTCATTGGCCGGCTGTATGCCATTGAGGCCGACCTACCACAACCGCACGTACTGCAGGGGGAGCAACAGGCCGCGGCACTGGCGCAACGGCTCGCGGTGCGACAGGAGAAGTCCGCTCCGCTGGTGGCTGCCATCCGCGAGTGGGCGCTGGCCCAGCGCTCGCTGCCAGGCAGTGCTCTGCGCAAGGCGCTTGGTGAGGACCCGGGGCGATACCTGCTGCACGCTGCGCTCGCCGCCATCGAGACTCCCGGCACCGTCACGCTCCCGTCCAGCTCCGACTGACACCACCGCGCCCATCGAAGCCGGGCGGGGGCTCATCCACGCCCCGTCCAGATGGAGCGCGGCGAGCTGTTACCCATGGGCTTCCCTGGTGGTCTCCGCATTCCTGTAGTTGAGTCAGTCCATGCGAAAACTCCTCCTCCTCTGCTTGCCGCTGTTCGCCTGTGTGACGACGAAGTCCGTCCCGGTCCCGGCTTCTGCCGACTCCAGCACGTTGCATCAGGTGAAGCGGGTGAAGGTGGCCGAGGGGGTCGAGCTCGAGCTGCTCGACTTCGGAGGCCAGGGACCCGCGCTCGTCTTCCTGTCGGGCCTGGGCAACACGGGCCACGTGTTCGACACCTTCGCGCCGGAGTTCACCGCGGCCCATCACGTCTACGCCGTCACCCGCCGGGGGTATGGCTCGTCGAGCTGGCCCGAGCAGGGCTACGACACCGCCACCCTGGGCGAGGACGTCGTCCGGGTGCTGGAGGGGCTGGGAATCGCGAAGGCGTCATTCGTGGGCCACTCCGCCGCCGGGCCAGAGCTCACCTGGGTGGCAACCCATCACCCGGAGCGCGTGGAGAAGGTGGTCTACCTGGACGTGAGGATCAACGGTGACCTGCTGGCGGAGTTCCTTTCGATCCTGCCCATGCCTCCTCCGAGCGAGCCCGCTCCCGAGGACGTGGTCTCACGCGCCGCGCTCGCCGCCGCGGTCGCGCGTGACGTCGGAGGAGCGTTCCCCGCGCACGAGATCGACGAGGCGAGCGAGTTCGATCCGAAGACCGGGCACTACCTGCGCGACCGCAAGTGGCCGCACGCGGAGGAGCGGGTGATGAAGGGTTTCTTGAAGGTGGACTTCGCGGCCGTGACGGCGCCCGTGCTCTTCCTCTACGTGGATCAGCCTCGGTTCGGGCGGGTGGAGGACATCCCAGGCTTCTCCCAAATGGACCTTCCCGTGCAGGAGAAGTTGAGGACCCTGAGCGCCAGGGCGCACCAGCGGGACGCCGAAATGCTGAGCGTGATGAGCATGCCGAACTGGAAGGGCATCAAGCTCGAGCACGCGCGGCACTACGTCTGGCTCACCAACCATGACGAGGTGCTGCGCGAGATGAAGACCTTCCTCGAGACATTTTGAAAGGGCGGCGAAGGCGCGCTGGATGAGCGCATCTCCTGTTTCCACACTTCGAGCAAGCGAACACGTCCAGCGCTTTCCGTCCTGCGTAGCAGCCTGGCGAGAGTCCAATCGTGGTGTGCGCTCCTTCTTCGGCTCCTCCCTCGTCGCGGCAAAGGACGGGCTCTCTTCCTCCGGCTCCGGCCTCGCCCCTGCTTGGGGGAAATGGCTCGCCTGCGCGGTGAAGACCCGGGATGCTACCTGCTGCGCGCCGCCCTTGCCGCCATCGAGAATCCCGGTACCGTCACGCTCCCGGCCAGCTCCGACTGACGCCACCGCGCCGTGCTTCAATGCCCGGCGGGCTCATCCTCGCCCCGTCCAGACGGGGCGCGGCGAGCTGTTACGTCGGCGCCATGTTCGCCCTTCAGGGCCGGAACGTGACGGCCTGCTCCTTGGCTTCGGCGCGGCGTTGCTGCCCGTAGTGCGCGGTACATAGCCCGTGCGCGACAACGTCCGTACGGGTGCAGCTGCCACCCGGCCAGGTTGCGGAGCAGGTCGTCATGCCAGACAGCGTAACCCTGCCAGGCGGCGGATCGGAGTTCGAAAATGCGAAGAGCCAGGCAGCGGCAGAGGCACCCTGCGCCCAACTGGCGCGCTGGCTCCACGGCCAGGTCGTGTAGGGAACAGTGCCGCGAGACGGCTACGACAACGGCGGTCGGGCTCCCTCATCTCCATTGCACATGCAACACGCATGACGGAAAGCGCGGGCGTCGCTGGCGTCCAGGTCAGAGGGACACGCAAAATCAATCGTCCCGCTTAAGACAGGAGACACGACGATGATGCGTCTTTCGCTGAAGAAGTCGTCCCTCGCCGCCCTCTGTGCCACCGCGCTGCTTGCCGGCTGTGGCAGCGCGCCTCAGGAAAGCAACGAACCGGAGACGCCGCAGTCCGGACAGGTCACCGCGCAGCAGTACCCGGACTGCGACCCGGCCTACGACTGCCCCGTCCCATCTCAGTACGTGGCCTGCTTCGACGGGATGCTCATGTACGCCTGGGCCACGCCCGACGGCGGCTACTGCATCCAGCGTGGCGTCTGTGCCAGCCACGGCGGCCCCACCGTCTGTCCGTTCGAATAGACGCGGGGCGCCGTCCGCGCCTGGGCCCCTGTTGGGCGGACGCAGTGGGGTTGGGGCGGGAGCCAGGAGGGCGGGTGAAACACCGTGCTCGGTAAGGTAGGTCAGCGCGCGCCGCCTGCCTCCGCACTTGCGAAAACACTGTCGGGGGACGCCGCTTCGATCGAGCATCCGGCCCATGAGCTTCGAATACGTGATTGCCGGTCGACGTGCGCTCCCACCTCACGAGGGCGCGTGGGTCTACTACCTCGAACACGACGAGGACGAGGTCGAGGACGAGGACGGCGAGGAGGACGAGTTCAAGAATCGGTTCGACGAAGGCTCGCTGGAGTCCTGCGAGATCTTGCCCAAGGGCAACGATGAGTTCTTCGCCGAGGTCGAGCGCCTGGTGGGCTTCGTGCCAGCGGTCGTGATCACGATCGATCCCGCGGCATGGGAGGTGAGTACCCTTGTCGCGGAGGTGCTGGCGGAAGCGCTCGACGGCGTCATGTACTGCGACGGCCTGGTGAACGAGTTCGGTCTGGAATACGTGCCAACGGCGGCCGCGTCGGCTGTGTCCACGATCGATGAGCTGGAGGCGCGAATCTTCGCCGCCTACGAGGATCCCAAGCCGTACGTCACCCGCAGGGCGGAGCGCGGGGCGGCCAGACAGGCCGAAGCCGATGCGCGCGATCCGGTCGGAGCCGCGAAACGAGCCGCGGAAAGCGACTGGGGAGATGTCTGACCAAACGCAGGGCGCGCGCTGCCTGACGCACCTGCTTCGCGTCCACCGACGGCTGCGCTTTGAAGTCGAAGCCCTCCAGCGTCTTCACCGCCGGGAAGTGGGCAATCGTGATTCCCATGCTGACGCGCTTCTTCTGCCTGGCGTCCATCTCCTCGCGCAGCAGCAGGATGGTCCGCATGCATGAGACCCACGGGGCCTGAGCCGTATCTGCCTCTTCGTCGGTGTCCATTAGAGGGGAGGCATGCCCACCGTCCCATGTACCCGCGCGGGCGGCGGCTGCCTCGCGGCGCCTCGGGAGTGACGTGACGTAGGGCACCCGGTGCGGCGGCTGATTCCGCGAGAGAATCAGCCGCCGTTCCGTGTGGCGGGGCCCCGTCTGCGTCCCTGAGGCAGCGCGCTCAGTAGAGGTAGTTCAAGGCCGTGCGGTCAGAGCTGGTGAACTCACCGTCGGTATCGGGCGGGTAGCAGCTGTTCATGATCGACCCTCCCGGCGTGGCGGTGGTCGGCGTCCCGGGGATGAGGACGGCACCCACGCCAGCGGTTCCTTCGTTGGTGGGGGCGCCGCCGCAGCTGATGGACCTGTCGTAGAAGTCCGTGTGACGAAGACCGAGGGTGTGGCCCAGTTCGTGGGTGACGACGTGCTCGTTCACGTCCACGCTGAGGCTGTTCAGGCCGGTGCCGATGTTGATGGTTCCGTAGGGACGGCCGCCCGACGGGAATCCCGAGGAGCCGCCAGTGCCGGCCATGGTCTGCGCGGTGATGTTCGCGGTGCAGCCCGTGGTCGGTCCGCGCGCGAAGGTAATCCGGAGCCCCAGGGCATTGTAGTTACCAAGGGCCAGGTCGAGCCCCTGGCTGAGCCGGGTGTAGGTGTTGAACGTGGCGGTGGGATTGACGCAGATCTTCGTCACGGAGGTGCCGACGCGATTGGTCGTCATGTACAGCTCCTCGCTCCCCTCGCCCCGCTGGAGCAGCTCGCGGGACGCTTCGAGGCTCACGTGCGCGTCGCGGCCCACGTACACGGCACCGTCGACGACCATGATGTCGTCGGCCGGAATCCCGGCCTCCATCAGGTTGGAGATGATCTCCTCATTCTCGATGTGCGGGTCGGTACCGCAGCCGGCAAACAGCGCGCCACAGCTCACCACGAGGACTGCCGCTCTCTTGAACATGGTCGTGTACCTCGAGTCCTGAAGCGGTTCTTCCCACACTCCCGGCATGGGAGCGTCGGGGCGGACAGCAAAGCACGAGAAGCGTGCGGCGCTACCACTTCACGATGGATGTGCTTGTAGAACTTCGGTGAGGAGCGGACGGCGATGTGTGAGGGGCCGGACACCACCCGCGTGAGCTGCATCCCCGGCTGGTGCACCACCAGCATCTGACCCCCGCACCGGGGTTGCTTTCGGAGAGGGGAACCGCACGTCCAACCCTCAGCAACTGCTCCACCTCTGCTTGCGTGGGCGGCCCATACGCCATCCCTGGCGCCCGCCTGCTGGCAAGGGAGCTGCATGCTAGCGTCCCGTCCACACAGCACTCCGAGAGCCCCGGCATGCTCCTGCGCCTCCTCGCCATCCTTACAGTGATGTTCCCCCTGGCAGCCCTGGCCGGGCCGGGAGGACAAATTGTCTCCGCGGCCTTCCGCTCGACCTTCGGCAGGATTGTGCTCATCACGCTCACCCTGCTGCTGCTGCCGCTGGTGCTCTACGTCGCCGTGAAGGAGTGGCTCGCGGAGCGGCGGACCCGAACGGCTCTGAAGACGCTCGCAAGCACCCGAGCGGAGTTCGACTGGCTGACGCTGAATGACCGCGTCCTCGAGTGCTTCCACCGCGTCCACTCCGCCTGGAAGCGCGAGTCCCTGAAGGAAGCCTCGGACTGGATGACCGATTGGTACTGGCAGAACCAGCAGCTCGTGTACCTGGACCGCTGGGAACAGGAGGGGCTGGTGAACCGCTGCACCGTGAACGAGGTGAAGCGCGTGCGGCCCCTCACGCTCGCCTGCAGGAACGAGGACGGCGAGGGCGGAGGCTCGCGTCTGGTGGTCGCCATCACCGCCGAGATGGAGGATTACCTGGAGTCCCTCATCACCGGCCACCTCGTGGAGGGCAAGAAGGGCTTCACCGAAGCCACGACGGTGTGGACGTTCGTGCTGCGCGACGGTCGCTGGCTCGTGAACAACATCGAGCAGGACCACATGATGCTCACCTACGCCCGCGTCGGAAATGAGCTGGAGGCCCTGCTGCCCGCCGACAACCCGGTCGCCCGGACCCGCGACGCCCGGTAGCTACTTCCGCGTCCCCATCGTCAGCTACGCATTGAACAACAGCCCCGACGAGCGCCTCGATGCCGAGCCCCGCCGCCGACGCGTGCTCGCGCAGGTACTCGACCATCGGGGCACGAAGTCGAGCTGTACCCGCGCGGGCGCTGCACCCCGCGAGAGCTGGGTGCTTGTGGTGAGTAGCGGGCGACCCGGCCTGACGCGCCGGACTCCTGCGCGGTGATTCCCGGAGTGCTTCTCCTCGAGGTGAATTCCTGCGCTCTAATGGGAGAAAGTGAGTGGTGCGAGGGGGAGTGCATGACGAGGTTCCTCGTGGTCGGCGTGCTGCTGGCGCTGGCCGTTGCAGGCCCTGGCTGCTCGTGCGAGCCAGACCCGAAGCCCGATGCGGGGACCCGACTCGACGCGGGCCCCGGTGACGCGGGCTCGGGGCCTGACAGCGGCTTCGTCGATGCGGGCACCGATGACGCGGGCACCGGGTTCGATGCTGGCCCCGATGATGCGGGCTCGGAGCCTGACGGCGGCTCCGTCGACGCGGGCCCCGATGATGCGGGCACCGAGCCCGACGGCGGCTTCGTCGACGCGGGCCCCGAGCCGGACGCCGGGGTGGATACGCTCGCGCCCACCTGGCCCGAGGGTGCCGCGCTCGGCGCGCTCTCCGTCGGCTCCTCACGCGTCCTGCTCCGCTGGAGCGCGGCGGTGGACGACGTGGCCGTCACCACCTACCGGCTCCTCCAGGACGGCACGGTCATCACGGAGGTGGCGGCCGAGGTCCTCGAGCGGGAAGTGGCGGGCCTGACTCCGGGCTCCCGCCACACGTTCCAGGTGGAGGCGCTGGACGCGAGGGGCAACCTGTCCTCGGGCGGGCCTTCCGCCGTCGTGGAGGTGGTGCCGCCACCGCCGGAGCTGGAGGCGCCCGCGCTGGACCGCTCGGTGGCCACCACGCTCGTGGAGGCCGCCTCCTTCCTCTTCACCGGCGAGGACCCGCCCCAGCGTGGCGTGGACGCGGGGACCTTCACCGCGCAGCGCCTCGCCGTGCTGCGCGGGCAGGTGCTGTCGCCCGAGGGCGAGGCGCTGGCCGGCGTGAGGCTGCGTGTGCTCGACCACCCGGAGTACGGCGTCACCCACAGCCGCGAGGATGGCTTCTTCGACCTGGCGGTGAACGGTGGCGGCGCGCTCACCCTCGTCTACGAAAAGGACGGCGTGCTCCCCGCGCAGCGCACGGTGACGGTGCCGTGGCAGGACTACGTGTGGCTGCCCACGGTGGCCCTGGTGCCGCTGGATGCGCGGCACACGCTGGTGGAGGCCGGGGCGCCCGTGCTCCAGGTGGCGCAAGGCACGCCGGTGGCCGACGCGGACGGCGCGCGGCAGCAGACGCTGCTCTTCGCCCCGGGCACCTCCGCCACCCTGGTGCTCTCGGACGGCGGCACCGCGGCGCTCTCCACGCTCTCCATCCGCGCCACCGAGTACACCGTGGGCGAGCAGGGAGTGCATGCCATGCCCGCCGCGCTGCCTCCGCAGAGTGGCTACACCTACGCCGTGGAGCTCACCGCGGACGAGGCCCTGGCGGCCGGAGCCCGCGAGGTGCGCTTCGAGCCACCGGTCATCTCCTACGTGGAGAACTTCATCGGCTTCCCGGTGGGCGGCATCGTCCCGGCCGGGTACTACGACCGCGAGCGCGCCACCTGGCTGGCCTCCGACAACGGCCGCGTCATCGCCGTGCTGGGCCGGACGGCGGGGCTGGCGGACCTGGACGTGGACGGTGATGGGTCGGCGGACGGTGCCGAGGCGCTGGCCGCGCTGGGCATCACCGACGCCGAGCGCGAGCGGCTGGCCGACCTCTACGCGCCGGGGCAGAGCCTCTGGCGCACGCCCATTCCCCACTTCTCTCCGTGGGACTTCAACTGGCCCAAGGGGCCTCCGCCCGGCGCGAAGCCGCCCAACACGCGTCCTCCGAGGAAGGGCCCGGACAGCCTCTGCAAGCAGCAGGGCTCCATCATCGGCTGCGAGGCGCGGACGCTGGGCGAGGCGCTGCCCATCACGGGAACGCCCTTCGGGCTGGTGTATCAGAGCGACCGGGCCCCGGGCCGGCATGACGCGTACACGCTGCCCATCCAGCTCAGCGACGAGTCCATGCCGGAGACGGTGCGGCGCATCGACCTCCACGTCTACGTCGCGGGCCAGTTCCACCAGCGCAGCTTCCCGGCCTCCATCCGCCAGCACACCACCTTTACGTGGGATGGCAAGGACGCCTACGGGCGCACCGTCCAGGGCCGCCAGCCCGTCGTCGTGCAGGTCGGTTACATCTACGACGCCGTCTACCAGAACCCCTCGCAGCTCCAGGCGGCCTTCGGCGCGTTCGGCTCGGGCATCGCGGCGGACAAGGCGCGCAACGAGGTCTCGCTGTGGACATCGTGGCAGGACTCGCTGGGCGCGTGGGACGCGCGCCCACTGGGGCTCGGTGGGTGGACGCTGGACGTGCACCATGGCTACGACCCGCTGGGGCGCGTCCTCCACCTGGGGAATGGCGAGCAGCGCGGTGCCGAGGCGCTCGGCGCCGTCATCACCCGGGTGGCAGGTCAACCCGGCCAACAGGGGTGCTGCGCGGACGAGGGGCCCGCGACCTCGGCGTATCTCGACCGGCCGCGTGGGCTCGCGGTAGGAGCGGACGGCAGCCTCTACATCGCCGACTTCTTCAACAGCCGCATCCGGAAGGTGGACCCGTCAGGCGTCATCCACACCATCGCTGGCACCGGCACACCGGGCTCCGCGGGTGAAGGCGGGCCGGCGGCGAGCGCCCAGGTGTACTACCCCTTCCAGCTCGCGCTGGGGCCGGACGGCAGCCTCTACTTCACCGAGAACGGCGGCGGCCGGGTCGGTCGCATCACCCCGGATGGGCGCCTGGTGCGGGTGGCGGGCAATGGCCTCTCCGGCAACGCTCCGGACGGCGTGCCGGCGCTCCAGGCGCCGCTGGGAGACCTCTGGGGGATAGCGGTCGGACCGGATGGCAGCGTCTACGTCGCGGACCGCGCCAACCACCGCGTCCGCCGCATCTCACCGGACGGCATCCTGAGCACGCTGGCCGGCAACGGCGAATACACCTTCCATGGAGACGGTGGGCCGGCCACCCAGGCAGCGCTGTGGAGCCCCATCGCGGTGGCGGTGGGGCCTGACGGCAGTGTCTACATCGCGGACTTCAACAACCTCCGTGTGCGGCGAGTGGGGACGGACGGCATCATCCGCACCGTCGCGGGCAACGGCTTCGGGGGGGCCACGGGCGATGGTGGGCCGGCCACGCAGGCGACGTTGCAGTGGCCGCTCGGGCTGGCGGTGGGCCCGGACGGGCGCCTCTACATCGTCGACAACTACAGCGGCCGGCTCCGCATGGTGGACGGCCAGGGCATCATCACCACGGTGGCTGGCGCGGGCATCGACGATGCCAGCGGGGATGGGGGCCCGGCGCTGCGGGCGCAGCTCTTCTATGCCTATTCGCTGGCGCTCAGCCCGGACGGGCACTCCCTCTACCTGCCGAGCCTCTCCACGGTGCGGAAGGTGGCCTCGCCGCTGCCCGGGCTGGTGGGGGACACGTATCTGCCATCCGCGGACGGCAGCGAGGTCTACCTCTTCTCCGCGCGCGGCCGACACCTGCGCACGGTGGACGCACTGAGCAACGTCACGCTGCACGCCTTCGGGTATGACGCCGGGGGCCGGCTGACGGACGTCACCGACGCGGAGGGCCGGTTCACCCGTGTCGAGCGGGACGGCGCGGGGCAGCCCGCCGCCATCGTCTCGCCGGAGGGCGACCGCACCACGCTGGCGCTGGGCGCGGACGGCTACCTCTCCCGCGTCACCAATGCGGCCAATGAGTCGGTGCGGCTGGAGTATCGGCCGGGCGGATTGCTCACGAAGCTGACGGACCCTCGTGGGCACGAGCACCTCTTCACCTACGACGGGGAGGGACGCCTGGTACGGGACGAGGACCCGGCCGGCGGATGGAAGTCGCTGGAGCGCACCGATGCGGCGGATGGGTTCTCGGTGCGTGTCAGCACGGCGCTGGGACGGACCACCACGTATGCCGTGCAGTGGACTCCCGCGGGCGACACGGTGCGGCGCATCACCGACGCGGCGGGCAGCGTCACGACGGCGCACCAGTATCGCAGCGGCCTGCAGGTCATCCTCAAGCCGGATGGCTCGCGCGTGGAGACGCTGGTGGGGCCGGACCCACGCTTCGGGATGATGGTGCCGGTGCCGGTGTCGGTGACGCAGACCCTGCCGAGTGGCCTGACGCTGCGCCTGGCAGCGGGCCGCTCGGCCACGCTGGCGGACCCGGGCAACCTGCTCAGCCTGACGGGCCAGACGGAGACCACGACGCTCAACGGGCGGCACGTCACGCGCGCCTATGACGCGGCGGCGCGCCAGTGGACGTCCGACAGTCCCGGGGGACGGCGGCGGCTCACGCTGTTCGACGAGCGCAACCGGCTCGTCGAGGAGCGCGCTCCGGGGGTGCCACCGGTGCTGTTCGCCTACGACGCGCGGGGACTCCTCCTCTCCACCACGCGAGGTACGCGCGAGACGCGGCTCACCTACGACGCGCGGGGCAACCTGGAGACGCTCACCGACGCACTCTTCCAGGTCTCTCGTTACGGGTATGACCCGGTGGGCCGCCTGACGTACCACCTGCTGCCGGGGGAGCGTGAGGTGCGCTACGCCCACGACGCCAGCGGCAACCTGACCTCGCTGACGCCGCCGGGACGCGCCGCGCACGCGTACACCTTCACGAAGCAGGACCTTCCGGAGGTCTACACGCCGCCGGAGACGGGCATGGGCGAGGGGGTCGTCGGCTACAGCTACGACCTGGACCAGCAGCTCACCCGGGTGCTGCGTCCGGACGGCACGACGGTCGACTTCGCCTACGACACCGCGGGCCGCGTGGAGACGGTGACGACGGCGCGCGGAACGGTGAGCTCCACCTACGAGCCGGTGACGGGCAGGCTGACCCGGCTCGCGGCGCCGGACGGCATCACCCTGGCCTACGACTACGACGGCTCGCTGATGACGGGCACGACCTGGGCGGGCCCGGTGTCCGGCAGCGTGCGGGCGACGTACGACGACCAGCTCGAGGTCCGCTCGCTGGATGTGCGGGGCACGAGCCTCTCCCTGGGCTACGACGCGGATGGGCTGCTGACCACGGCCGGGGTGATGACCCTGGAGCGTGAGGCGGCCACGGGACGCCTGCGCCGGCTGACCGTGGGCGGGCTCGAGACCGTGCCGGGCTACGACGGCTACGGCGAGCTGTCCAACGAGCGGACGACCTCGGGAGCGAGCGAGGTGTTCGCGCAGGCGTATGTCCGCGACGACCTGGGGCGCATCACGCAGCGCACGGAGACGGAGGCGGGAGAGAGCGTCGTCCATGCCTACGCGTATGACGCCGCCGGCCGGCTGACGGACGTGCGGAGGGATGGCGTCACCGTCGAGCACTACGCGTACGACGTGAACGGCAACCGGACGCGTGCGAGCAACGCCGGTGGGGACGTGGCGGCGACCCACGACGCCCAGGACCGGCTGCTGACACAGGGCGACCGCCGGTACACCTGGTCCGCCGCGGGCGAGCTGCGGAGCCGGGTGGACGAGGGCTCGGGCATCGAGACGGCGTACACCTACGACGCGCTGGGGAACCTGATGCGCGTGGAGCGCGAGGGCTCGGTGGTGGAGTACCTCGTCGACGGCGAGAACCGGCGAATCGGGCGGAGGCTGAACGGTACGCTCACCCAGGGCTGGCTGTACCAGGGCGACCGCATCGTGGGGGAGTTGGACGGGGACGGTCAGCTCGTCAGCCTGTTCGTGTACGGCACGCGCTCCTACGTGCCGGACTACTTCGTGCGGCTGCGGGGGACGGCCAGCGACTCACGGACGGGCACCTTCCGCATCGTCACGGACCACGTGGGCAGCCCGCGTCGCATCGTGGACGTGGACACGGCGGAGGTGGTGCAGGCGCTGGACTACGACGCCTTCGGCAAGGTCCTGCGGGATACCCGGCCGGGCTTCCAGCCCTTCGGGTTCGTGGGGGGCCTGTACGACGCGGAGACAGGGCTCGTGCGCTTCGGCGCGCGCGACTACGACGCGGAGACGGGGCGCTGGACGGCGAAGGACCCGCTGCGCTTCGGGGGCGGGGACACCAACCTCTACGCCTACGTGGGGGGAGACCCGGTCAACTTCGTGGACCCCAGCGGGCTCATTCCCCTGGATACCGCGGTGGACGTCGGCTTCCTCCTCTACGACATCTCGCAGGGCGACTGCGATGCCATCAAGATGGACCTGCTGGGCATGGCGATTCCCTATGTCTCGGCGGGAATGCTCAGGCCTCTCAAGGGCCTCGAAATCGCCAAGGCCCTGCCCACCCGCAGGGGAGCGCTGAACCAGGCCAGGCGGGACCTCGGGATTCCCCGCTCACAGCAGCCGCAAAGTGTGAATCGGGTTCCCATGACGGACCCGGGTGGCAACCGCATCCTGAACGATGCCAGGAAGCCCATCATGACTCGTGAGTACACGTATACGCGTCCGGACGGGTCCAAGGTCGTCATCCAGGACCACTCGGCCGGTCACAGGTTCGGAGAAGGCGTGGGCGACCAGGGTCCGCACTTCAATGTCCGGCCGCCCGAGAACACGAGAACAGGCAAGGTTCCTGGTACCCTGGACCACTACCTGTTCGGCCCCTAGCCATGGATTGGATTGATTCGATAGAGCGTGCCGTGTTCCTCCGGAGCTTGTTCCCGGAGGCCCCATCGCTTCATGGAGTGAGGGTGCTCGAGCTTGGCCTCCACCAGGACGGTCCGAGGGTCCTCATCCGCTTCGACTTGAACGAGTTCCCCGCGAGACCTCCCGCGAAGTGGGGGCAGTCGCAAGCCAACAGGGTCCAGCTCCGGCTCATGGGCATCGGTGTTCGGAGGCTGGAGGTGCGGGGCTGGTCCGCCAACAGCATCGTCGACATCGAGGTGACGCCGGCCACATCCGACGGAGTCGGGCTCGTGGCCCGGGGAGAGGGCTTCTCCCTGGAAGCTGTCTTCGACCACCTCTCGCTGGACGGCGTGTCCGCGTACCAGGACTCGGGCGTCTAGCCGGACTCCCAGCCTGAGCCTGCCGTGCCAGCGGCGCCCCAGCCCGTGGTTCCCTCAATTGGGGATGGAGTCGGGTCTGGGGGACGTAGGCCTGGGGGCCGCCGTCAAGGGCCCGGAATCGAAAGGTTCCGGGCCCTTCGTCTTTTCGGCGCCTGAGAAGAGGCCGCCGCGCTCAGGACGTCACTCGCTCCAGTAGAAGTCGGTCATCACGCTGAAGCCGTTCACCGTGTCGACGAAGATGGCGACCTGGTGCCCGCTCCACGGGTCATCCTGGTAGCTGGTGTAGCAGCCCTTGAAGGAGCGCCCCGCGGTCAACATGTCCAGGTTCGCCAGGCCCGCGGAGACGACGCTGCTGGGAATCGCGTTGTTGCGGTTGGCGAAGGTCACCGCGTCGAGCACCTTGGCACGCACCTCGGCGGCGTCCGCGAGGTTGGGGCGCACCGTCGCACCGTAGGGAGTGCTGGTCGGCTCGAGCCCGAAGCACGTGGGCGTCCCTTCGCGGTAGTGCGGGTTGGCCACCACGATGGCCCACCAGTCGAAGTGGCGGGCCAGCGTCTTGCTGAAGTCATACTGCGGCACCGCATCCACCGCCGCGATGAGCGCCTCCAGCGGGCGGCTCAGCGTGGCCGCGTTGCGGAGGTTGCGGAGGCTCACCGTGCCAATGCCCGCCGCGTCCGAGATGGCTTGGGTCGAGGTGAACGGACGCAGGCCGAGCAGATTCGAAGCGCCGTTCCACGCATCCGGCAGGATGTCGTGCAGCTCGCTGTCGCTGACGGTGTTCACCAGCGCGACGATGGCCGCGTCGTCATCCGCGGAGATGGCGAGCTCATCCATCACGCCCACGCAGCTTGCGTGGATGTAGCTCTGCGCGCGGGCGCCACCCTCGAGCTGCTCGAGCCGGGCAGGACCCATGCCCTGCACCGCGGAGACCTGCGCCAGCGTCGCGAAGGGCGCCGTCGCGCGCTGATTCACGAGGCGGGTCACGACGTCGCTCGGCAGGTACGCATCCAGCGTCGCGTACGACCCGGTGTTCACGAAGGTGATGAGGCCCTGGCACTCCGGGGCCACGTCCACGTCCGTGCTGGTGAGCGCCGACTGCGCGCGCTCGACGGACTCCAGGGACGGTTCGACGTCGGTACCACCGCAACCCACCAACAAGCCCACGGCAAGAACGGCTGAACCCAGATGACGCATTCGAGGAACTCCTTTACGAGGTGAAGCTTCAGCGCTCTTCCAGCGCATGGAACTCTCCGTCAGGGCCCGTGAAGTACACGCGGGCGCCGATGTCCGAGAGCGGGGTCGCTTCCCGGCGGGCCGCGGCCTCGTCGGGAAAGATGACGCGCAGCTCCCGGAGGGGGCGGCCGTCGGGCACCATGCCCTCGCTCCGGAGTGCGAGCAGGTTGTGGAACTCCCAGCCGTGGGGATGCGTGCCCGGGGGCGTCCAGGCCGCGAACGAGAGGACGCCGGTGGCGTCGTCGTAGCCAGCGGGCCGCAGCGTCTCCGTGCCCGCGAGATAGAGGGGCTCCTCTTCCGGCAGCGGCGTCGCGGGGCGGTAGGTGGTCCGGCCGGGCCGGGCGGCGCGCGCGAGGGCCCACTGGGAGGGCGCGGCGACCTCCAGCCATTGCACGGTGTCGAGCGCCGCCTCGCCGCGCGACACGAGGAGGAAGCCGTCGCGCTCGTGCACGCGCTCCCAGGCCGCGAGGAAGCCCTCCACGGAGGTATAGGCCTCCTCGACGCGGGAGCGCCTGGCGAGCACGAGGATGGCATCGGGCTCGACCAGGGGCGGAATGGGGAGGCAGTTGGCGCCAACGCCCCGGCGGACGCTCATCGAC
Organism: Pyxidicoccus sp. MSG2; assembly: GCF_026626705.1. Classification (NCBI taxonomy): domain Bacteria; kingdom Pseudomonadati; phylum Myxococcota; class Myxococcia; order Myxococcales; family Myxococcaceae; genus Pyxidicoccus; species Pyxidicoccus sp. MSG2. The sequence goes on from NZ_JAPNKC010000001.1 coordinate 6,644,454, forward strand.
GCGATGCCAGTGCCGACACCCAACAACTCGAGGCACCGGCGCGCCGCCGCCACGGTGTCGGGGATGAGGTGGACGGGGTCTTTCCGCACGTCCACGGGGAGGCGGAGATTGAAGCGCGTGCCGCTCGGGCCCACGGGGACGAGGCTCCCCGTGACACGCCCCGCCATCTCGAAGGCGAGTCCGCCCGGTCCGGATGCGTCGGGTGGTGGCACGGGGGAGGGCTGGCGCTTGCGCGTGTCCATTCCCCATGCGGCGAGCGGCGGGAGACCGGCGGTCTCCCACGCCTGCCGCGCCCGTGTGGCCACCTCCTCGAGGCTGGAGCCGATGAGCTGTGCGTCGATGATGAGCAACTCCGGGTAGCGGGGCATCAGTGTTCCTCGGAGCCGGCGGTGCCAGGTGTCACGGTGGGAGTCACGGCGGGTGCGGCGGCCGCGGCACGCCTCGGCACGGGCTGGAGGTTGCCGCCCGTGTCTACATACATGACACGGATGTTCGGGTGGCGTCCCTCGGAGTCGAGGTGCGCGGCGATGCGGGTGGCGTTCCGCTGGTTCTCGCAGATGTAGACGAGGCCCGCGTAGCGCGTCCCGTCCACCGCGACGAGCTGGCCGTTGTTCGCGGTGAGGTTCTGGTGGTACCCGAGCGACTGCGCGGGGTCATAGGAACTGCCGACCTTGTTCTCGCCGAGGAAGTCATGGGTGGAGGTCTGCCCGCCCTGCGTCTCGGAGACGCGCACGGCCGTGTCCGCGAACCGGTTGGCCCCATTCCACTGACCGAGGCCGAGCTCCCGGTCGCGAATGGTGCTCATCGAGGCGTCGCCCGGTCCTCCCTGGAGTCGACGGTTGACCCAGCCGGTGAAGAGGGCGCCCGCCGAGGCGTTGTCGGGCTGCTGCGCGAGCAGGAGGTCCAGGCGTTCGCGTTGCGCGGCGGGCGTCGCGGCGCCGTTGCCCATGACGACGTCGAGCTCGTCGCTGCGCAGGGCGCGGCGGAACCGGCCGTAGGCTGCGTCGCCGTAGCCGGCGTCGAGGTGCGCGGAGGCGCGTGCGGCCGACTCGGCGCCGGTCCGCAGGTTCTCGCCCGGGTTCGCCGCGACGATTTCGTCCAGGAGCTGGAGCACGGGGTTCCACTGCCGGACGATGCCGCGGGACGGCGGGTCGTCCGCCACGCCGCGCGCGGTGAGCGCGGTCTCCAGGGGCGTGTACTCGCCCCGCGGGTGGGCGATGCCCTGGGAAGCCTGGGTGGTCTCGAACGTGCTCCGCGTCGGGCGCGGCTCCGTGACCATCCTCCCGTTCTGGCGCAGGGGCCTGCCGTCGGGGCCATGCACGACGCGCATGGACGGCCCGGCCGCGCCCGGGCTGAGCTGGAGCTGCCAGCCGTTCCCCTCGCGGACGTACAGGTGGCCCGTCGGTGCTGCGTCATAGCCGTCGAGCTGGGCGAGCGCGTTGTTGATGTCCGCGGTGCTCCCCGCGCGCACGAGCACCGGCCGGCCGTCATGGTGCACGACGGTGTGCTGCACCCAGTCGGGTCCCCGCCTGTAGAGCGGGTCGGCGACGAGGACGAAGCCATCGCCCTGGCGCCGGTAGAAGTGGCCGTCGGGAGGAGTGGGGTAGCCGGCCGCGATGGCCGCGGTGCGGTTCGCGTCCCGCACGGAGCCGCCCTCGACCGCCACGTAGCCGCGGCCCTCGGCGTCGATGCCCGAGCGGATGGTCGCCTCGTGGCGGGCCGCCTGGGAGTCGAGGTAGTCCAGGTCGGCGACGAGGTCCTCGATGAGGCCGGCATCGTGGGTGCGCTCGAGGGCGTCGAGCCGCTGGCGGACGAGCAGGTCCAGCTTCTGGAGCTCCAGGCGCGCCTCGAACAACTGTGAGCCGGGCTCGGGCGCGGCGCGGCCGGTGAGCCAGCGCCTCAGGCGGTTGAGCACCCGGCGGATGCGTCCGGACACGCCGGAGTAGCCGCGCAGCGCGGTCAGGATGGGCAGGTGCGCCGACAGGTTGTGCACGGCGCCGGGGCCGACGAGGATGTGAAGCGAGCCCGGGTCGACGAGGCCATCCTCGGCGGTGTACCGGACCCGCACCTCGCCGGCCGGGATGTCCGCGCTCTCCCTCACGAAGGCCTGCAGCGACGTCGGGACGGCGGCGTCGATTCCGGTCGCCGTCCCACGCGGACCCTGCTCGACGCGCGTCCGCGCGCTGGCGGTCCCCTCCCCGAGCGTGCCCTGCAGGGACTCCGCGTGCCGCCGGGACGCGAGCGCTCCGCCCGCCTGGATGCCGACCTGGAGGAACGCGTTGCCGAGAATCTCCGCCGCGCGCGCGGCGCGCAGGCCGGCGGGAAGGCCCTTGAGCGCCTCGAGCTGGTCGAGGATTCCCACGCCCATCATCACCATGCCGAGGCCGTCGGTGCCGAGCCCGACAATCCACAGCGCCCCCTGCACCCGCGCCCAGCGCAGCGACGAGCGGGTGAGGCCGCGCCCCGCCGACGCGGCCGCCCGTGCGCCCGCGCCGAGCTCGGAGAGCCCCACCACGGCGCCCGCGATGTCGACAATCTCCATCACCGTCTGGGCGTCGGCCCGGAGGGTGCCCATCTCACTGCGGTGGTAGAGGCGGTAGGCGGACGGCAGCGCACCGACGATGCCGACGGGCACGAGCAGGATGAGCGAGCTGCCGCCGGTGAAGGGCGCGGCGACGATGGCGGCAATCGTGATGAGCTGGGTGACGTTCTCAATCGCGTTGACGGCGATGGTCGCGAGGCTGCGCGCGACGCGGACCGTGTGCGCGGTCCCTCCCGAGGACGGCGTGACGACGGCGCCCGGCGCCCCGGAGGGGAGGAAGACGGAGAGGTAGCCGGCCCCGTAGCCGCTCTGGCCCTCGAGAATCTCGAGGATGGCGTTGAGGATGGCGTCGTGGCTGGGGTTGCCGCGGACGTGGGAGCCGTTGTTCCACGCGCTCGCGGTGCCGCTCCGGTCCGTGGTCAGGTCGGAGACCGCCCAGTTCGCGCGGGTGGGGTCGCTTGCGTTGTCGAGGCGCGCGGCCTCGAGCAGCAGGTGGATGGGGTCGCCCACGTCCGTCACCAGCGTGCCGGGGAGGCGGACGGGGTGGTTTCCGGCCACCGCGGTGCGGGTGCTCCGCATCTCGAGCAGCCGCTCCACGGAAGTGATTTGCGTAGCGAGCCCCGCGGAGGTGAGCCCCTCCTCGCCGGCGGAGGGGGTGCGGGCGTCGATGCGCGCCTTCTGCGCCCGGAGCTCGCTCAGCCGCGCCTGGAGGATGTCCGCGGTGCTGCCGTGGAGCCCGCGCCGGAGCGAATCCCGTTCCAGGATGAGCGCCGCCCGGTTCGGGAGGGACTCGTCGGGGTTGGACAGGAGGCTCTCCAGCTCCACGAGGCGCCGCTCACCCTCGGAGAGGCCGCGCGTCTCGGCGGCGGTGCGCAGCTCCGCCATCGACTGTGGGGTGCGGGCCCAGAACGGAAGCCACGCGACGCTCGTGCCGCGGCGGAAGCTCGACGTCTCCCGGTCCTCGTCGAACCGCGGGGCCGCGCGGCAGCGTACGAGGTGGAGCCCCCCTTCGGTCAGCGAGAACCGCTGCTCGTTCCGCGGCATCGTGAGCTTGCTGATGACGTTCTTGATGACCGTGCCGACGACGCTGAGCATCGCGCTCGCTGCGACGAGCGTCTGTGCCCCCAGTCCCGGGGGCCCCAGCAGCAGCTCGAGCGCGCCCAGGTCCCTCCGCACGCGCGCCATGTCCTCGCCCGCATACCGGATGTCGCGCGCGAGCTCGGTCGCGAGCGGGTCCCAGAAGCTGGGTGCGCGCCCCTCCGCCTCGGAGGCCTCGGCCAGGTTGGCGATGTCGCTGTCGCGCACCTTGATGAGGTCCCATTCGTAGGTCCACCCTCCGAAGGCGTTCCCGAGCGCCTCGTAGACGTCGGACCACTGGATGCTCATCGTGAAGTGGTGCACGGCGTCGATGGCCGCGTCGAAGTGGGGCGGCTCCAGCGCCGGGTAGACGGTCATCTGGCTCGGCAGCGGAGGCGCATTCACGCGGCTCGGCGCGTCCGTGACCTGGGTATTTCCCGGCTGCGCACTCGGCATGCGGCCGAGATAGGAAAGGAAGCCGTCGAGGAGCTCGCTCCGCCCCGCGCTGCTCGTCCGCGCCTGTTCGAGGAGCCCCTGGGGCTGGGTGGGCACGTACGTGTGGAATGCGATGACCCGGTTGGGGTCCACGCGACGTGTTCCGTCGTCATTCTGCGGGAAGAGCAGCTCGTAGGCGGCGTGTCCCTCGAGCTGCCTGTCGTGGCGCACCCGGTCCAGCAGGCGGGTGATGGGCGCGAACGCGGCGAGGAGGTCCACGAAGCGCTCGGCCGCCGTGTTCACGTGGGCCGGGTCCGGATGCGCCTCCCACTCCACCACCGCGTCGACGTACGGCCAGAGCTGGCGCCCGTACTGGGGGACGATGTGAATCAGGGAGCCCTGGAGCAGCTCCAGCGGCATGTCCACGCGGCGGCGGATGAACGCTCTCGCCGCGGCCTCCCGGATGGGGTCCGGCGGGGGGAACGCGCGTCCCGCCATGAGCAGGCGCTCCTGCTCCGGGGAGATGTCGAGCGTCTCGTCCAGGTGATGCTCGCGCAGCCACGTGCGCAGCGTGGTGATGTAGACCCGGGCCAGCCTCCCGGTGACCCGCGCCTTCTCGGAGCGCTGTGGGGGGAGCCCGGTCACGACGCCGCCCGCCGCCGTGGCCGCGTCCTGGAGCGCGCGCACCATGTCGGGGTCATAGCGCTCGCCCGTCAGTCGGAACGCGGCGATGGCGTAGAGGACGCGGGGGTCCGCCGGGAAGACGAACTCCGCGGAGTCCACCGGGTAGAACAACAGCTCCTCGAGGGTCGCGAACATTCGCGCGTGGGGCGGGTTCGCGAGGAACTCCCCGATGGTCGGAACCTGCGTGTCGGCGTGGAGGACGCCCGGGTCGTCATGGCGCGCATGCGCGAGCTCGTGGCCCAGGATGCGTGACAGGTCGGGGCTCGCGCGCGCCGCGCCCGTGAGGAACACGCGTCCGCCGAAGCTGAACCCGCGCGCACCGATGGCCGCACCGACCCGGTCGACCGCGCTCCCCTCGTGGATGAGGGTGCCCGGCCGCGCGGGAGCGGCCGCGGCGGCGGCCAGGGCGCTGCGCTCGGGGAGTGGCGCGCCCGGTCCCCGAGCGCGGCCGCGCACCCACCCGGCCTCGAGGTCGGCCCGCGCCTCGGTGGGGTGGTCGGGCGGGGCGATGGCGTGCGGCAGCGGCGGAGGCAGCGCGTGGACGGAGACGCGGCCGAAGTCCCAGGCGGGCGCGGCGGGGGGGGCGCGGGCCTCCGGCGCGTCGTTGCGGCGCGGCTCGGGGGGCGACGAAGGCGGCGCGTGCGCGTGGACGGAGATGCGACCGAAGTCCCAGGCGGCGCGGGCCTCGGGGGCGGGCGCCTCACGCTCGGGGGCCCGCTCGGGGGCCGGCTCCGGCGTGATGACTGGCGCGACCGGGCGCACGACCTGGGGCGTGGAGTCGAGGGCGGTAGGGGCCGGCACCAACGCGCGCATGGCGACACAGCCTCCCTACAGCGGCGGGGGAAGAGGCTTCTCCAGCTTGGTGAACTCCGTCTGGGCGGCGCGCCAGATGTGGCGCATCGTCACGGGCGAGCCGTCCTCGGCCGCGAGGAAGGCGGCATTCATCGCGATGAGGCGGATGTTCCCGCCCGCGACGCTCAGCTCCGCCAGCTTCTTGAAGTCCAGCCCCTCGGTGGGTGTCTCCGGAGGGAAGGCGCGCCGCCAGAGCTCGCGCCGCTCCGGGGGGCCCGGGAAGGGGAAGTCGACGACGAAGCGGAGCCGGCGCAGGAACGCCACGTCCAGCGCCTCCTTCATGTTCGTCGTGAGGATGGCCAGGCCCCGGTAGGACTCCATCCGCTGGAGGAGGTAGCTCACCTCGATGTTGGCGTACCGGTCATGGCTGTCGTTCACCTCGCTCCGCCTGCCGAAGAGCGCGTCCGCCTCGTCGAAGAGCAGCAGTGTGCCTCCCTCCTCCGCGGCATCGAAGATGCGCCGGAGGTTCTTCTCCGTCTCACCGATGTACTTGTTCACCACCTGGCTGAGGTCGATGCGGTGCACGTCCAGCCGGAGCTCCCGGGCCATCACCTCGGCGGCCAGCGTCTTCCCCGTGCCGCTCTGCCCCGCGAACATGGCGGTGATGCCCAGGCCTCGCGAGCCCTCGCGCCCCAGGCGCCACGTGCCGTACACGCGCGCCCGGTGGCGGACCTGGGCGGACAGCTCGCGCAACAGCCGCAGCTGCGACTCCGGCAGCACCAGGTCCTCCCAGCCCGCCGACGACTCGATTCGCTGGGCCAGCTCTCCCATGCGGGGACGCGTCAGGGCCCGGCACGCCTCCCACAGCGTGTGCTGCACGGCCTCCCCCTGCTCATCTCCCTGGAGGTGCTGGCAGGCCTCCTCGATGAAGCTGGCGCTCAGGTCGAACTGGGACACGAGCGACTCGAGGACGGGGCCCGGCGGCTCGCGAGTTCCGGACGCGTCCGAGATGCGGCCCTGGAGTGCCTCGGTCCAGAGCGAGCGTTGCTCCAGCGAGGTGGGCCGGCCCACCTCCAGCGCGATGGTCGGCCGGTCCATGGCGCGAAGGCGGTCCGGGCTCGCGGCCAGGATGGGCCCCTCGGCGCGGTCCAGCCACCGGAGCATCGTCGTCATGCGCCCGCTGTCACCCGGGTCCATCCCGTGGCAGTCCAGCAGGAGGGCGCTGCGCGTCAGCGCCGCCTCGCGCGAGAGCAGCCGGAGCAGGTCGCCCGGGTCCTCCCGCGTGGGGAGCGCGCGCACCACCACCCGCTGCAGGCTCAGCCCCAGCGCGGCGCAGGCGGCGGCGGCGATGGCGCGGTTGCCCGTCGCGTCGTTGCCGCAGAGCTGCACGATGGGGTGGCCCTCCGGACGGGGTGGCCGGGACCAGAGCGCGGTGATGCGCTCCGCCAGCCGCTGGTGCGAGGGCACCAGGGACGCGGGCGGGATGACGCCCTCGACGAAGCCCACCAGCCGCTCGTCGAGGTAATGCACGCCGGTGAGGTAGTGCAGCGTGCGCTCGTCGATGCGCAGCGGACGGGTGGTGATGGCCTCTCCGGGCGCCAGCTCCACGAGCCGCCAGCGGCGCAGCGCCGCACCCGGGTTCAGCGCGCTCCAGTGCGGCTGGGGCAGCGCCGCGAGGGCGAGTCCGAACGTGGGCCAGGCGAGCCGGGAGTCCCCCTGCGCCCGGGCGCACAGCGCGGCGAAGCGCGCATCCAGCTCCACGCCCGCGGCGAGCAACACCACCGCGCGCTCGAAGGGGGAGAGCTGGAAGAGGGTGCACAGCCGCTCCAGCGCGGCGGGGGACGGCAGGGCGCGGGCGGCGTCCTCCAGCTCGCGCTCGAGCGAGGAGTCGTCGGCCGCCGGCTCCCCCGCGGTGTGCTGCTCGAGCCGCTTGCGCACGCGTGCGAGTGCGGCGGAGAGGTAGCGCTGGTTGGCCTCGGCCCAGCTCGCGGCCACCTGCGCCGCTGTCTCGCGGGGAGGAGGCGTGGGCGCCTGGGCCGGGACGCGCCCGCCGTTGTCCGGAGTGGGGGAGTGGCTCATGGCAGGAGGACGCGGGGCTGGTCGTACCGCCCGGTGGTCTCGTTGAAGGCGAGCGGGCTCTCCGCGCCATCCACCCGCACCCGGACGAGGTACTCGCCCGCGGCCACGGCGGCGGCGTCGACGGTGAAGGTGGACGCGGCGGACGGGAGGGTGACGGGGAGGCTGTAGGCCTTCGGGTCCACCCCGGCCGGAGCATTGAACTGGTTCAGCAGCAGCACCACCTGCTGCCCCATCTGCACCTGGGACGTGACGGTGACCTGGATGTCCCCGGCCACGACGGAGAAGGTGGCCTCGGGCTGGAGGACGATGGCCGTCGCGCCCGACTCGGCGCCCTGCCGGAGCACGCCCGCCACCCGCTCCCGATGCACCACCTGCACCCGCTGCGCACCCAGGCGGAGCGTGGTTGGCAGGAGGACAATGACCTCGGTGTCGCTCGTCGCCTCGGGGGCGAGCTCGGCGTCACCCACCCGCACGCGCGTGTCCAGCTCGGGCGTGGGCGTCCTCGCCTGCAGGCCCTGCCCGCGGAGGATGAGCCGATGGCCGACGAGGATGGGCTGGCCCGCCACGGGCGCGGGGTCCGTGGGCGACTGGGAGAGGACGCTGTCGATGACGGGCTGCCCCAGCGCCTGCGCGCGAACGCCGAAGCGGCGCACCGGGAGCGCCGGAGCGCGCGGGGCGGTGTCCGCTTCAATCATCACCACGCTGCCCTGGTACGTGGCGGACAGGGCATAGGGTGCCTGGAACACCGACCAGAGCTTCGACAGCTCTTCCACGGACGTCGTCGTGGCGACGAAGCGCACCCGCTCCACGGCGCTGTCCAGGTTGGACGTGGTCAGGTGGGACGCCGCCGCCACGGCCGCCTGGATGACTTCGCGCGTGAGCACCGGCTGGGCCTCGAGCGAGCGGGCGACGATGCCCAGCGCGACCTGGGGCTCCTGCTTCACCTCGGCGCCGTAGAAGCTCAGCAGGTAGTGGAGGTCCAGGGCAATGACGGGGCGCTGCTGGAGCTGGCCATCCGCGCGCCGGGTGGGCACCGCCTCGTTGCGCAGGGCGGTGTTGGGCGTCACCTGGAACAGGAAGATATTCACCCCCACCGTCGGCAGCGCCGTGCTGGGCGGGGCCTGGGGGCGCACGGTGGTGGCCGTCGCGCCCGGCAGGTGGACCTGCAGGTCCTTCTCCAGACGGTGCCGGAGGGCCGCCGTCACGGTGGCGATGGAGAGGTGGTTGCTCATTCGGCCTTCACGATGGAAGTGAGGGAGCGGGGATTGGTGGTCGAGTTCAGCGCCGGCGGTCCGCTGGGGCCCACGCCCGTCGGGTGGGTGTGCGTGTCGAAAATCTTCGTCACGAAGGTCTTCGTGGCCAGCTCCTCCGTGTTGCCCGCCGAGCCCCGGAGGATGATTTCGTCCGCCTGCACCGTGACCGTCTTCGCGTTGGGGTCCAGGATGATTTCGCAGCCGGTGGTGGTGCGGATGGTGAGCAGCTCACTGCCGGAGGCGTCCCCGAGGATGATGACGTGGCCGGACTTCGTCCGAATCACGGCCTGGTCCGGATAGGAGTCCTGGGCCTCCTGGGGAATCTCCGTCGTCCCGCCCGGCTTCGCCCAGCCGCAGCCCGTCCACAGCGGGTGCTCCAGGTCTCCCTCCGCGAACTCCACCCACACCAGGTCGTCCACCTGGGGCACGAAGAAGAAGCCCACGTTGGCACCCGCGTACGGCGAGGCCGGCCACGCCCAGCCCGTCACGGCGTCCCCCAGCAGACTGGGGACCCGCACCTTGAGGCGGCCGAGCTGCTCGGGGTCGTCCCGGTCCACGACGAAGCCCCGGTACTTGCCCCAGTGCTTGCTCTCGTTGCGCTCGATGTAGCGCGCTACCCGCTCGTCCATGGCCGCCTCACCCGGGAAGGGGGATGCCCACACGCAGCTGCTCGGTCCTGAGGTCCGACTTGCGCATGTAGACGATGTCCACGCTCAGCTCGCTGCCCGAGGAGCCCACCTGGACCCGGTCCACGTGAATCTCCTCACCCAGGTAGCGCCGCAGCGCTCGCGCCACGGTGAACTCCGTGGTCGCGGCCAGCACGTCGTTGTTGGGGTCGAACACCAAATCCCGCAGCCGCGTCCCGTACTCCGGCAGGTTCACCCGCTCGCCGGGCGCGGTGAGCAGCAACTGGAGAATCTTCCCCCGCAGCAGCGGGTCTCCTCCCTGGGCGGACACCCGCCCCAGCCCGTCGATGCGGAACGGGAATCCCAGCCCGGTGGGGGCGCCCGTGCCCGGCGCGGACGCGCCCACTTCCACGAGCGCCTGCACCGGCTGCACGAACAGGTGCAGGATGGGCGTGGGCAGGCTCTGCAGTCCTCCCAGCCGCGCCACCACCGTGAAGTACACGTCCCCGCCGTCGCTGAAGCCGGAGAGGCGGGCCGCGAGGGTGGCATGCTGCGACAGGCGCAGGGTGCGGAACGGCTCCAGCGGCGCCGGGCTGGAGTACACGTCGAAGCGGATGCCCCGGGTGACGATGTCGTCGGGGTGCGTCCACCGCAGCGACACCTCGCCACCGCCGAGGTCCTCGCCGCGCAAATCCGCCGCCGACGGCATCGTGCCCCCGGCCTCGAGGGACAGGTTCGCGAAGGTCCCCAGGCAATACGCGCACGGCTCGAAGCCCTCACGGATGGCCTGCACCACGGTGTCCGGGGTGAAGGCCTTGTCGTGGTGGCTCGATTGGATCCGCGAAATCTGACACTGCGACTTCTGCCGCGTCAGGTCGTGGAACTCGTTGCTCTTGGTATTGCCCAGGTAGCGCATCTACTTCGACGTCCTCTTGGAGGGCTTGATGAGGTTGGCGACGGCGTAGCGCCGGAAGGCGCGCAGCCACTCGGCGTCGGGCGTCTCGTCGTCCAGCAGGAGCTTCTCCAGGCTCTCGCCCTTCAGCGCCTGGGGCTTCGGCGGCTGCTGCGGGCGCAGGGCGTTGAGCTTGCGCGAGTCCTTGAGCAGCTCACGCACCTTGTCGCGCTGCCCGGCCAGCGGCTTCGTGGCGTGCTTGAGGACCAGGCGGTCCCCACGGACGGTGATGCCGGAGATGGTGGGGTCCTCCGCCTGCACCGCCTTCAGGATGTCGTGCAGGGGCACCCCGTCCGGCGTGTCCCGGCTCTGGATGGACACCGGCAGCTCGATGGGCTCCTCGCGGAACACCTTCTGCGTGTCGAAGCGCTTGACGGGGACGGCCGACTCCAGGACCTGCCTCGCGATGGGCGTGTCAATCCACGCGCGGAGGGGCGCCAGGTCCTTTGCCTTGAAGACATATCTTCCCATGGCTCTCTCCTAGTAACCCTTCTTCAGCTCCAGCGCCGTCAACTGCATGTTGGTCAGCTCCACGGTGAAGGACGGAGTCGTGGCGGGGTCGTTCAGCGTGGCGAACACCTGCACCGACGTCGGGACGAAGGCCGACGACAGGAACAGGAACGGGGTGTCGCTCTTGGAGAAGATGTGCTGCAGCGGGACTTCGACGTTCTTCGGCTTGCGTCCCAGCTTCACCACCACCTCGCGGTCTTGAATCTTCCCCTTGTCCGGTTCGGCCTCCGGGTCGGTCATCTCGTCGTTGTAGAAGCTCATCCGGAGGGTGAGCTGCGCGTCCGCGTGCACCGTGCCGCTCAGGAACAGCTCACCGGACCAGAAGAGGACGAACTTGCTGTCCGCGGCCGTGGGAGGCAGCGCCAGGGCGCCCAGGTGCTCCGTGTTCTTTCCCGACAGCCCGGTGAGCTTCGGCAGCGGCGTGGCCACGGTGCCGGCGTTCGCCACGCGCTTGCGGCGGTCCTGGATGAGGTAGATGCGGTTCGGGTTGTCGTCGCTGCCGTCGCGGGTGAAGGTGGCCAGCGGGACGTAGTGGTGGACGACGCCCCGGGCGCGCTGGAACGCGAGCTGCTCGATGCGCGTCTCCGGGTTGATGCCGGAGGACTCGTCCCCGGCCAGGTAGCGCGTCTTGAAGCTCCAGTGGTCACCCCTGCGCATGGCGCGGCCGCCGAAGCGCACCTGCACGCCGTCGTTGAGGAGGATGGCGCTGGAGAGGGTCGCATCCGCGGGGTCCGCGGGGATGGGAACCCGGAAGCCGTTCCACCGCTGGAGCATGGGCCGGTCGTCCAGGGAGAAGGTGGTGAAGGCCGTCACGCGGCTCGCGGCGGGCAGCAGGGCGAGCTGCCCTCCCGTGGTGCCCTCGAGCGTGATGACGTTGCCGAACACGGTGGAGATGCGGTGCTCCTCCTCGCCGAACTCCTTGCGGATGAGGACGAAGTCACCTTTGCGGAAGGCCGCGGCGTCCTCCACCACCACCCGCTTGGAGCCGGGCGGGATGGGCTCGATGATGCGCTGCAGGGTGGAGGCGTTGTCCTCCGACCAGCGGAACGTCGCGGTGCCGATGTTGCCCGCCGTGTCGACTTCCACGCGGTAGAGCCGGTTGGCCTGGGCCGTGTAGCTGCCCTCCGTGGCCAGCGTCCCCAGGCCCACGCCGTTGCCCGTGGGCGTGACGCCCCCCTGCGCGACGCGCACGCGGTTCCGGGTCCGCAGGCGCGTGCTGGAGTCCGGCCCGCCCAGCGCAATCTCGCGAATCTCCGGGTCCTCCACGTACGTGACGGGCTCCGTCCACACGTCCAGGTACACCGTGTCCGTGCGCTTCGTCCCCACCGGAGGTGGGGTCAGCAGCGGGTCATTGGGGTCCGCCTGCTGCGAGTACAGGACGTCCTGCACCTGCACGATGGGCAGGCCGGCCACGTAGAGCCGGCCCGCGTTCTCGATGCTGGGCTCCGACAGCTGGAAGTCCGCGTTCAGCAGGTTGAGGAGGTTCAGGAAGAGGTTGTCGTCCTCTTCGTCCGGGTCCTCCTCGGAGAGGTCCGAGCCCTGGAGCGCGCTGAGCAGGGTGACCTGGTTGAGGAACTGGGAGAGCTCCGAGCCGCGGATGATGAAGTTGTTCTCGCCCATGCTCTTCTCGAGCGCGGTGCTGGCCAGGCGCAGGTCGTCGAAGTCCCAGACCAGGGGCGTCGTCGAGTCCTGGTAGACCTCGAAGCCATACTTGACGATGCGGGCCAGGTTGGCCGGCGTGCCCGTGGGCGTCTCGAACTTCTGCAGCTTCCCCAGCAGCTCGGAGGCGCTGGGCAGGGCCAGCCCCACCTCGCCCGTGGGCTTCACCTTCAACGTCAGCTGCCGCGAGACTTCGACGTTGTCGGAGCCCTTGACCTTCACCGTGAAGGTGAAGTCCCCCGCGGTGGTGGGCGTGCCGGAGAGCTTCCCGGTGCGCGAGTCCTCCCCCGTGCCGTCCGCTGTGAGGGTCAACCCGGCCGGCAGTCCCGTGGCGGTCCACGTCATGGGGACCTTGCCCGCGAAGCTGAACACCTGCGCGCTGTAGCTCTTGTCCTTCACCGCCGGCTGGAGCTCGGAGGTGACGATGCGGAAGCGCAGGTCCAGGGGCGCCGCGAAGCCCGCCAGCCAGATTTCCGCGCCCATGGCGGAGATGCCGATGAGCCACACGGAGCGGTTGCCGGCGTCGTCCTGGAGGAAGAAGCGGATGGTGCCGGGGACCTGGGCGTTGAGCCGGTAGCGGAAGGTGAGCAGCTCGTGCGCGGACAGGTCCGTCAGCCCGGGCAGCGTCCGGGTGAACGTCACGGTGCCGGCATGTCCCGACAGCCGCAGGAAGCCCTTGCCCGAGTAGGGCCTGTCCTTGCCGATGCGCAGCTTGCCCTGGGGCGAGGACAGCACCAGGCCCGTGAGCGACTCCATGTTGTCCAGCTCCTTCCCCGGGAAGCTGAGGAAGAAGAGGACGGGCCCGAAGATGAGGTACAGCATCAGGGACAGCAGGTCCGCCAGGCAGGCGCCGATGATGGCCCCGATGGCCTCGTTCAGGTCCATGCCGCTGGTGTCCAGGTCCTTCAGCAGGAGCTGGGGCGGCGGAGGGAATACCGGCGAGATGTTGAAGCCCGTGTTGGGGCTGCCCTCGCCGAGGGCCTCGCGGTTCAGCCGGCGCAGGAAGGAGACGGCGATGTCCTGGTTCTCGTTCCAGTCGGAGTCGAGGAGCACCCGGCCCTGTTGAAGATAGACACCGAGATAGTTCTTGAGCTCCTTGAAGTCCTCGCGAGAAATCGACCGAGACATGCCGTTGTTCCTTCCATGAACGCCACTCAGGCGAGCCGCGCGGGCTGCACAGGAATGCTTCGGGTATCCACGATGACGGGCACCGCGCCGGCGGGCAGGGCCGCCGGCAGGCGCTGGGCCAGGCTGGCGAAGGCGCGCGCCTGGGCCACGGTGTCCTCGTAGGTGTAGCTGACGCTGATGCGGTCTCCCGCGGCGAGGAAGCCCGCGGGGAACTTGAGCCGGCCGCGCCGCACGTCGACGGCGACGCGGCCCGCGGCGACGGGCGTGGCGAAGTCCTCCAGGTCCTTCAGCTCCACGGGCAGGCCGACCTCCACGCCATTGCGGAAGAGCTGCCAGCCGCGCGGGGTGAGGTGGTACTCGCCGACGTTGCGCCCCAGGCGCAGGGCCACCTCGATGGGGGTCCCGTCGAAGCCGTCACGCAGCGGCACCGGCGTGTCACCCGGCGCGAAGGCGAAGACGGCGCGGGTGGCGTCCAGCACCCGGGCCGGCGCGTTCTCCACGCGCGTCGCCGTCCCGAGCAGGTAGTCCACGCGGACGTCCTCGGGCTGGATGCCCAGCGCGCCCGGGTTCAGCACGAAGCGCCCGAGCTGCGGGTCCACGGCCACGTCGGTCGGCGCGAGGACCAGGTTCACGCCCTTCACGTCCTTCGGCTGGTTGAAGTCCGTCAGGTTGGCGGCCACCACGCGCACGGTGGGCTGGAAGGCCGGGTCGGTGAGGTCGACGCCGGCGATGCGCAGGGTGAAGCCCCAGGGCTGGCTGACGTAGGGCGTGCCCGGCACCGCCAGCTTCGCGCGCGTCAGCGGCGTGCCGTCCAGCCCATCCAGCAACTGCAGCGCGACTCCGGTGACGTCGCCGAGCGTCAGGGGGCGGTTGTCGAACGTGAAGCGGCCGCTGGAGGAGCCCGCGGGCACGACGTTGGGCCGCTGGTTGGCCAGCACCCGGCACGGCGTGACGAAGAAGCCGTGGTTGTCGAAGTGCTGCTGGCCGATGCGCTCGCTGACGTGCCGTGGGGCGCGGATGTCCAGGGTGTAGGGCGCCGGGTCGTCGGCGCGGCCGAGCTTCCGCATGCGCGAGGGGTCTCCCACGTGGAAGGCCTGGGTCGCGACGGAGGCGGGCGTGAGCGCGTGGTAGGTGACGCGCAGGTTGCCGGCCGCGGGCACGGGGTTGGGGAACTTGAAGCGGCCCAGCACCGGGTCCACCGCCACCTGTCCCGCGACCAGGACGAGCGCCGTGCCATCCACGTTCCGGGGGGTGGCGAAGTTGGTGAGGTCCGCGGCCCGCGCGACGAGGGGCGTGCCACCCGGCGGCGGCCGGAACAGGTCCACGCCGCGCTCCTCGAGGGTGAAGCGTCCCTCCGCGCCCGCGTACTCGGCCTCGTGCCCCGCCAGGGCCTGGCGGGTGATGGGGCGGCCCGTGACGGCGTCGAACAGCGGCTGGAGGCGCTCGGTGTCCCCGCCGAAGAAGCAGTTTCCACTGCCCGGGGTCAGCTCCACGACGGGCTGGTCCCTCCACACCGAGACGGGGTTGAGCGCCTCGAGGAACGGCACCTGGGCGACGCTGCGCGAGAAGTCCACCAGCGTCACGCGCCACTGGGTGAGGTTCTCCGCGTGGCGCGCCAGCGGCTCCTGCGTGCCCTTGGAGCGGTAGAAGCGCACGGCCTCGGAGACCTGCGCGCGCTGCGCCCGGGGCGGCAGCGTGGTGTCCACCTCCACGCCCACCAGCGTGCCGATGAGCGGAAGCAGCTCCGGCCGCCCCCGGAAGACGAAGAAGTCCTCGTGCAGCTGTCCCACGCTGGACTCCAGCTCCTCCAGCGGCAGGGCCGTGATTTCGAGGAAGCGCTGGAGCTCGCCCAGCGTGTCCTTGTCCCGGTACAGGCCCGGCAGGCAGCTGTAGAGCAGCGCCGCGAAGTCGGTGGCCATCACGAGCCTCCGAAGAGGTTCACGGTGAGCAGCCCCTCGTGGGCCAGCTCGTGCTCCCCCATCATCACATCCGCGAACTCGCAATCCTTCATGCCCACCGGCTGGTCGGTTCGCTGCAGCCGCTTGAGGAGGATGAAGGAGACGCCCTGCACGAGGTAGAGGGCCGAATAGACTTCGCCCACGCGCACGCCCCGGCCGAAGTCCTGGTTGGAGAAGCCGAGCAGCTCGCGGAGCACGCGCTGCACGTCCTCCAGCACCCGGACCTGGCTGGACTCCGCCTTCAGGTGCACGTCCACGGTGATGTCCACGGGCACGTAGACGGGGTCCAGCACGTCCACGCCGGCCATGCGGTTGACCGGCATCCGCGCTTCCAGGTAGCGCTTGAGCTGCTCCTTCAGCTCGCTGGTGGGCGGCGGCGGCGGCACCGTTTGCGGGTTCTCCGGCGCCACGTAGACCTGCACCACCTTGTAGCCGCCGCGCAGGCCCACGCGGGCCCGGGCCTTGCCCACGCCAGCGAAGCCCTCGGCGAGCAGCTCGTGGTCCTGGAGGGTGACGGCCCGCTCCTGGGCGATGACGGAGCCCGGCCCTGACACCTTGGCTTCCTCGGTGGACTCCCGGTCCGCTCCGCCCTGGGCCGCGAAGGGGTTGGTGAGGGCCTTCACCTCGGGGACGGCGGTGATGAACACGCCGAGCGCGTCGGGCCCCACGTTGCCCTGACTCCCCAGGCCCACGCGGTAGCGCGCCTTGATTTGACTGCCCGCGGGCGGCACCGCCCCGCGCGTCCCGGTGCCGAAGACCACCGTGGTGACGTCGTTCTCGTCGATGGTGAGCGTGTAGTGGGTGTCGGCCGGACCGCTGGCGAAGAGGCTCTCCACCGGATCCCATCGCGCCCCGTCCACGCGGACCTCCAGCTCCGGCCGCGAGCGCCGCCGGTGGAAGGGCTCGTCGCGCAACAGGTGCGTGACGGGCGCGCGGGAGAGGACGAAGCGCTGGCCCGGGGTGCCGTCGCTGACGAAGAGGGGCTCGTCGTTGACCGTCTCGCCGTGGGTGGCCCGCACGTTGTTGCCCTTGAGCGCGGTGTCCGCGGGGGTGAAGGGCTCGGCCAGCGGCGGCAGCCAGCGAATCTCGTCCTGGCCCCCACCCACGTTCAGCACCTGGACCACCTGCAACATCGCCGAGCGGCGCACCCGCGTGGCACCGCTGGACAGCGTCGTCTTCTCCTCCAGGTAGACGAGGTCTCCCTCCGACAGCGCATGCAGCGTCTGGCCGAGCCGCATCGCCGTGCTGCCCGCGGGGATGGCCGGCTGCGAGGCCAGGGAGATGCTGTTGTTGCGAAGGTGCAGGGCGAAGAGCTGGGTGATTTCGAAGGTGACGTCCGGCTCGCCGGGCCGGCCCGCCGTGCGCAGGCGGTAGGGCAGGTCCGCGCCCGTCACCGTCTTGTCGGCGGTGACGTCGAAGTGGATGTGCGCGGCGGCGGCCAGCCCCGGGTCGATCTGGTAGTCGATGAGCCGCAGCAGCTCCGTCACCGAGCGGCGCTGGGTGGCCGTGCCCAGGTAGGCCTCGTTGGCCACGCGGTCCTGGTAGTAGCTCAGGATGTCCGCCACGTAGGCGAACAGCTCGATGAGCACCACGCCGAAGTCGCTCTCGCCGCGGTCTGTCCAGTTGGGCAGCCGCAGCGGGATCTGATTCAGCATCGCCTGGCGGAAGCCCTCGTAGTCCTTGGTGACGTAGTCGATGACCTGCTGCCGCCCGACGGTGGTGAGGACGGGAGGAGTCGGCGGTGCCATGTCAGATGCCTCCGAAGGTGCTGCCGGTCGGCGGCAGCACGCGGCTGCCGGATGACGCCGGGCCCGCGCCGCCGCCCAATGAGGGCACGAGGGCCATGGGGAGCGAGGGCTGCTGGAACTGCTCCTCGCCGGTGAGCCCCACGCCGTTGCGTCGGGCCTCGAAGCTCTGGGTGTAGCCGTCCACGGTGAAGGCGTGGTGCACGCGGGTGACGTAGTAGAGGCCGCTGTAGCGCTCGCCCACGCCCTTGAGCGTCACCAGCCGCCCGGAGCGCAGCACCGCGAGGTACACGCGCCCGTCGACGTCGCCCTCCACCCGCACGAACTGGCCGGCCCCGGCGAAGGCGCCGCGCAGCCGCGCCTGCAGCTCCTCCCGGGCGGCGGACGGCTGGCGGAGCAGGAACTGGCGGCCCTCGGGCTGGTCTCCCCGCAGGGCCCCCAGCGGCTGGCTCCCCAGGCTCCGCTCCGGCAGGGCCGTGAGCCGCTCCGTCTCCTCGCGCTTCTCGAGCGGGTCCACGCGGCGTACCTCCGCGCTGGTGGCCGGCGTCCCGTCCACCCGGACCTTGAGCTGGGCGACGTTGGTCTCCGCGCCGAACTCCACGGCCAGCAGCTTCTGCGGCGGCTCCTGGAGGTTGGCGCTGCGGAAGTAGCCCTTGTTGCCGCGCACGTAGCACTCGAAGCCGTTGCGCGCCGCCAGCCGCCGGAGGAAGCGGATGTCCGTCTCGCTCTGGAGGATGGTGGCGTTGGCCTCCGCGTGCTGGACGACGGTGTCCTCCACCTCGTAGGTCAGCCCGTACGAGGAGAAGATGGCCTGGGCAATCTCGTGGTCCTTCTTGTTCGCCCAGGCGAGCTGCTTCTCCTCCAGGTCCAGCTTCGCGGACAGGTCCATCCCGGAGACTTCGAGGTAGGGCTCCTGCTGCGCGCCGAAGCCCAGCTCCACGTGGGTGATGAGCCCGTCCACGAGCGTCTGCGTGTCGTCGGGGTAGCCGGCCTCCACGGAGAAGCGCTTCCACACCTGGAAGCGGGGCTCGTCCACGTAGCTCCAGGTGCCGTCGGAGCGGGACACGAGCGCCAGCCGCAGCCGGAACACGTCCGCCCCCGTCACGGACTCCTCCACCGCGAGCTGCACGATGTCGGGCACCAAGTCGTCCTGGGGCGCGCCGTCGATGGAGACGTTGACGACCTCGTTGATCACGGGCTGACCACCCGGTTGCGAGGCACCTGGATTCTCCGTCCCGGCTTCAGGAGCTCGAAGGGGTTGAGCTCCCCCGGGTTGGCGTCCAGCAGGAGCCAGTACTTCTTCGGGTCGTCGTAGAAGCGGTGGGCCAGGTGGTCCAGGCGCTCGCCCTCCAGCACCACGTGCTCGATGACGCCCGGGGAAGGCTCGAGGCGCCGCAGGGCGAGGACCCGCGGATGCTCCCCCTGGCTGTTGACGGGCTCGATGACTTCCGTCCCCGCGTAGCGAGATCCCCGGTAGAGCAAGGCGCGCCTCCTAGCCGATGTTCACCACGGCCCGGGCGAGGTCGGGCGCGTTGAGCAGGTTGAGGCCCGCGAGCAGCTCACGCTGGGCCTGGGTGAAGAGGTAGAACGGGTTGTTCCCGCCAATCACCTGCATGCTCACCCCCACGGTGACGCGGGTGGGGTTGAGGTTGGGGTTGTATTCCACCTCCTGGATGTTCAGGTCCGTGAGGCGCACGGGGTAGATGCGCTGCCGGCCCCACACGAAGATGAGCACCGGCGTGCTGGCGCGGTCCCCGAAGCCGAAGTTGGCGGACAGGCCCAGCAGGCCTCCGAAGACGGACTCGGAGCGCGGGGTAATCATCATCTCCAGCGCGGACAGCGCGGGCAGCACGCCGAACTCGCCGGCGATGGGATTGCCCGCCTCCAGGTCATCCGTGGCGTCGAACCGGATGTCCATGGTGATGGTCTCCGGCGAGCTGCTGGTGCTCTGGGCCTGGCCGAGGCTCTCGTTCTCCGGCGTGCGCTCCTCGGTGCCCCGGCGCGAGCGGGGCGACTGGATGTTGGCGCTCTTTCGCCGGGTGAGCCGCTCCGGGTTGAACTGGAACGGCACGATGAGCGGCGGGAAGGCGAGCAGGTTCGAGTCGACGAACGCGCCCTTGAGCAGCTTCGGTTGGTGGGTGAGCCCGCTGGCCATCAGCGTCCCCCTCCGCGCCGCCGGAGCGCCTCGCCCACCGCGTCCGCGAGCGCCACCGCCAGCGCCTGCTCGTCCATCCGCTGCGAGGTGACCCTCAGCGGAGGAAGGGTGAGCGTGTCGATGCGGCCCTCGCCCAGGTCCTCCCGCTCATGGCGCTCGGCCACGAGCTGGAGCGCCCGCCGGGTGACGTCCCGGGCCCGCTCGGGGCTGAGGTCGAGTCCTTCGAAGCTCACGGTGGCGCGCTCGATGACGGGCATGGCTCACAGCCTCCCCAGGTAGTGACGGGCGGCGGTCTGCCACGCGCCGGCAGGTGCGCCCTGGGGCTCCGGGCGGGCTTCCCGGCGCTCCGGCGCGCGTGGCTCCGACGACATGACGCGGACCTCCAGGTTGCCGATGACCAGCTCCCGCGCCCGGCCTCCGGGGCGGGCCCCGGGCGCCTCGGACGGCCGCGCCCGGGGTGGCACCGGCCCGGGCTGTCGGGACACCGGCACGCGGGGCTCGGCGGGCCTGGCCACGGAGGGTGCGGCGGGAGCCCTGGGTGCGACAGGAGCCTCGGGCGCCGGGGCAGGGGACGGTGCCTGCTGCGCGTGGACCGCCTCGGGCAGGGGGGGCGGGTGGCTCGCTCTCAGTCGCTGGGCGAGGTCCTTCCAGCGCTCCTTGAAGGGCGCGAGCGCGTCGCCCGTGGCGTCCGCGGTCACCGCCTGCAGGCTGCCCTGGGACATGCCCGGCGCCACGGGCGCGGCGCTTCCCCGCGGCCCCACGGAGGCCGGGCTCCCGGGCTCCGCGACGCGGATGTCCGCGTCCCGCAGCGGCGCGGTGCGGGAGGCTTTCGGTGGGCCTGCCTTGGAGCCAGGCGTGGCCGGCGGAGCCCCGGGCGTGGCCTGGCGGACGGGCGTGGCGAGCTCGTCCGGGGAGACCTTCGGCTCGGGCGTCGCGGTGACGGCGGAGTCGGAAGGGGCCTGCGGCGGCTCCGCGTCCCCCCGGGGCGCGCGGGCCTGGCCCGGACGCTGAAGCGCCGCGTCCGCGCCGACGGGCGTGGGCCGCGCCTCCGTAGCGCGTGGCGCGCGTGGCTCCATCCCCCGGGGCGCGTGTGGCTCCATCGCCCGGGCCGCAGGGGCGGGAGGGCGCTGCGCTGGCGGGGGCACCTCCGTGGACTGTACGGAGACGGACACCGACGCCGCGGGCCCGGCCGCGTCTTCCGTCTCCAACGACTCCTCCTCGACGAGGTCCAGCAGGGCGTCGCTCGACTTCGCCGGGGCGCGGGCCGGGGCGCCGAGCGCGCCCAGGGGACGTGCGCCCACCGTGACGAGCTTCTGGAGGAATCGCGTCATGACGCCTCCGCCCGCTCTCGCGCCGACAGGCCGGAGCCCACGTCCAGCGCGTCCCGCAGCAGCCGCACGTAGTGCCGGCGCCGCTCGCGCGTCAGCCCGAGAATCTCTCCGAGCGGCCAGTGGTAGTGGAAGCTCAGCAGGTGCACGGCGCGGTCGAACTCGTGGCGCTGCGAATAAAGGCTCGCCAGGAACGAGGCCGTGGCGTCGAACGTCGTCGGGAACTCCCGCCCGCACTCCGGACAGCGCGCCTCGAGCGTGTCCTCTACGCGCGGGGAGGCCTGCTCCATCGCGGCATCGAGGGCCTCGCGCGCCGCGTCGGGCAGCGCGTCCACGGCGTCCCCGCCCGGGGTGGCCTTGCCGTCGAGGTCGAGGACACACCGCGCCAGGAGCGCCCGCTCGGGGTCCTCCGCGCGGCTGGCCGCCTCCACATCCCCGAGGCCCGGCAGGCGGAAGCCCACCTCCCGCGCGGGGGAGCCCTCCAGCCGGAGCGTGTAGCGCGGGCGGCGGGGACGCTCCTCCACGGGCACCTGCCCCAGCTCGAAGTCCAGGTCCATCTTCGCGCCGCACGCCGCGTCGGGGCACACCAGGACCCGCTCCACGCGCTCGCCGAACGTCAGCCCGTGGAGTCGCAGCACCAGGAAGTCGCAGTCACCCATGGACAGCGTGCGAATCATCGCGCGGCTCGCCCGGTAGGGCCCGATGCGCTTCACGCACCGGGCCAGCAGCATGGTCAGCACACTCACCTGTGACGTCTGGGGCGGCAGCGAATAGAGCCACTCCTCATCTCCGCCCCGCAGCGGGCGGAGGACCACCTCGCGCTGGCAGCCACCCCGCCGGTCCAGCCACCCACCCGGCAGCGTGCACAGGACGCCCGAGGACATCAGGCTTCCGTGGGCTCGGTCACCGAGGTGTCGCGCTCCCAGCCCTCGTTCTCGAGCTTGATGTGCTGGATGGCCACCGCGTTGGCGCTGGCATCCAGGTCCGGGAGCGCCTGGTACTCGGAGACCCAGCAGCGGAAGAGCTTGTACGTATAAACCCGCTGCCCGGCCTCGTTGTAGACGTCGATGCTGATGTCCTTGCGGAAGTTCTTCAGCGAGCCCGCGGCATCCCCCTGGAAGTTGTGGACCAGGTTGGCCCACGCCTCGAAGGTGGGGTCGTGCGTCAGGCCCGCCTCCAGCGTGACGGCCTCGTACGAGGACTTGCCGGGGAGCTTGCGGCTGGTGCTGGGGTCACCGCCCTCGCGCCACTGGGTGACTTCGGTGGTGCGCTTGAGCGCGCTGCACTTGTTGACGCCAGCGACGTATTGCCCGTCCACCTTCACGCGGAACTTGAAGTTCCGGTACGGGTCGAAGCGGTGGGTATTGACCGTGAATTTGGCCATCGCGACTGTCCCTCACTCTCTTTCGCCTACGCTGCGGCCTGGTCCGTCTTCTGGCTGATTCTCAGCACCACGAACTCCGCGGGCCGCAGGGGAGCGAACCCCACCTGCACCGTGACGGTGCCCGCGTTGACCTGGTCCTGCGGGTTGGTGTCCCGGTCGCACTTCACGAAGAAGGCCTGCGAGGGCGTGCTGCCCTGGAAGGCCCCCGCGCGGAACTGCGTCATCATGAAGGCGCCGATGTTGAGCCGCAGGCTGGCCCAGAGGTCCTCGTCGTTGGGCTCGAACACGGCCCACTGGATGCCGTTGTAGATGCTGCGCTCCAGGAAGATGGCCAGGCGCCGGATGGGGATGTAGCGGTACTCCGGGTCGGACTGGGTGGCCAGCGTGCGAGCGCCCCAGATGACGAGGCCCGAGGCCGGGAAGAAGCGCAGCGCGTTGACGCCAATGGGGTTGAGCACGTCCTGCTCGGCGTCGCTCAGTTGCTTCAGCAACCCCACCGCGCCCAGGACGTTCGCCTCCGTGCCGGCCGGTGCCTTCCACACGCCCCGGCGCGCGTCCGTGCGCGCGTACTGCCCGGTGACGAAGCCCGAGGGCGGCACGGGGATGGGCTCCGGCGAGGCGCCGGTGGGGTCCACCATCTTCAGCCAGGGGAAGTACACCGCCCCGTAGGAGCTCTTCACCGTGAGGCTGTTCACGAACGTCTGCGCCGTCTCCTTGGTGTCGACCGTGGCCACCATGTCGCCCACGAAGAAGCAGTCCATGCGCTTCGTGCAGTAGGCCGTGCCGGCCTCCACCACCGCCTTGGAGCCGATGCCGGGCACCGCGAGGATGTTCACGTCCTGCACGCCATCCAGGAGGGGCAGGGCGTTGAGGTAGTCGTTGTCCTGGGGCGTGAGGCCGTCCTTGCCCAGGGTCACCGCCACCGTCGTGCCGCCCACCACGCCGTCCCCGAGCAGGAAGGTGCCATTGGCCGGGCGGAGTATCGCCGAGCCGGTGGTCTCCGAGCCGCCGTTGGTGGTGCCCAGCTTCAGGAGCGTGGCCGCGTTCGCCGCCGTCGGGTCGCTCGTCACCTCCACCGAGGACTGCTTGCCGGTGGAGCCCGAGGTCAGCGTGTAGACGCCCGCGGCGAAGGCGCAGGCGAAGCTGGAGAAGGCCGCCGGATTGGTGCTGGCGCGCTGGCGGCTGAGGCCCTGAACCGCGCCGCGGATGGCCAGGGCAATCTCGTTGCCCGTCGTGCATGGGTCGGCGAGGGTGATGGTCTGCGGCCCGTCACCGTCGATGTTGACCACCAGCGCGCGCTTGCCGGCCGGCAGCGACGTCGCGGCGGAGGCGCCGCTGGTGCTGGTGCCCGCCACGGTCGATTCGTTGGTCGTCTCCACCTTCACCTTGACCAGGCGGGAGCGGGCGTTGACGACGTTGTCGGCGAAGTTCGTGGCAATGGGATTGACGCTCAGGTTGTCGAAGACCTCCACGACGGCGCCGGCCTGCCGGATGGACAGCTTGAACTCGTCGCCCGAGTCCAGGGTGCCATCGGCGACGACGGCCTCGAGGTCATTGCCCCACTTGCCCGCGCTGTTGGCCGTCACCGTGAGCGTCTTCGCGGTCGTGCCCTTCCGGTCGCCGATGGCGACCTCCGCGGCCGCCGCGTCCTTGGAGACGCGCAGGATGTAGAGCCGCTTGCCCCCGTTGTTGAAGTAGTGGAGCGCGGAGTGGGCCAGGAAGCTGTCACCGAGGAAGCCGCCGTAGACGGCCTGGAACTCGATGAAGCTGGTGACCATGAGCGCCCTGTCCAGCGGCCCGCGCTCTGCCTTGCCGACAAACGCCGTGGTCGAGGTGCTCACCCCTTCGAGAGGGCGGACACCGCTGGAAACCTCTTCCACGTAGACACCTGGATGCAGCCGCTCCATAGCTATCCTCGCTTCTTGCGGTTCAGCCCAGCCTGATGAACCTGCCCCCGGCAGGCGGCGCTCTAGGTGTCGTCCCGCGGGCCCTCGCTGGCGCGCTCGACGGCAATCCACTGGCGCTTCAGCAGCGCCTCCACCCAGGTGTTGCGGTCGACCTCCAGCTCGTCGATGGGCCCGGAGGCCTCGTCGGGAGCGAGGTGGATGCTTTCGCCGCTGTTGAGGGAGACCGTGACCAGGCCGCGGGAACGATTGACGACACGTACAGGCATTGGAGATCCCCCACCTGAACTGCGCTGTCCTCGAATGGTGCCGCCCGCTCGACGTGGATGCCTTCACCCCGAGTGATGCGCGATTCAGACCATGTCCCGCATCACGAATGCAAGTGAACTCAGCAGAAATGCATTGGCTTTCATTGACACGGGAAATCAACCACCGCCATGGGACGGCGATGGCGGGTCTTCACGCCACGTTTCCAGGGGGCAGCGGCGTCGGGAAGGCGACGACGGTGGAGAGCGCCAGCGCCTGGCAGGCCTGGGCCAGCTGCTGAGCGCGCACGCCGTTCTCCAGGTCGACGTTGGTGAACGTCGCGCCGAAGGCGCTGGCCGCGAGCGCCGTCCCCGCCGGCGGCCCGGCGGTGCCCGTGCCGAAGAGCTGACCCTGGATGTACGCCGAGAGGGCGGTGGCCAGGTCCTGGCCCGCGGCGAGCGCGCTGCCCGCGTTGAACGCCGAGGCGGCCTGGGTAGCGAGCTGGCCCTTGCGAGCCTGCGCGGTGGTGCAGGGCACCAGGTTGGCCTGCGCGGTGGAGAACCACGTGGCCACCGCGTCGGCGAAGCGGTTCGCGGACTGCTGGACGTTCTCCGGAAAACTACCGCCCTTCGGGACCAGCCAGTTGAGCTCGAGCTGGCTCTTCAGCGTGGCAACCACCAGCGCCATGGTGACTCCCTTCTCCTGCCGCCCCCGACCTGCTTGCGTTGGTATGATATCACTGCGGGTGTGAGCATGAAATCATGCCTCACACATGGGCTTGGGTCGCGCGAAGGAGGCCCCATGGGCAACGTCCGGACGAAGCACGTGGTGACGCCGCACAGCAGCTCACCGTCCATCCTGCGGGCCCAGCGTCAGATTTACAGCCGGGGAAAGACGCCCATCACGGACGAGCGTGGAGGCGTCCGGTCGCTGGACGTGGCGCCCGCGGACGCCCGGACGGCCGGCCGCCACCTGGGCGAGGTGGGGGCGCGCTACGGCGACGACGGCCTGTCCCGCTCCATCCGCGGGCTGGGGGTGACGCGCGGCTGGGACTTCGCCCACGTGGCGTTGGATCATGCGCCCCAGCAGGTGCAGAGCTCCGCCGCGCGGGGAGTGCTCGGCGCGAGCGTGGAGGGCCTGGAGCCCGAGGGAGAGGTGGTGGGCGCCGGAGTGGGGCGCACCATCGGCACGGCCATCGACCGCTCCACCGCGAGCGGTGCGCTGCCGTCGGGCGCCCACGGCAGGCTGAGCGGAGCCTTCGGCCAGACGCTGTCGGGCGTGCGCGTCCACAACGACGCGGCCTCCCACCACGCGGCCCGCATGCTGGGGGCGCGCGCCTTCACCGTCGGCCAGTCCATCTACTTCGGCGAGGGGGAGTACCAACCGTCGACGAGCAGCGGGTTCCACCTGCTGGCGCACGAGACGGCGCATGCGGTGCAGCAGCAGGGCGCCTCGCGGCCCTCCACGGCCCGGCTGGGCGTCTCCGCGCCCTCCAGCGCCGAGGAGCACGAGGCCGACGGGTTCGCCGACGCCGTCTCGCGCGGCCAGGAGGCGCCCGCGGTCCAGAGCCGATCCGCGGGCATCGCCCGGGTGATGCGCGCCATCACCTTCACGCGCAGCAACGACGTGATTACCCGCAACCACCCCACCGCGCAGGAGGACACGGCGGGCGCGACGTTCCAGATTGCCCAGGGCGCGGCGGCGGCGCCGCACTTCGAATGGACCACGGACATCACCATCCACGGCAACGCGGGAGACCCGTTCGCCAACTTCGTGGTCGGCCCCCAGCAGGTCGTGCGCGACTTCTGGCTCAACATCTGGTGGGGCAGCGGCGCGAACCGGACCCACAGGACGAGCCGCGTCACCACGCCCATCCGGGACACCACGCCGGGGGGGACCACGTGGTACCACGACGCGTTTGCCTCCGGGGCCTTTGGTGCCGACGGTGACGTGCGCAGCACGCGCCTGCAGGACACGCCGGGCGTGCGGCGGCAGCCCTACACCAATCCCATCGCGGGGCGCGTGGGCAACAGTGGCTGGTTCAACTGGGGCATGGCCTTCGTCGCCTACGTGACCGCGCAGGACACCACGGCGGGCACCGGCGCGGGGGCCTTCCGGACGCTGGCGCACGTGTACTGGAACCTGAGCGTCTCGGGCACCTTCGATGGCGCGGGGGCCACGGCCGCGAGCCGCGTCACGGTCACCGGCGGCGGCCAGACGAACACCAGCCGTGTCTTCAGCGGCGCCGACAGCAACTTCCCCACGATGCACGGCGGGGCCGTCTTCAACACCCAGGCGAACGCCAACCTGACGACCACGTGACATGAGCAGCCCCGGGCCCGTGTTCCCTTCCAGGGCCGTCGGGCTCTGCCTGGTCGGATGGCTGAACCTGGAGGGGTGTACGCAGCCGGTGAAGGCAGTCCCCGAAGAGGCCATTCCCCCGGCCCCTGCCGAGCGGAGGAAGACGGACATGACGGCGCAACTGGTGGGCACTCCGGGGATTCATCGCCTCCTGGATTCGTTGAAGGGCGCGCCAGGGCTGGTCGTGCTGGAGGCCAGCCGGGCGCCAGGCCTCGCGGAGTCCTTTCTCTCGCCGGGCCCCACCGACGCGCCGGCCGGTCGCCCGCTCGTGCTGCGGGTCCAGCTCACGACGGTGAACACGCCCGACACGCTCTCGCTCGTCGCCGCGCGGGCGGCGGGGACGCGCTTCGAGTTCGAGGTGGAGCACCGCGTCTTCGAGGGCGTCCTCGGGGCCAACGTCCAGGAGCAGGCGGTGCTCGAGGCGCGGCTCGCGCCCCTGCCCCCCGGGCGCTACGAGGTCATCGTCAGGAGACGGGAGCTGGGCTTCTCCCGGCTGGAGCATCCGGAAGAAGCGCAGCCGCGCACCACCACCGCGCAGACCTGGGCCTTCACCGTGAAGCCGTAGCGCCTGGGGGCGCGGGTCTTCTCCGACGAGGACGACGGGTGGAGGTGGGGGGCGCAGGGCGCTCACCGGCGCAGCGTCAGCGGCAGGCGCGCTCCCTCGCGGGACAGGTAGACGCGAGAGGCGAGGCGGCTGCCGTCCCCGGAGGGACGCAACACCGCCTGTCCTCGCAGCCCGGACGCACGCCGCAGCGAGCCCAGCAGCTCCAGGCGGGCCTCGGGCCGGTCGTGCTCCACCTCCAGCACGCACAGCCGCGAGCGGCAGTCCACCCGGGCCAGGTGGGAGCCGGTGAGCTCCGGGAGGCGGAAGGCCTCACCCAGCTGCGCCTCGGTGCGTCCCGCCCACTGCATGTCGCGAGGCTCCGTCGCGGCCGCCGCCTCCAGCTCGGCGTCCAACTCGGCCAGCCGCTCCCGGTGGGCCTGTTCCGCCGAGGCCCGTGCCGCCGCGTCAGGCCGTGCGCCCGGCTCGGTGGGAGCCGGGCCCGCTTCTGGCGACGGCGGCGGGGCGGCCCGTGCGGCGTCCACCCCTTGCGCCCGGTGGTCCTGCTCCTGGCGCAGCGACGCCAGCTCCGCGCGCAGGGCCTTCAGCTCCTGCTCCAGCTCCGCGAGGGCCCGGTCCCCGTGAGGCCCCGGGGGCGGTATGGATTCCTCCAGTGCAGCCCCCCTCATGCTCCACACGCTGGTAGCGGTCATGACGACCACGGCCAGTCCCAGGACACCCCAGCGGACCTGTCGCATCGGCGGTTACTCCGAGACCAGGATGCTGGAGATGACGGAGGAGAGCGTGGTGCCGCCGGCTCCAGGGAACGTCCCGGGGACGCGGCAGCGCACGCTCACGTAGCCATTCGTGCCGGCGAAGACCGAGGGCAGGTTGATGGAGAGGTTGTCCGGCATGGGGACATCGAAGAGCCCGCCGCTCGTGCAGGCGTCGTCATCCGTGATGGGCGTGCCATCGGCCTGCGCCACGGTGGCGACGCAGCAGATGTCGTCGTTCCCGTGGCCGTCCACCACGTTCACGGTGACGGTCATGTCCTCCGTCAGGGCCGGGAAGGTGACGTTGCGCTGAATCGGGCAGACGACCTCGAACGCGTTGCTGGACAGGTTGAGGAGGCGGCCGCTGCGGTAGATGGTCGGCGTGCCGGAGCCCGCGATGCTGATGGGGGTGCACAGCGCGCCCGGGTAGGTCGCATTGCCAGCGGCGGCGGGAAGGGCGCCCAGCAGGGCGAGGGCGATGACCGACTTCGACATGAATCCGTGGGTGTTCTTCATGGGGAGTTCCTCGGGGCACAGGTCTCCGGTGCGAAGCCGCGTCATGCGGTCCGGGGAGACCTGCGTGAGGACTCCTTGAGCAACCGGGATGCCAGCCCTCGAAAGCGGCGCCTTCCGAGGGGACTGCCGGGCCAGGAGCAAACCTTGCACTGTGGGCGGTCCGCGTCGATGCAACGCCTACCTCTTCGTGCAGGAGTTGCATTCGGCGCGCCCGTGGCTCAAGCGCTCCGCGACGCGATGAGCGCGAGGTTGCGCGGAGACAGGCGCGGATCGAAGAGCTGGAGGAGCTCGACCTGGAAGCCCAGCTCCTCCAGGAGGAGCGCGCGATCCAGCAGGAGCACGACCTCCAACGCCCTCGCGAAGCGGTCCCTCAGCAGATGGCAGAGCAGGAGCTCCCGCGTCTCGGCGCGAACGGACACCTCGAAGGCATCCAGCTCGGCGTCCGTCATGCCGGCATCGAGGCCCAGGCGCTCCAGGCGGTCGCGCGCGTAGACGGCGAAGCGTCCGGCATAGAGCGTCCGGGGCGCGTCACCTGCCCTCACGAAGCCGCGCTCGGGGAAGTGCCGCCTCGTCAGGAGATCGAACGCGAAGCGCCACGCGTACACCCGCTTCATCCGCGCGAACTCCTCCTCGGTCTTGTGGTGCCGTCCCCGCGTCGTCAGCGCCAGGGCATGCGGGGTGAAGGGCAGCGGGTGCGCGCTTCCGAAGCGGGAGACGGGGTAATCCCGCGGGGTCTCCAGCTTGTCGTAGCAGCAGCCGATGTTCAGGACGAAGCCCGCCCCCTGGCTCTTGCGAATCTGCGTGAGGGCGAGCGGCCCGCAGGTGTGCAGACCGATGGAGGCCCGGTCCCGGCCGGAGAAGAGCGGATCGAGCTGAGGTTGAAGCCCGTCCTCGACGGAGGCCTGGATGAAACACAGGGTGTCCCCGCCCGGGGGATGGGTTCTCGTCAGCCACCGCCGGCCCTTGTCCTGCAGCGCGGC
Organism: Pyxidicoccus sp. MSG2; assembly: GCF_026626705.1. Lineage (NCBI taxonomy): Bacteria > Pseudomonadati > Myxococcota > Myxococcia > Myxococcales > Myxococcaceae > Pyxidicoccus > Pyxidicoccus sp. MSG2. The sequence goes on from NZ_JAPNKC010000001.1 coordinate 6,674,082, forward strand.
GTCCCGATCGATGCTGTGGAAGGTCCACCCGAAGGTGCGCGCACAGAGGCGGGCGAGATGTCCCATGCCGCCGCCGATATCGACCGCCTGGTGGATGAAGCGCGTTCTGGGCGCGAGCAGGGCGAGCACCCGCTCGAGCTCGTGGGTCTTCTTGGCGCTGAGTCCCTGCGTCTCCGAGACTGTCAGCGCGTGAAGGCCCTCGTGCCAGGGCAGCGCCGTCAGTTCCTGGAGCGCGCCCAGGAGCGCGCCCAGGGAGGGAGGCGGGACGCCCACGAGCGCCCCCTGGTCCAGCCGCCGCTCGCCCGCTTCATCGAGCGACCGGGCATAGGCCAGCCAGTCCTCGGGATAGGCGGCGCCAGATTCGGGCCAGCCCTGGAGGATGGAGCGGGACCAGAGCGCGGACCAGGGCCGGAGTTGGTGCGTGAGCGCCTCGAGTCGCGCCTGGAAGTCCATGTCGGCTCATCCTATGCGCCGCCGCGCCGCTCCGCCGGTGGGTGCGGTATGGAAGCGAACGGCGGCTTCCTCAACCTCACGCTCCCGGAGTAGCAATCATGTCCAGCAAGCTCGCACCGTTTCTCTGGTTCAACGACAACGCGGAAGAAGCCGCTGGGTTCTACCTCGGCGTCTTTCCGCATGCGCGCAAGGTGAAGGAGCTGCGCTCGAAGGGCGTAGGGCCGTGGCCGGAAGGGAAGATCGCGACCCTCGTCATCGAGCTCGAGGGCCAGGAGATGACGTTCATGAACGGCGGGCCCGCGCACCAGCTCACGCCTGCGTTCTCGTTCTTCGTGCGTTGCGATTCGCAAAAAGAGCTCGACGCGTACTGGGAGAAGCTGATGGCGGGAGGTGGCAAGCCCATGGCCTGTGGCTGGCTGATCGACCGCTTCGGCCTGTGCTGGCAGGTGGTGCCACGCAATGTCGAGGAGCTGTTGAGCCATCCCAAGGCCATGCAGGCCATGATGGGCATGATCAAGATGGACATCGCGGCGCTGGAAGCCGCGGCGCGCGCGAGCTGAGCACTCTGAAAGGAGTGCCACGGTGGCGGGGCTCCGCGGGCGCGTGGGAGGCCCGCCCACCGTCATTGAAAGACGGGTTCGTGGACCTTGCGGCACTGCTCCGGTCCGCGATGAACCGGGCCCAGCTTGTCGAGGGGTGGGGCCACAAGTGCCGCCGTTGCGGCCACTCCGAGCACGGCCCTACCGGCAGTGGACACTGTCCTTTCCTCACCGGGTGCGGTGGGTGCTGTTGAAGGATGCAGGGCTCCTCTCCGACGTTCTTACGTATCCGTACGATGGACGACGTGCTGCGGGGCCTTGAGGAGATGAGCAAGTCAGGTCATCCCTTGTCTGGTGCCGAAGAGAGCTGAGAAGCCGGAGTGGGCGCGCGTCGCCGAGGAGTTCGAAGCGAGCGGGCAGACGCAGCGGGAGTTCGCCGAGAGCCGAGGGCTGCGGCTGAGAACGTTGCAGTCGTAGGTGTACCGGCGTCGGCGCTAGGTGAGTACCGAGGTGGAGCCGCCCATGCGCCTGCTGCCCGTGCAGGTGAGCGGAGCGCCCATGGCGGAGGAGGTGCCGTTGGAAGTGCTCACCGTAGGCGGGGCGCGCGTGAGCTTCGCGTCGGGCACTGACGTCGACTACGTGGCGCGACTGGTGGCGGCCCTGAGGCGTGCGGCGTGCTGACGTTGCCGGCCTCGGTGCGAATCCTGCTGGCCACCGGGCAGGTGGACATGCGCAAGTCGATAGACGGGCTCATGGCCTTGGTACGCACCGCATGGGGCGAGGACGTCTACTCGGGCCACCTCTTCGCCTTCGTCAGCCGGCGAGGAGACCGGGTGAAAATCCTCACCTTCAGCCGAGGCGGCTTCGTCCTGTACTACAAGCGATTGGAGACGGGCCGCTTCCGGCTGCCGCGGGTGGACGCCACCCAGTTGGCGATGCTGCTGGAAGGCATTGACGTGGCCGAGGTGAAGCGCCAGCCCGCCTGGGTGCCCCCGAGGCGGACAGGTAGCTGAGTACGTCACGCGGGTAAGGGCCTACCTCGTGGGGTGTTACGCGCGGGTGCCACGTCAGCTGCCACTCTACCACCATTGCCCCTGGCGCGAGGAGGCCGAAGAGCTCAAGGCCGAGGTGGGCCGTATCGGCGGGGAACTGGACACGCTCAAGAGCCAGATGGCGACCCTCCAGCGCCACGTCTTCGGCAAGAAGGCGGAGAAGCTGCCGACCGTGGCCGCCGCCGAGCTGCGCAAGGAGGCGGCGTGCGCGTAGGCACAGGCGGCACGGGACGAGGCGGCGCTGAAGAAACGACGCGAGCGCGCGGCCCGGAGAGTCGAGGGTGCGCCCATGCGCGAGATTCGCCACACCGTCCCGGCCGAGGAGCGCCACTGCCCCGCCTGCGGCAGCGAGGAGGTGAAGGCGCTGGGCAAGGGCCGTACCACCGAGGTGTACGAATACATACCGGCCCGTTTCGAGCGCCAGGTGCACGTGCAGGAAGTGCTGGCGTGCGCGTGCGGCCAGGGCGTCGTCACCGCGCCCCCGCCCGCGAAGGTGGTGGACAAGGGTGGGTACGGCCCCGACTTCCTGGCCCACGTGGTGACGTCCAAGTGCGCCGACTCCATGCCCCTGCACCGGCTGGCGCAGCGGATTGAGAGGGGCGGCGTCCCCATAAGTCGCAGCACTCTGACGGACCTCTTCCACCTGTCGGCCTCGGTGCTGCTGCCGCTCTCGCGCCACTTGCTGCAATGCATTGCGTCCGCCGAGGTGGTGTGGGCCGACGAGACGCCGCTGCGGGTGCTGGACGTGAAGAAGACGCGGCTGGACTACCTCTGGACGTTCCTCACCCAGCACGAGAAGGGCGAGTGGCTCATCGGCCACCGCTCCAGCATGGGGCGCGGAGGCAAGACGCCCCTGGACGTGCTGGGCGGCACGACGGGCGCGCTCGTGGTGGACGGGTACACCGGCTACAACCCGGTGACGCTGCCCTACGGGCGCACCCGCGTCGGGTGTTGGGCGCATGTCCGTTGCCGCTTCTTCGACGCGCTCGCAACCTCTCCCGAGGCCCGCGAGGCCATGGACCTCATCCTGGCCCCTACCGGGTGGAGGCCCTCGCGCACGAGGCGGACGTGGTGCGCACGGCCGCCCATCGAGAATTGCGCCAGCAGCACAGCGCCCCCGTCCTCGTGCGTCTGCGAGCTTGGTTCGAAGTACTGTCGTCACAGCACCCGCCGAAGGGGCCGCTGGGAGGGGCCATTGCCTACGCGCTAAAGCAGTGGGAGGCGCTGAGCTGCTTCGTCTGCGACGAGCGCCTGCCCTTGGACACCAACCGCAGCGAGGGCGCCTTGAGAAAAGCGGCCCTGGGCCGCAAAAACTTTCTCTTCGTCGGCCACGAAGCCGCGGGAGAGAACCTGGCCGGGCTCTACGTGCTGGTGGCCACCTGCGAGGTCAACGACGTCAACCCCGAGGCGTACCTGGCCGACGTGCTGCTGAACGTGCAGACGCATCCCCAATCGCGCATCGGCGAGCTGCTGCCGCACGAGTGGAAGCGCTTGCGCGCCGCCGACTCCTCCTGAGCCCCTCGCTCAGCTCCATCCCATCCACTCGCTCACGCCCAGGCTCGCGACCACCGTCGAGCACAGCTCCCGTCTGTCCTCAACCGGTCCGGCACGGCGTTCGCCGGACGGATACAGAGCTCGGCGCTCATGCTCTCGACTTCCTCCAAGGAAAACCGGGGGCGTTGCCCTCCAGCAACCGCGCCTTCTCGGCCAGTAGCTCATTCTTCATCATCAGCTCTCCCACCGCGAACCGGCCGCGCTCTGCCGTCCTGTCTTGCTTCTGCTTCTTCACATCCACCTCGCGAGGGGAGGCTATCCCCCAGAGAGGTGTCTCAGGGATCCCTGGGGCGGAGGAGACCCTCCTGCCTCTCAACGCCCCATGCCCACTCCAGCCTCTCGTCGCAACAGGGCTCCTGTTCCTCCTATGCGCTCTTAAATGCCTCCGCGTATACTACCTGCTTGCCAACAGGCCGCCTGACACAGGGGGGAGCATGAAGCACGCAATCGCAGCAATGTGCCTCGTAGTGGCTGCCGCATTCCTGCCGCTGGTTTCACATGCCCAGGACTGCGCCAACCCGAACGCTGTTCCGGTTTCCAGTTCAAATATCAGATTCAGCAGCAAACCAGAGGGCGGGATCGCTGCGACACCAGAAATAGTGATTAGCGCCCAAATCAACGACTCAACTAGAGAAATCTCTCTGTCGGGAATTGATGCTCAACAGGCAATTGCCAATGCACTCAAGACCACGTTTGCTCCGTTTCTGATCGAGCAGAAGATTCCCGGCGCCGCATGTGCGATCCCATTCTGTATCGCTCAGCGCCCTACAATAGACGCAGGCTCGTTCTATTCACTTGACTGCACCGGCCCTGCAGGCGGCATATACTCCTGTCATGCCAAGCCAAATCCACAGGCTGCCGCATTTGAAAATAAATTACCAATCGACAAGGCTGCATTAGCGCTCCCTTCTGCATATGGTCTAGATCCGCAGTCGTTGTCGGTGAATATTGAGTTTGTTTCAGGCAGCGCGTCGGTTCTGTTTTCTTCTGGAAAGTCCTCATTTTCGCTAAGACGGGTACTCGCCCCATGCGATGGGCCTATTCAGACTCAAAAGATACGTTATCCGGTTCAATTGCAAGTTCCGAACCAGGGATTGATCTTTGTTCAACCCATATGGCAACCACTGCTTGGCGATTGCGTTCAGGCCCTCAATTTTCTAGCAAGCGCACAGGCTGCCAAGGTTGAAAAAACAGGCGTGCCCGAGGGACAGGCAGTTGTCTACACCCAATCCAGCGCTTCAGTGTCGGCTACATATACAATAGGATTTAGATTTGGCTCTCAGAGCGGAGCCGCCCCAATTCAATCTTTGCAACAACTCACGCAGCCGCTCGGCGAACTAAAAATCACTCCTCTTCCGCCAACTCAAATTCCCGCTATTGACCAGAGATACAGGTATCTACCCGAATTTCAGACAGAGAATCGACTCCCTCTTGTCTTGATGATAAGCGAAAACATAGCCCAGGTAGGAGCATTTGGAATTAAAGAGCTCCCCTATTTGTTCTTGCGGGACATATTGAGCATCAGTGACCTTAGAGATGTCTATAGCTACTCTTCATGTCAAAAGGCTGGCTGGACGGCCTTCGAGGACACCACTCGCTCCAACGACACCCTCGTGGCAGGACAGCATTTTATTGTCATTGCCTGCAAAGACAATGGCGCAGATCCTGAGGTATACGTAGCAGCAAGAAATGCTTCCGGAAAGCCTGGAATTGTTACCCAGGGGGGAATCAGGAGCATGGCACAAGATGCCTCCAATATAACTCCCTGCCTGCCGGATAATCAGTGCGACTGGTGGCCTGATTTCGTGTCTCAACTAAGGGCAGCCAATTTGCACTACTCGCTTGGGTATCTCTTGAGGCGGAGGTAGACCATGTCCACTAAGGCCTCTTATTTCCTGTCTATGTTTGTTGTCGTCTCCTTTTCCTGGTCTGCGAATGCCCAGACTGTGGATGAGGGCCTGATCTACGTTGGGACATCGGACCCTGATGACATTGCAGCTGTCGAGAGGTGTCGCGAAAAATTCTATCCATCCTTCTCATACAAAGAAGGGGCGGCTACGGGGTTCTATGTCCCATTGCCAATAGTTTTTTGGTTTAGGGATAAGCAGATTAGATGGGGATCTGGGATTGCGTACGACCTTGAGTGGAGGTTTGTAAGGCCACACTGTTCCTCATTAGGGAAAATGACCCTACGAGCCAAACCAGAAGATGGGTTGCAAGTCGGGCTCGTTGTCTCGGCCGCGCCACTAATTGAGTCAACGAAAGAGACCACGCAAACACGAGTTGATGTTGTAACGACAGATCCGCAAACTGGCCAGCCCACTACCACAAGCCAGACATCAGTCAGCAGCAGCACGCAAGCCAATCCTATTTTTAGCCTGGGGACCGGTGTTAAATTGACATATAATTTTAAGACGGATTCTGGCATCCGGCGCGTAAGTCTCGGTGCATATCTAGGATGGCAACTCAATTTATCAACTGGCACGGGTAGCTTGTTTGTAGGTCCCATATTTACAATCAAGTAAATCCTGGGTTGCTGCCGGCCTCTAAACGACAGGGCGTGATTATCGAGCGGCCCGGAGGGGCAGGCATGCGCAGGAGAGCGGGGAAGCGGCAGGAACCCGCTCCGTTCGGCCTTGTGTGCGCAAGAACCAGAAGAAGAAGCGAGCCCTGCCTCAGGGATGGAAACAGCTGGCCGTCTCGCGCAGTCCCTCCTCTAGGGTGTAGCGCGGGGCCCAGCCCAGGAGTCGCCGTGCCTTCTCTCCCTCGAGCGGGGAGGGAGGCGGGCCCCCAGAAGGAGAGCCACTCGTTGGCCGCGGCGGCCTCCCCGTCCTCCGGATATCGGCGTGCGGGCTCCCAACGGGTCAGCCGCTCATCTTCTCCAGCAGGGCCCGCAGCTCCGCCTGCTGTGCGGCGCTCAGGCGTCCGAGCCGCTCACCGAACGCTCCTGACAGCAACGCGGTGCCATGCTGCATCACCTTGCGGCCAGCCGGGGTGAGCTGCAGCCGGTGCCGCCGCAGGTCCTCGGTGTCGATCTCCCGGCGCAGGAAGCCCGCGGCCTCGAGCCGCTTCACGTACAGCGTCACCGTCGGCTTGGGCATGCACAGGGACGCCGCCAGCTCGGCCGGATAGGGGTGCTCGTCCACGTCCGCGAGCACGAACAGCTCCTTCGTCTCCACCCCCAGCGCGGCGATGTCAGCGGCGACGCTGGAAATCACCGACATCAGCAGCCGGTGGTTGAGGGACCAGATTTTCGCCGGGTCGATTTTCGCCATGGCTCCTTGCGCGGAAATTGGTTCATCATTAAACCAGTTCCAGATTGAACCAATTCGCGTTCCCTACAATGTAGCACGCCCCTGGAGCCCATCATGCCTCTCGACCACTACGTGACGCTCGGCCGTTCCGGCCTGCGCGTGAGCCCGCTGTGCCTTGGTGCCATGACCTTTGGTGAGGACCTCGGCTGGGGGTCGAGTGTCGAGGAGTCCCAGCAAATCCTCGACCGGTACATCGAGCTCGGCGGCAACTTCATCGACACCGCGAACTTCTACACGAAGAGCCATTCCGAGAAGATCATCGGCGACCACCTCGGTCGCCACCCCGCCCGGCGAGACCGGCTCGTGATTGCGACGAAGTTCAGTGGGAATCTCTACCCGGGCGACCCGAACGGCGGCGGCTCCGGCCGGAAGTCCATCATCTCGGCCTGCGAGAACTCGCTCCGCCGCCTGCAGACCGACTACATCGACCTCTACTGGCTGCACAACTGGGACATCCATACGCCCATCGACGAGACGATGGCCGCGCTCGAGGACCTCGTCCGGGCCGGGAAGGTCCGCTACCTCGGCGTCTCGGACACGCCCGCGTGGAAGATTGTCGAAGCGAACATGACGGCGCGCTTCCGCGGCTGGTCGTCCTTCATCGGGTTGCAGATTGAGTATTCACTGCTCGAGCGCAGCGTGGAGCAGGAGCTTGTGCCCATGGCCAGGGAGTTCGGGCTCGGAATCACGCCCTGGTCGCCGCTCAAGAGCGGTGCGCTCAGCGGCAAGTACACCCGCGCCAATGCCGGTCAGCTGAAGGGCGACCGGGGCTTCTTCGTGGACACCTTCCTGAACGAGAAGACCTACGCCGTCGTCGACGCGCTCGGGGACATCGCCCGCGCGCACGAGAGCACCGTGGCACGAGTCGCCCTGGCCTGGGTGCAGGCGCAGCCCGGGGTGTCGTCGACCATCATCGGCGCGCGGCGGCTGTCGCAGCTGGAGGACAACGTGGGCGCCCTCGAGGTGAAGTTGACCACTGGGGACCTTCAGCGCCTCGATGCGCTCACCAGGCCCACCTTCGGCTTCCCCCAGAACATGCAGCCCATGTTCCCCGCCATCCACAACGGTGGAACGACGGTGAACGGCGTCTTCGCGCCGCCGTCCGACTTCGGGGTGGTGAAGGGCGAAAAGCCGTACTGACCGAGCAGGGATTGACTTGCTCGTGGCACTCGGCACGTTGGCCTCATTTGGAGTTGGGGCGACGGGCATCCTCGCACGCATCGCTGAAGCCATCACGCGCGAAAGGCCTGTCGGAACGACTGTTGCGATGGGCCGTCACCCGGTACGTTCCCCGTGTACCGCACCGGATCGATTCGACGGACGGGTCGAGATGCCGCGCAATCACATGCGCGGCGGCCAGCGTGGCGTGCCCGCACAAGTCCAGCTCTACTCAGCCCACCCAGTCTTCGGGCGACATGAACGTCAAGGTGCCGATTCCCGAAGCCTCGACAGCAGCCTTGACCTGTTCATGTACGATAATGGCATTGACCGCCTCCGCCAGCCGGAACATCAAGGCTCCTCTGGTTTTCGCCGGGTCTATTGCCAGACTGTCGATGTCCGCCGATATCGTGCGTTCGGTCGATCCGGGAGCAAACCGTGTTGCCTGCAGATCGGCCGCGGCAATGGCGCCTATGATGTTGAATGCCAGGTAGTCCGTGATCTCTTCGCCTGAACGACTGTCGGTAAGGATGACGGGATACACATCGAGGTTGGTCACCCCCGCGGCCACGAGTACGTCGTGCAGGCGCCTGGTCATCAGCGGCAAGGGCGTGTCCCAGAGCTCGGCCAGCATGCTTTGTTTGTCCGTCACCACGCGCGCACGTATCGGCAGGTCCGGCACACTTTCAAGCCGCTCACCCGCATTCCAGAACCTGAATGGATCGTCATCGCGATATTCGATACGCGCCTTATGGCCGTTGGACGAACTGAAACATTCCAGTATGTAGTACATTCCTCAGGCATTCCTTGGTTGGGCCGCGAACGGGGGCGCCCCCACCCGGCCACGGCGGGTGGAGGCGGTGTCCTCGTGTTTCAGGGCTACAGACGGAAGCGCGGCTCCATGCTGCGCTCCGCGTCCAGCTCGGCATCGAGCGTCAGGGAGCGAGCCCCCGCGGCCTGCACGTCCAGCCCCATCCACCGGTAGAGGTGCTCCACGGCCTGGGTGCGCTCGGGCTCGGGCAGGCGGCTGATGCGCGAGCCGTGCTCGCCGCCCGGGACGATGAAGCGGAAGGAGTCATTGCGCTCGCGCACGGAGAAGGCGCCGGAGGACCAGGGGTCATTCTCTCCGTAGATGAAGAGCATCCGCTCCCCCTGGCTGCGCACCCAGTTCTCCACGTGGTGCATGAGGCCGTGGTCGAACCGCTCCCTCACGGGGAAGGACAGGTACGCGCGGGGCTCGTCCTCGCCCGGGTAGCGCAGCAGCCCGTGCAGGTGCCGTGTGGAGAAGCGCGTAAAGCCCAGCTCCGTCGCCGCCTGGTAGTAGTAGGCCGCGTAGTAGTCGAGCCACACGTCGCCGTAGGTGAAGGAGATGCTGACGATGCCGTCCAGGAAGGTGAAGAGCTCCGCCGCCGACGCGTCGGGCGCGGGGACGTCCTCGCAGTAGGGCGTGCCCCAGTATTGCCAGAAGTAGAAGGACGTCTCGACGACGGCGAACTCCAGGGCGCGGTCCCTTCCGCCAATCACGTAGAAGTCCGTGCCCCCGAGGACCACCAGCTCATCCATGAAGGGCATCATCTCCGCGCGGTGCAACAGCACGGCCCGCTGGAAGGCCTGGAGCTTCGCGCGGCAGTCGGCGTCGCCCACCTGCTCGACGAAGCGGGCGTAGCGCCCGTCATCCATCCCGTGGCTGTTGGGTGCGACGTACGGCACGGTGACGTCCACGTCGTCCGGGTAGAAGTAGCGGTGGTACACGGCCGCCATGCCGCCCTTGCTGCTGCCGGTGTTCAGCCAGCGCCCGGAGTACAGCGGCTTGAAGGCCTCGACGATGCGGTGGTAGTCGCCCGCGGCCTGCCGGATGTCGAGCTGCTTCCAGTCATTCGAGGCCGGTCGCGAGGTGCCGAAGAAGCGGTGCTCCAGCGAGAGCTGGTTGGCGCCGAGCAGCGCGGTGGGCTCGGCCCGAGACGGGTTGTCCCCCAGGCCATAGCCGCTCCCAAAGAGCACCATGGGCGCGTCCACCGAGCGGTGCAGCAGATTCACCCGGAGCTGGAAGCGCTCACCCAGGGGACGCTGGTGGTCCGCGGGCTGCTCGAACACCATCCGGAAGAAGCGAGTGCCCGCGTAGGGCGAGGGCCGCTCGTCGAGGACGGTGAGCCCGGGGATGGACTGGAGTCGGGTGAGGATGTCCTCCGAGTCCGCTACCGCCTCCAGCGCGCCCACGGCCCGCGCGGGAGGCTCCGCCGCCGAGGACGCCGCGAGCGTGGCGTCCCCGCAGGACTGCAGCAACACGGCAACAACGAGCCACCCTGCACCCTTGAAAACGCCAACGGCTTCTGACCGCTTCATTCAAGCTCCTGGGGGTAGGTACTTCGCGCGCGAGCGCCCATGCACGGAAGAGCCGCTCCATCGCGGCGCATCCCACATTTTCGGCGCACGGAGCTGAACGGCGAAGTCCTTTTTATTGCACCTGCAACTGCACTACGCCGCGTGGCGGCGGCGCAACCGCGTCACCAGCACCCCGAAGACGGCGTAGGTAGGAGCGCCGCGCCCGCCCGGCGAAGAGGAGGGCGAGGCGCATCAGGTGCGGGGAGGCTTACACGTTGACCGTCTAGCCTTTGAGCGCTGCCTTGATCTTGGCGACGTCGATCTTCTTCATCTGCATCATCGCTTCAAACGCGCGCTTGGCGGCCGCCTTGTCCGGATTGCCCAGGGCTTCGAGGAGCACGCGCGGCGTGATCTGCCACGAGAAGCCCCACTTGTCCTTGCACCAGCCGCAGTCGCTTTCCTGGCCGCCATTGTTGACGATAGCGTTCCAGTAGCGATCGGTCTCTGCCTGGTCCTCGGTGATGACCATCTGGCTGACCGATTCATTGGCCTTGAAGTTGGGGCCGCCATTGAGCCCGACGAATGGCCGGCCGAGCACGGTGAAATCCACCGTCAGCTCCTCGCCTTTCTTCCCGCCTGGGAAATCGGACGTCGCGTCATGGGCCGGCCCGACTTTGCTGTCGGGGAAGACGGACGCGTAGAATTCGGCGGCCTTGCGGGCCTCGCCTTTGTCGTACCACAGGCAGGTGATCAGCTTTTCGTGGGCCATGATGATCTCTCCTTGAGACTTCCTTCACTGCACGAGGCGTGGCCCCGAGGGGCGCGCCCCACTGCGCCGGGTTGTGAAAGGAGGCGCAGATTAAGCCTTGCCGACCAGGGCGAACCCGGCGCCCCGCGGGTCGTGTCCGATAATGTGAAGTATGGGGCCCTCTTGCTCGGCGGCGGACTGACCTACTCCGTCTTCGCCGTCTGCTGACGCTTCTTCGCCTCGGCCTGCGCGGCGGTGTCGAGGTCGGCGAGGCCCTGCTCCATGCTCTTGCCGATGAACCCGTCCATGAAGGGCGACATCACCTTGCCCATCAGCGTGTTCGGCCCCTCCATGGTCCAGGTGACGCGGGTGCCCTTCTCGTTCGCCTCGAGCTTGAAGTTCGCCTGGTTCGTGGCCGGGAAGGGCGCGATGAACTCGAGCTTGATGGAGACCAGCTCTCCGGGCCGGCTCTCCAGGATGGTCATCCGGCCCTCGCCGATGTTGCGGTCCCCCTTGTACGCGTAGACGGCGCCGGGGCCCGAGGCGGGGCCCTCGAAGGTCCTCGCCAGGTTCGGGTCGAGCTTCTCGTAGGGCGACCACTGCTGCCACTGACGGAACTCGTTGATGAGCGCGAACGTGGCATCCGCGGGCGCACTGAGCTGGACGCTCCGCTCGACGTAGAAGCGGTCCGGACGCGTGGAGATGTAGACGACCAGGGCGGCGACGAGGATGGCGGCGGCGATTCCGAGCTTCTTGAGCATGGGCGGGTCTCTCGTGTGATTGCTGCCTTCAACACGGCGACGAACAGGGCCCGGGGAGATCGACACTCCGGTGATTTATTTTCGCCGCCCGCCCAACCCACTGGGATTCCACGCCAATTTCCCATCCCCACCGGTCCGGAAATGAAAAGCCCCTCCGCGCGGGGGGCACGGAGGGGCCGGATTTCGAGGCTGCGTCAGCATCCGAGAAGACGCTGATGGGCGACCTCGGGGTCGCGCGAATGGCACCGGAAACGAGGGTAGGCTCGCCGCGGGTGGATGGACCGCATTCCTCCTCACGAGACCCTCATGGCGCCTGGCAACCTGAAAGAAGCCCGGCCCGCCGACGTGAGCGCATCCTCGTGGCGCGTTTCGTTGCGGGAGTGAATCGGGAGCAGGAGGCACTGGAGCATCGCCGCCGCCGCGGTACCCGTGGTGGCGATGGGACTCGCGTGGTTGCTGAGCACGCGGCACGGAGGCGTCCCCACGGAGGCGGGAGTCTCCATGCAACTGGAGGCAAGGGACGGCGGCACGGCGGCCGTCGGGGACTCCGCCCTGACGGCGCCTTCGTCCTCCGCCGCGCCACCCTCCGCGTGGGCGACCATCGCCCTCGACGTTCCCCCCAAGCCCTTCCAGGGACAGCGGCGGACGGATTCCAATGGCAGCTGCCCAAGCCAGGGGCAGGTTCCCATCCAGGGGCACTGCTGGCTGAAGCAGGCCCTGGACCGGAAGGGCTGTGACGAGAACGGCTACCTGTACAAGGACGGGGAGTGCTACGCGCCCGTGTTCCCGACGGCTCGCCCTTCCACGTCGAACCCCCGAGGACTGAAGTGAGTCACCCCTTGGGCGAACCGACCGCTCCGCACGGGGCGTGTACCCGAGCCGGACATTGGCAGCCTCACCATCCCCAGGGCCGGGCGCCGGGCCGGAGGAGAGGCGGTGCAGCCTCATGCGTCCACCCATCTCCACCGCCCTGAAAAATACCTGGGACGCACGTCGGGACACGCTCTCTCTTTTTTGAAAGCCCGGGGCAGCCCTTGGCCGCCCCCTGCACGGAGAGAGGAAGTTCCCATGGGTTTCGCCCCCGTCGGTGGTTCTGGTACGTCAGGCGTGAATCCGGCAGATGCCGCGCGCCGTGCCGAGGCAGCCCGCCAGCAAGCGGAGGCCGCGCGCAAGGCCGCGGAGGCCGCGCGCAAGGCCGCGGAGGAGGCCCGCCGTGCCGCCGAAGCCGCGCGTCGCGCCGCCGAGGCCGCGCTCCAGCAGCAGGCCGCCGCCCAGAAGGACGCGGCGAATGCGCAGCAGGCCGCGCGGAAGCCGGGGCAGACGCCCGAGGTCGCGAAGAAGTCGCAGGCCGATGCCGCCGCCGCCGCGAAGGCACTGCAGCAGGCCTCCGAGAAGGTCGCCACCGCCAACAAGGGCTTGCAGGCCGCCGAGGAGAAGGTGGCGCTGACGGCGAAGCAGGCCCAGGAGGGCATGGGCAGGGCGAACAGCCTCGCCCTCCAGGAGAAGAAGACGCCGCCCTTCACCCAGAAGGAGCTCGACGGCATCAAGCCGAAGGCCAACGAGCTTGCCTCCGCCTTCGAGGGGACGAACCGCAGGGCGGAGCTGGAGAAGCTGCTGGGCACCGCCCCCCCGCCGAGGACCGAGGCCCCGCCAGAAACGGGGCTCGCGCCGAATACCCAGGCGGGTGAGAAGCCTCCCGCCTCGCTCGACGTGGTGGATGCGAAGGACATCGAGGCGGCGCGCAAGCTGCCGGACGGGCAGACCTACACGGACCCGTCCTCCGGCGCGAAGTATCAGGTGAAGAAGAACGCCAACACGGGCGAGATGGTGCTGTCCGACCCGGCCAGCGGCAACACCGTCACCGTCAAGCCAGACGGCAGCTCCACCTCCACGGTGACGTCGAAGGAGCAGACGCAGTCGGGCGGCTCGCGTGAGACGTCGTGGACGAAGTCCTCGGATGCGCAGGGCCGGCCCACGGGGCTCGAGTCGCGCAGGAGCCAGACGGAGCAGCACCCGGAGACGGGCAACACCACCACCACGTCCACCACGAAGTACGACGCCTTCAAGTCTCCTCCCGTGCCGCGGTCGCGCACGGAGGAGCTGCGCATGGAGAAGCCTCCGGCGGAGCTGGCGCGGCAGCCCGGCGTGCCCCAGGGCCCGGCGACGGTGAAGACGGAGACGGAGTTCAACGCGCAGGGCCTGCCGGCGAAGCAGGTGAAGACGACGCAGGTGCAGACGCCGGGCTTCAAGGCCGATGACGTCAATGCCTTCGAGGCCGGCCAGAACACGGCCCTTCAGAATGCTTCCAAGGGGGAGGGGCACCACAAGGCAAACAATGCGCCCACCTCCCTCAAGCCAGGCGAGTCCAGCCTCACGCTCACCGAGGAGACCCGCTTCAACGCGCAGGGCGAGCCCGCCGTGTCCACGCGGAAGTCGGAGACGGTGGCCACCCAGCCGGTGAAGTCGGACAAGAATGGCAACGGCGTGCAGGTGGTGCGCAGCCAGCAGGAGGTGACGCGCGGGCCGAAGGACGCCGCCTCCACCGACTCGCTTCCCGCCATCTCCTCCAAGACTCCTGGCAACGTCACGCAGCGCACCACGGTGACGGGATATGACCCGGACGGCAGCCGCTTCAAGCCGGGCCACGCCAGCCGCACCCAGACGGTGTCCCAGGCCTCGGGCACGGTGGATGCCAAGGGTCAGCCCCAGCTCCAGCACCAGCCCACCGAGGTGAAGAGCCTCCAGGAGGCCAACGACAACCGGTGGAAGTACGACCACGTCAGCTTCGAGGTGGGCGCGGACGGCAAGCCGGCGCCTGGCAAGGAGCCCAAGCGGCTCGACAAGGAGCGCCAGCTCCCCTGGCTCGACGATGCGAAGGACTTCGTCGTCGACGGGCTGATGGACCTGGCGAACGCGGCGGGGGACATCGCCGGGGACGCGCTGAACTTCGCGAAGGAGGCGCTGCTCAAGCCGGTGGATGTGGTCCTCGACCAGGTGACGGCGCCGGTCGAAGACACGCTGGCGGATGAAATCAAGAAGCTCAACAGCCCCGGCGACGCGCTGACGTTGAGCGGAAACCTCGCGGGGAAGGTCGGCCTCAAGGGCGGCCTCGATGGGGAGGTCGAGGTCGAGATGACCTCGGACGGCAAGTACCAGCTCTCCGCCGAGGTGACGGGCGACTTCGGCGTGGGTCTGGTGGCCTCGGCGTCCGTGTCGGCCGGTGGCCGCGTGGAGATGACGTTCGACACGCCGGAGGAAGCGGCGCGGGCGGCGGTCATCATGGGCAAGGGGCCGGCGGCGGTGGCCTCGGGTGGCGAGGACCAGAAGTTCATGCGCGACCACCTGACGGCGATGGAGGTGAACCTCGGCGTCCAGGCCGAGGCGGGGCTCGGCGGAAACGCGGGTCCGTTCAACGCGGAGCTGTCCGCGAGCATCGGCGCGACGCAGAGCTACCGGGTGGAGTTCGAGAACGGCAAGCCGACGCACCTGGTGAGCACGGTGGAGGTCGAGGGCTCCGCCGCGGCGTCCATCGCCGCGGGCTTCAAGGACAAGCTGGGGGGCCAGTACGGCGGCGAAGTCTCGGGGACGGTGAGCCTGGAGACCCGGATTCCGCTCGACCGGAGCAAGGTGGACGTCAACGACATGATGTCGTTCATCTCGAATCCGGTGACGGCGGCCCTCGTGGATTCGGCGGAGACGACCATCTCCATCGAGGGCACGACGGACCTGGGGAAGGAGGGCCGGTTCTTCACGACCGAGCTCAGCGGCCTGAGCGGCAAGGACCTGCAGGGCGTCGCGAAGAAGCTGATGGACGGTGACTTCAAGAAGGCGTTCGACGGCGTGCAATACGAGTCCAAGACCACCTCCGGCTCGTACAAGGACGATGAGCTGGGGTTTGGCGTGAAGCTTGGCGTGGTGGACATCGAGCTCAACGCGCGACACCGCGACATGACGGCCGAGGGCAGCGGCGGCGATGCGGGGCCCAAGGTCGAAGTGGGAGGCGAGGGCGGCGGTGGGGGCGGTACCCGGAGGAATCGCGGCAGCCAGGGGGCGTCGGGGAGCAGTGGCGCGTCGGGTGGGAGCGGCTCGACGGGCGGGAGCGGCGGCACGTCGGGAAGCAATGGCGCGCCGGCCGGGAGCAACAGTCCGACGAGCGGGAACAACGGCCCGGTGAGCGGGAGCAACAGCCCGACGGGCAGGCCGCCGGCGACCCGTCTTTCGCCCACCGAGTTCAGGCTCAATCCCGCAACGGGCCAGCTCATGCCCGTGGCGCCAGGGGACGGGGGGCCCCCGCGCACTACACGGCCCGAGCGGCCCGGTACGCCGGAGCTCACCGGGGGGCGGCCAGCAGCACCCACTTCCCCTGGCGATACGCGCGCCACGTCCGAACGTCCCGTGCCAGTGGTGAGGAACCCGGAGCTTCCCGGACGCACCACCCACGTGCGCTATGACAATGGGCAGGTCCGCATCGAGGCGGGGCCGGCCGCGACGCTCGAGGACATCCAGGCGCACATGGAGACGGCCCGCGTGCTCCAGCGGTACGAGGGCGCCAGGGGGAAGGTGCGGCAGCTCATCGACAAGGTGAAGCAGGTCCTCACCGGCATGCCGGGCTACGGGAGCCAGGGCTTCGAGTCACGGCTGGAGGTGCGGAAGCTCAACGCCATCCTCCAGGGCTTACAGGCCACCCAGCGGCAGCTCGAGACGACCATGGCCGGAGCGACCGGTGGCACGACGCCCGCGACCGGGACGCAGCGCGCGGACCTGGAGCGGCAGATTGCCAGCGTGGAGCGGCAACTCCGCACGCACGAGGCGCAGGTGTACTCGCTCGATGCGGGCCGCGGGTACGTGGCCCGGGAGGACGACACAGCAGCCCCTCCTCCGGGCACGGGAACGGGCCGGTCGACGATGAGCCCCGAGGACCGGGCCATCCGGCTTCTGAGCGGCATGGACGAGCACTACGTCTACCCGCCCGGTGAAACCACGCTGGAGCGGATGCGGGCGCCCGCGCGCGAGTGGGAGGTGATGCCGTTCTATCAGTCGAATGCGCCGCTCCAGCGGGAGACGAGAGCGTTCAACGCGGCGGTCGCGGACGTGACCCGGCTGCAGCAGGAGGCCAGCCGGGCCACGGGGCCCGAGCGGACCCGGCTGGAGGGTGAGCTGCGCGAGGCCCAGTCCCATGCACGGTCGCTCATCCGCCGCGGCGTCCGCGCGCTTACGGGTGACCACATCATGTCGAACGCCGCCATGCTGGTGCGACAGGCCGCAGGGGACCTCATCGACGTGAGGGACACGGGCAGGGCCCGCGACCTCGGCCGGGACAGCCGGCAGAACGAGGGCACCTCGATGAACGTGACGCAGTACAACCATCGACACCTGAGCGAGACCTGGTTCTACCGAAACACCCAGGCGCGCGTGCAGGAGGACGCCCGGAACCCCGAAGCCGCGGTGCAGCGGGACTCGAGGGTCTACCTCGAGGACCTGCGACAGACGAACCGACTGACGCCCGCAATCACCGCGGACTTCATCCGGCTCTACTGGAGCGGCATCGTGAACGGCACGCACGGGCGCAGCCAGGCCCACGAAGAGATGCTGATGGACTACCTCGACCACGCCGAGGCCACGAGTCGCGCCTCGCCCTGAATGCGGGTCCGGTGCGGAGGCTCCATCCGTCCGGCGGCGCGGAGGGGCTTCCTCGTTTCAGGGCAGCACGGTCACCGTGTCACCAGCGAGGCGTACCTTGACGCTGACCTCGTTGGGGAGCTTGTTGTCCTCGTCGACGATGTGGTTCTCGTCCACGCCCACGCGCACGGTGTACTCGCCGTCCGGGGTATCGGTGACGTCCAGCCACTGGCAGGGAACGTCGGCGGTGTAGACGTCCGACCAGCCGGGAGAGATACCCGTGCCCGGCAGGTACTCGGAAAACGGGCGGCCATCCGCGCAGTACTGGGTGAAGTCGATCATGTAGAAGCCCTGCTTGCGGCCCACCGCGGTGTCCTTTCCCGTGGCGTCGCGCAGGGCATAGCCGGCGAAGTCCTTCAGGTGGTGGTGCTCGTGGCACTCGTCGTAGATGAAGAGGTCCGGCCTCTTCTCCGGCGCGGGCACCACGAGCGGGCCGGTGCCCATGTTCATGATGGAGGTGGAGAAGCGCAACAGGCGCCGCTCGCCGCCCGCCGGCACGCAGCCCTCGCGCACCTCGCAGGAGTCCGCGGCGAAGGTCCTCCGCTCCACGTAGAGCGAGCGCGCGAGCACGTCCCCGTCCACCGTCAGGTCCGGCTTGCCGTTCACCGGGTCCACCGCGAGGTTGCACGTCTTCATGGGGGCCAGCGCGGGCGCGGGCTCCGTCGAGTCGGGCACCGCGCCACCGCCGAACACCACCACCCTGCCCGGGAAGCGCGTGCCGTCCGGCGGCAGGCCCACGACCAGGTCGTCATGGCCATCTCCATCCAGGTCGCCCGCGGCCGCCGCTACCAGATAGGTCGGGCCCAGGGCCGTGCGGGGGTCGAGGCGGTTGGCTCGCGGCCACGCCCACACCGGCTCCAGGGGACCGGACACGTTCTGCGTGGGGCGGAAGAGGTACACGCGCCCCACGGCGGTGACGACGAAGTCGTGGCCCGTGCTGCCCTCCGCCATGGACCCCACGGGGACGACGGCCTGGCCGAAGGTGGTGTAGAGCTGGCCGAAGAGGGGGAAGACCGCGTCGTCCATCGCCTGCCAGGTGACCTCCGGCGAATAGCCCTGGAGCGAGGCGTCGGACAGGTGCAGGCGCTGGCTGCCATTCAGGAGCATGAGCGCCTCCGGGCGGCCGTCCCCGCTCAGGTCGGGCAGCGCGTAAAAGGCCTCGGCCACGCCCGTCCACACCGGCTGCGCCGTCAGCGGCCCCTCACATGCTTGCGGGCTGCCCGCCTTGCACCCCAGGAAGAGCCCCACCGTGAAGTCATCCCCGGTCACCAGCAGGTCCTGGGCCCCGTCCCCGTTGGTGTCTCCCGCGGGGGCCAGGGTGCCGGACATCGTGCGAACAGGGGTGAAGGCCCCCTCTGGCGCCCCGGGCGTCGCCTTGTACACGGTGAGGACCCCGACGAGGGTGGAGACGGCGAGCTCGTCCTTTCCGTCCCCATCCAGGTCCAACAGTCGTGCGCCGCTGAAGCGGGTGGCGGTGGACTCGGCGGGCACGCGGAACAGCGGCTGGGCCAGCACCTGGGACAGGTCCGGCCCGCCCTTGAACACGCTGACGCCGTAGTAGGAGATCACCAGCACGTCCGAGTACGCGTCCCCGTCGATGTTGCCGGTGCTCGCGGTGAGCTTGCTGCCCGAGGCTCTCGGGCTGGGGTGCACCCACGACATCGTCGTGGTGACCGGCGTCTGGGAGAAGTCGCGCGCCTCGCCCGCGTACAGCGATACGCTCCCCGGGTCCGGCGGCGTGCGGCTGACGCATGGCGGTGACGTCACCAGCAAGTCCTTGCGCCCATCCCCGTTGACGTCGCCTACCGCCACAGTGCGGCCGAAGCACTCATTGGGGTTCAGGCCGTCTCCGGCCACCTGCCAGCGCGGGGTCTCGGAGAGGGTGGGCCCGGCGGTGCCACCGCCATCGGGCGTGCCTGCATCGGGCTGGGGGGGCGGGTCGTCCTTGCAGCCCGTCATCGCCAGTAGCAACACGACCGCGCAGAACCGTGTGTCTCGCAGCCTCATGGGTCATTCACCATCGCCACTGCCAGGAGTGCGGAAATCCTTGCCTTGTTTTGAATGCTCAATTTCTTGCCTTCTCACCTGAAAGTGGAGGAACCCACGTGACACTTCTCTCAGTGAGCCGGCGCAGGGAAAATTGATGCAGGAAATCTTTCGATTTCCGTAGAGCACAATGAATTTCAGGCCCTTGCGTGGACGTGTGAGCGGCTGAGCAAGGCGGCTGGCATACGGGACTGGCGCATCCAGTCCATGGTGCTGCTCGGCGGAGATGCGGGCCTGCGCAGCGGGGGCGCGCATCGCGTTGGAGGGGTCGGACGGGGAGTGGAGCCGATCCTGAGCGTCGGATGAGCCAACCAGCCCACGACCCTCAACACTGCCCCTATTCGTCTATACCTTCGTCATCGCGGCGCGGGGTGCGTCGCCGCGTCAGCGAGGCGTGCATGAGAGGTTCCTGACGGCTCGGCTCGGCACGCCTCATTGCGCGAACCCAAAATAGAGTTGAGTAACAAAGCCTTCCACCCCAGGAAGGCGCGCTAGGAGAGCATCTGAAGACACGTACGCTGATTCGCGGGTTGCTGCTCGTGGCAGGGCTGCTGGCGATTGGATGTGGCGGTGTCGAGACGGATGTACTGGAGCCGTCCGACCTCATGTCGCGGGAGGATGCAATCAACTATTGCGACGTCAACGAAGACTGCCTGTCTTACGAGTCATGCGTTTCCCACAGGTGCCTTCGACCCTGTAACCCGAACGGTAGTTGCCCCTCGACCTACACGTGCCGGGGGAGTGGACGTGGAGTGTAGGTGCCCTTCACCCCATGCGACGCGCTAATTGCAGAAGACGTAGCTGCTGCACTGCCCGGAGGCGAGCGTCGGGTACGTCCCGGGGATGCTCGCGGACGTGGCGGCGCACTTCGACACCGCCCACTCCTTCAACGTCTTGTAGCCGATGCACTGGAACGGCTGCGGGTCCCCGAGCCACGTAATCTGGCAGCAGTAGTGGCTGCCGAGAGTCTGCTCGGAGCCCTCGCCTTTCATGGCCTCGTCCAGCGCGCCTGCTTCGTCCTCCGTGGCGACTGACGCGGAGGCTCCGGAGATCTCCGACGGCATGAGGACCTGTGCGGACTGCGCCTCGGGGGAGTCCGAGGTGAGCGGCTCCTCCGCAGGGCCACAGGCCGCCACGAGGGCGAGGAGCGAGAGGATGGACAGCGAGTTCAGACGGGACGGGGCGCTTCGGGGCATACGGTCCTCCTGAGGAGTGGACTCACGACGACACTCACTGCATGTGAATAAATACACCCAATTCATAGACAGATGTAATTACGTTGCATGACGCAGCGAGGCGTCGCAGCGCGGTGTTGCGTCATGCCGGTGGTAAACCGGACGAAGTGCCGCCGCTGCGGACGTCCTGCTCCGCAATCGTGTGCGCCGCGCATCGTAGGGGCTCTGGAACTCCCGCCGCGCATCCACGAACTCCAGCCTGGCCAGGACACCATGACCTACAGACACTTCTTCCGCGGCCCGACACCCGCCTTCGTGGCCAGGGCGCTCTCAGCGCTGGCGCTGACTGCCGCGATGGCGCTCACCGTGCCCGCCGCTGCGGCCGCGCGCGCGCCCGCTGTCGCGCCACCGCCGTTCACCCAGGTCATCGAGCGCGAAGTGCCGGCCATCATGAAAGAAGCCCATATCCAAGGCGCGGCCGTGGGGCTGATTGTCGGAGGCAAGCTGGTCTACGCCAAGGGCTTCGGCTACGCGGACCACGCGGGCAAGGTGCCGGTGACGCCCGACACGGTGTTCGTCGCGGCCTCGCTGTCCAAGCCGATCGCCAGTTGGGTGACGATGCGTCTGGCCGAGCAGGGGCGCGTGCAGTTGGATAAGTCGGTGGCCGAGGTGCTGTCGCCGTGGCCGCTGGCGCAGAACGAGTTCGACCATCGCCTCATCACGATCCGCCGCCTGCTGTCGCACACTGCGGGCACGACCTTGGGCGGGTATCAGGGCTGGCTCGACTTCAAGGAACTGCCGAGCCTGGAGGAGTCGCTGGCCGGCGAGACCAACGGACGCGGTGCGGTGGAGTTGTTCGCGCCAGTCGGCGTGAAGTTCCAGTACTCCGGCGGCGGCTACACCCTGATGCAGTTGGCCATCGAGCGGACCACGCAGCGTAGGTATTCGGACCTGGCGCGTGAGCTGGTGTTCCGGCCGCTGGGCATGAAACACAGCAGCGTCGCCATGACGCCAGAGGTGCTGGCCGGCGCAGCGCAGGGACACGACGACGGTGGCAAGCCGGTGCCGGCGCGTTACTACGTCGAGCAGGCGCCTTCGACCCTGACCACCACCGTCCGCGACTTCGCCCGCTGGATGATTGCCGGCATGGCGAACACCGCCGGCGCGCATCCACTGACCCAGGCGCAACTGGCCCAGATGTATACACCCGCGGAACTGAGCACGCCGCGCGCGCCCGATGAGGCGGTCTACGGACTGGGCCACTTCATCGAACGCCTCGGCGACGGCAGCACCGCCGTCGGTCACGATGGACGCAACCAGGCCGGCTTCCGCGCCAAGTTCTTGATGCGTCCGCAATCCGGCGACGGCATCGTCTTCTTCAGCAACTCCCGCAGCGGCCTGGCCCTGGACCGCGTCGTCTGCCTGTGGGGCGCCGACGTGGCCAAGGTCGATCCGGTGACGACCTGCAAGAAATAGCGTTGCCGTTCCACCGGGTGCCTGAAGCTGACCCGTTTTCGCGGGGCATCTTCATGAGCGGATTGATGAGGGTGACGCGCAGGGACACGCCCTTTGGCAGCTTCGGCTGCACGCGGTAGAAGTCCCGCGCGTGAGCCCCTTGAAGACGTCGATGACGAACGACCCGCCGAGAACCTCGCCAGGCCGGGCGGCTGTCCTGTTCGCCGTGACCTCTGGCGGTGCGGTCCTCGTCGGCTGCCTCGTGGCCGCCGCTCATGCCGTCCCGGCAGTCTTGTGGGCGCGCAACGCTGGCGCCTGGATTGTCGGCGCCCTCCTGGCCACCGTGCTCGCCAGGACCGCCACACAGCGCGCGGCACGGGTCATCCTGCCGTTGGCCGTGGCGGCGATTGCGGCCACGCTCCTCAGCAGTGGGCTCTCGGGCGTGCACCGCTGGATTGGCTTCGGCCCCGTGAGACTCAACGCCGCCGAGCTGCTGCTGCCGATGACGCTCGTCGCCTGGGCGGGCGTGGCCGTAGGACGACGCCCCCTGTGGCTCTCGGTGCCGGTGCTTGCCATCATCCTGGCGCTCCAGCCCGATGCCTCGCAGGCGGTGGCGCTGGCTGGCGCCGCCATCGCGGTGCTGCTCGCCCACCCGTTGCCCCATTCCTTCAGGTTCATGGCGGCGGTCATCCCCGTGGCGGCGGCGGTGATGGCTGTCTTCCGCCCGGATCCGCTTCAGCCCGTGCCCGAGGTCGAGGGCATCATCGGCCTGGCCCTGGAGACGTCTCCGGCCCTGGCGCTGCTGGCGTTGGTGACGCTGGCCGGCGCGGTCCTGTCTCCGCTGGCAGCGGCGGGTGTCTCCCGCGCGGCGGCCCTCGGGCTCACCGTCTACCTCGCGCTCTGCGCGCTGGCGCCGTGGATGGGTGCGTTCCCCGTCCCGCTCGTGGGCATGGGAGTCAGCCCCATCCTTGGAGCGTGGTGCGGCATCGGGTTGCTGGTGGGCCTGGGCCGCTCATCGGGCCACGAGCGACACGGAGGGCAGCCCTCCAACGTTTCCGCGTCGAGCGGGTGACACGCACACTTGCAGACGGTGTTTCCTGAGCATGTCCATCGTCAATGCTCGGAGTCTCGAAGTCAGACAGAATGCTTCGCGCGAGAGTGTGCTCGCGCGACGGTCGAAGGCGCGTCTCCATCCGGATGGCGGCAACAGGACACGGCGCTCGTCTCTGGGGCGCGCGGTGTTTTCCATCGTCCTGCTCCTCGGGATGGCCGGAGCGGTCAGCGGCTGCAGTGACGACGACGAGCCCACGTCGTCGCTACACGCGGACCTGCAGGCCACTCTCGACGACGCCGTCGCCAGGGGCGTGACTCCCGGCGTCGCCCTGGTCGTCTCCTCGCGCAATGGCCAGTCCTGGTCAGGCGCGGCCGGTCTCAGCGATGTCGAGCGGAAGCTGCCAATGTCCGCGCAGGACTCCTTTCGCGCTGGCAGCATCCTCAAGACTCTCGTCGCCACCGCCGTGCTGCAGTCCGTCGAGCGGAACGTGCTCGCTCTGGACGACACCCTGACGGAGCGGCTGCCGGCGAGTGTGACGGCCCATATCGCGAACGCGGAGTCCATCACCCTGGCCATGCTGCTCGGTCACCGGTCGGGCATCCCGGAGTGGGTCACGGATGAGACGAACCAGGCCATCGTGGCCGACCCGGAGCACGTCTGGACGCTCGACGAGATTCTCGGCATCGTCGAAGCGCAGCCGCCGACCTTCGCTCCCGGAGCGTCGTACGGCTACTCGAACACCAACTACGTGCTCCTCGGCGAAATCCTCTCAGCCGCGGAAGGTCGCAGCTGGCGCGAGGTCGTCCGCGAGCGCGTCATCGCGCGAGCCGGGCTCTCGCACACGACTCTGCCCGAGCCGGGAGACACGGACTGCGCGGCGTCTTGCGCGCGGGGGTACGTCCCGTTCGACGACGAGCTGATGGACTTCACCGCCGTCGACCCTTCGATGGCCGGGGCCTCCGGCGGTCACGCCCTGGTGACGACGGCCTTCGACCTCACCACCTTCTGGAAACAGCTCCGCGCCGGTGCGCTGTTCGAGCGCGCGGACACCCTGGACGCCATGCTCTCGTTTCAACCGGCACCCGAGCCCGAGTCCCGGCTGGTTGGATATGGGCTCGGCGTGATGCAGCTCGAGTCCCAGGGGACCGTCGCCGTCGGGCACCTGGGCACCACGGCGGGCTACCAGAGCTTCATGCTCTATGTGCCGGCGACCGACCGCTACGTCACGGGGTTCACCAACGTGATGGGTGACCTGGCCGCGGTGCTCGTGCCCATCCTGGACCGCGCGTCACGCCCCTGAGCCCGTTCGTGGGCGGTGGGGTCACCGCCGCGCCGCCGTCCTCAGTGCCTCCATCAACCCATCCAGGTCCGCGTCGGTGGTGAGCGGGTTGATGAGGGTGACGCGCAGGTACACGCCCTTGGGCAGCTTCGTCTGCACGAGGTAGAAATCCCCGCGCGTCACCAGCCGCTCGCGCAGGCGCGCCTGCAATGCGTCCCACTCCTCCGCCGGCACATGCGCCGGGGTGTGGCGGAAGCAGAGGATGTTGCAGTCCGGTTGCACCGCCACCTCGAAGTCTCCAGCGGCGGCCAGGCGCTTCGCGAACCTCCGGGCCTGGTCATACGACTCCGTCACCGCGTCCGAGAACAGGCGCGTGCCCAGCACCGCGAGGCAGGCGTACACCTTCAGCGCCATCATCTCCTTGGTGCACTCCATGGTGCGCATGCCCACGTCGCTCCACGGCCGCTCGCCGTCACCGTGGAACAGGTAGCTGGCCTCCTGCGCGAAGGCCTCGAACGAGCGCGCCCCGTCGCGGAAGAGCACCGCCGTCACCAGCGCCGGCATCAGCAGGCCCTTGTGCGCGTCCCACACCACCGAGTCCGCCCGGTCGATGCCGCGCACCAGGTGCCGGTGCGTGGGGCTGAGCACCGCCGACGCCCCGTGCGCCCCGTCCACGTGGAACCACAGCCCCCGCTGCTCGCAGAAGTCCGCCACCGGCTCCAGCGGGTCGAACGCTCCCGTGGCCGTGGACCCCGCGCTCGCCACCACCGCAATCACCTTGCGCCCCGCGAGCGTGGCCGTCTTGAAGGCGGCGTCCAACGACTCCGGCCGCAGGCGGAAGTGCTCGTCCACCGCGACGGGCGTCACGCCGCCCTCGCCCCAGCCCATGATGCGCGTGGCGCGCGAGACACAGTAGTGCGCCGTCTTCGCCACCAGCACCGTGAGCGGCGGGCCCGCGTGCGCGCCCTGGTTCCACGCGTCGTAGCCCGCCTTCGCCTGCCGCGCGGCGAGCAGCGCGGTGAGGTTGCCCAGCGAGCCTCCCGAGGTGAGCACTCCATCCGTGCTCTCCGGCAGCCCCAGCCGCGCCGCCATCCACCGCAGCACGTTGCGCTCCATGGCGGTGGAGACGGGGCCCATCTCGTACACGGCCATGCCGTTGTTGAGCAGCGACGACACCGCGTCGCATAGCGCCGCCAGCGGCACCGGCGCCGTCACCTGGTGGCCCACGTAGCGCGGGTGGTGCAGGTGGTTGGAGCCCGACAGCACCCGGGCCACCAGGTCCGCGAAGTCGCCATTGGGCTCCTCCGGGAAGGCGGCGGCGAAGCGGTCCACATTCACCGCGGGCGCGGCCCAGGGCAGCACCGGCCCCTCGCCGCGCTCCGCCCCGGCGAGGTAGCCCGCCAGCGTGTCCACCAGCCGGTGTCCCTCGCGGCGGAACGTCTCTGCGTCGTACGCGGCGGCAACCCGTTCACGGAAGTCCGTCATGGCGCGCGGAACCTAGCCGCGCCACCACCACCGGGGGAATGCACCCTCCGTCCGTTTCCAGGAGTCCTGGACTCTCCCGGTAGGAGGGGCCTTGAGCGGGCACGGCGGGAAGCGAGCAGGCGGGCTGGCGTGGCGCCCGGCGGCGCACTAATTCAGGGGAGCGGGCGCACGCGCCGTGCGCCCCATGCACACGCAAAGGAGGCCCCTCATGGCCGACCCGAAGGTGTCGATTACGTACTGCAATTCCTGAGGCTACAAGCCCCGGGCCGCCCGTGCGGCGGCCGCACTGAAGGACGAGCTGGACCTGGAAGCGGAGCTGATGACAGGACCTTCGGGAAGCTACGAGGTCGCCGTGGACGGCAGGGTGGTCATCAAGAAGCAGACGCTGGCGTTCCCCACCGAGCAGGAAATCGTGGACGCCGTGTCGAAGGTGCTGGGGAGGTAGCCCGCTGACGGAAAGCCCAGGCTCGCGGCCGGCACGTCCCTCTCGGGCTTGCCGGCCGCGTCCGTCATCCACGGGGCCTCAGGGCTTCTTGATGAACTTCAGCGCCGGCCTGTCGTTGCGCCCCTTGCCCGCGGCCTTGAGCGCGGCCGGGTCCAGGCCCGACAGGTACAGCGCCGTCGAGTACAGGTGGCCCGCGTCGGTGATGAAGCTGGTGGCGCTCTTCGTGCGGCCGGGGACGAGCAGGCCGGTGTCCGGGTCATACGCCGGGTCCAGCGTGCCGTCCGGCATGAGGGGGATGCCCTCCAGGGACGTGCTGCCCACGCGGCCGAACTGCGTGTTGCCGCGCACGGTGCCACCGAGGAAGGCCGCGCTGCTGACGCGCCAGTGCTGGCAGCAGTCCTGGGCCAGGATTTCGTCGTACTTCTGCGTGTCCGTCAGGGCGGCGTTGGCGAGGATGGACTCCACGTCGCCGGAGATGGTGCGGCCCATCTCCGAGGAGAGGACGATGGTGGTGAAGTCGTAGTAGCTCTTCCCCGTCGTCCCGTACGGCGTGGACTTGAGCTTCGACACCAGCGTCTTCAGCGGCAGCCAGAGGTTGCGGCGCATGGTGTCGCGCTGGTCCGCCTGGCCCTTGTTGCTCATGATGAAGCGGCGGTCTCGGTGCGAGTCGAAGTGGCGCAGGCCCCGGTTCTCGATGAAGAAGCCGATGGACAGCCCCTTCGTCATCAGCTCGTAGGTCATCAGCGCCTGCACGTTGGTGTTGGGCGTCTCCTTCGAGCGGGCGGGGTTGCCGTTGATGGACGAGGAGTCCGTCGCCTCGTCCGCCGCGGTGACGCCGAAGTCGGCGCGCAGCGCGCTGTTGGTGAAGAGGGTGCGCGGGTCCAGGTTGATGCTGCCGCCCGCGGTGAGCGAGCGGTGGATTTCCAGCGCGGAGGCGAAGGCCTTCACCGACTCGCTGTTCTTCTCGTCGAGGAAGTTCTGCTGGAGGTTGTCGGTGAACTGGCGGATGCGCGCGTCGCGCTGGCCCTGGGCCACGCTGCCCAGCGAGGACAGGCGCTCGCGCATGGCGGCCGGCGTCTTGCCGTAGATGGTGTGCGCGTGCACCGGGCCCAGCCGCTCGTAGTAGCCGGTGCCGTCCGGGTAGGACGGAATGGACAGCTCACCGTCCGACAGCCACCGGTGCCACGACACGTGCGGCAGCAGGAAGCCGTTGCCGTAGGCCTCGCAGAAGGCCTGCATCACGGTGCGCTCGTCCGGGTTGCGCTTGCCGGACAGGGACGCGCTGTACTTGCCGTAGTGGTACTCCCACCGGCCGCCCGAGTGGAACGTGTTGCCGTTGTGGCTGGAGACCACCGACAAGTCCGGGAACAGCTCCAGCCCGTCCTGCGCGAGGTAGCCGTACTGGATGTTGCCCTGCGTCTTCGGCGGGTCCAGCGGCGAGGTGCCGTAGCTCTTGGGGCGGTAGAGGTGCTTGCTCCACGCGGGGACGGGACGCAGCTCGCCCGCGGGGATGACGCGGACGGCGTCATTGGGCGTGTGGACGGGGTTGAACATGCTGTACCCGTCCCAGCCTCCCTCCTGGAACCAGTAGATGAGGAAGTGGGGGGCGGCGGCCTCGGCGGCGGCGGCCTCGGCCAGGCCCAGCTCCTTCTTCGTGCCCGGGACACCGAAGGCCCGGAAGAAGCGGAGCCAGTCCAGGGCGCTGATGGCGGTGCCGGCGGCGGCGCCGGCGAGGAATTGGCGGCGGTTCATCGCAGGTACTCCGGTGAGGTGGCGACGGCCTTCAGCACGGCCTTCAGGTTGCCGTGGCTCTCCTGGGTGACGTCCCAGAGGCGCTTGTAGACGACGCGCTCATCCTGCGTGTGGCGCATCTCCCGGCCGAAGAAGAGGGCGAACTGGGCATTGAGGGTGCGGCGCACGAAGGCCTCCTTCTTCACCGCCTGCGTGGCGAAGGCCTCCATGCCCTGGCCCTTGTACGAGTAGACGCCCACCAGCCCGCGGTCGCTGTCGTCCAGCGGCTTCCCCTCGATGTCCGTCGTCCGGTAGTTGCCCTCGTCGTCCCACTTGAGGCGCTGGTGCGCCAGCGGCGTGAGCGTCTGGTGGCAGGCGAAGCAGATGCTGTTGGGGTCCACCGTGGAGGCGGCCGTCGCGGCGCCGCGCATGTCGAACACTTCCGAGGGCACCTCGTACAGGGCGCCCATGAAGTCCGTCATCACCCGCGCCGCGTAGTTGTAGTGCGGCAGGCCGGGCTTGTTCTTGATGAAGCCCTTCATGGTGAGCACGCCCGTCTTCCCGTGCTCCGGCGTGCGCGCCACCTGCTTGAAGCCGTCATCCACCGAGTAGTCGCCGGTGAGCAGCTCCTGGAAGGGCTTCTCCTCCAGGACGAGGTGCGTCCACATGCGCGCGGGCTCGTCCGTGTCGGGCGTGCCCTCGCTCTCCGTGCGCACCCGCATCCGCTGGAAGTAGTACGTCTGGAAGTCGGGCGACTCGAGGTACGTGTCGACCAGGTCCTCCCACGACTTCGTGCCGCTCTCCAGCGCGGTGAACTCGGCGGCGGTGGGCGGGCGGCCCGTCAAATCCTGCGCCAGCTTCACCAAGAGCAGCCTGTCCCGCTCCTTGCCACTCAAGGCCTCGTAGGAGGGCGGCAGGGTGAAGAGGAAGTCGGGGGCGCGCATCAGCCCCTCGCACAGACCGCTCCACGCCTTGGGGAGGTTGGGCTCGAAGTCGTTGAGGTCCGTCACCAGCGCGTAGCCGTCGGTGCGCTCCTGCGCGGTGGCGGCGCGGTACAGCATGCGCCGGTAGAGGGTGTCCACCTTCGCCTTCGCCGCGTCCGCGCGCTGCGTGCCGGTGGCGGCCTCCGTGGGGCCGTACACCTGGAGCGCGTCCACGTGCAGGTTGCGGTCACAGACGCCCGTCTCGCCGTAGTCGTTGGTGAAGTGCACCGACAGCACGTGGCCGCCGGCCGCCACCGCCTGCGAGTGGACGAAGTCCGCGTAGGCCGTGTTGTTGGACACGTCCCACTCCTTCACGATGACGCCGTCCACCTTGAGTTGCAGGTGCGGCAGGTCCGGGCCGCACAGGTCGCCCTTCGCCTTCACCGTGAAGCGGTACGTGTTGCTGGTGGGGAAGGGGTAGGGCTGGGCCGTGGCGAGGCTGCCCGTGGTGTAGAGGTTCCACCCGGTGCTGCCCGACTTCCCGCCGGTGCTGGCCAGAATCTGCGTGCCGGCGGGGATGGTGGTGGCGTCCGTGCGCACGGCGAGCTCCATCTCGTACTGCTTCGTCGAGGGAGCGGGCACGTCCACCAGCGGCTGCGCCAGGTCCAGCCCGGCGAAGGGGCCCGTCTTGTTGGTGGCCGCCACCAGGCACACGTCCCGGGACAAATCATCCAGGCCGAGGAAGAAGTCCGCGGAGGCCGCGCGCGCCTCGACGAAGTGGTCCTTGTAGTCCACGCCCCCGAAGACGCCCACGTTCTGCGCGAAGCGGTCCACGCCGCCGCGCACCCAGGCGTCGTTGAAGACGGACTTCACCTTCCCCTTGAGCTGGTCGAAGCCGATGAAGGGGTTGTCATACGTGGCGACGGCCGGGCCGGTGTAGGGCTGGAGGAGGGCCGGGGGGAACTCCTCGTCCGGCTTCGCCGCGGCCGGGCGTGCCTCCACCGCCGCCAAC
The DNA here is from genome assembly GCF_026626705.1 of Pyxidicoccus sp. MSG2. Lineage (NCBI taxonomy): Bacteria > Pseudomonadati > Myxococcota > Myxococcia > Myxococcales > Myxococcaceae > Pyxidicoccus > Pyxidicoccus sp. MSG2. The sequence goes on from NZ_JAPNKC010000001.1 coordinate 6,704,267, forward strand.
TGGCAGGTGAGGCGGGCGACGTCGGCGATCTCCTGCTTGCTCCACGCCGGCTGGGCCTTGGGCATGCGCACCGCCTCGTCCTGGGTGACGAGGCGCGAGAGCAGCGAGCCGGACGCAGGCTTCATGAAGCCTGCCGCGCGCGCGGCGTAGAAGGTCTCCACGCCCTCGTAGCTCACCTTGAAGAGGCGGGCGGTGGTGGTGGCGTGGCAGGAGATGCAGCCGGACGTCTCGCGCACCATGGCCGGGTGCACCGTGCGCGCGAAGTCCTCGGCGATGCCCTGCAGCGTCACGCTCTCGGGGACGATGCCCAGGTCGCAGTCCAGGGAGCCGTCCTGCTGCACCGGTGGGTCTTCATCGCCGGGCGTGTCGCCCTGCATGTCGAGGGAGGCCTGGCCGTAGCAGCCGGCGGTGGACAGCGCGAGCACAGCGAGGGCACGGCACCACGGGCGCAGGGGGGATGCGCGCATGAGCCCTCCGGGAGGGGGGTGGGGGGTGACCCAAGGGTCTCATGATTGTCGAGTACAGAACCAGGGGGTTGCGTCGAAAGCTCAGGAATTCCCGCAAAGTTGCTGAAAATTTTCAGTTGAAACCATGGAGGGCAGGTGGGGAGACAGGCGCAGGCCGAGTGCTCGCGGCCGGGCGGGTGGGGCCCCAGCTTGAGAGGGTGGGAGGTGACAGCCATGGCGTGGCCAGAGTCGGCGTCGCCGTACGAGCGGCGCTCCATCGTTCAGGGCATGCGGGTGCGCGACGAGGACGGGAAGAAGCTGGGGCACGTGGCCCTCATCGGTCAGGAGCACCTGTACGTGCGGCGCTGGCCCTTCAGCCCGCACTGGACGGAGGTTCCGCTGTCCCGGGTGCGGCACGTGGCGCGGGGCGAGGTGTTGCTGGAAGGACGGAGCGCCGGCCGGCAGGTGGTGGCGTCCAGGTCGCTGCACGGGGAGATTCCCACGCAGACGCATCCGCTGACGGAGCCGGCGGGGTGGGGCGAAGCCCGTCCATGAGGCTGCACCCGACGGCGCACCCGCGGGCCCTCACGCGGGTGCGGCGCGGCGCGCCAAAGTGTGCTTCAAGGAGCCGCCATGTCTTCCTCCCTGTCACCCATTGACGCGCTGTCGCAGAGGGTGTCCGCCGCGTTCGCGGATCGGACGAAGCTGAAGGATTCGGCCCACGTGGCCGCCGTGCGCGAGACGCTGGCGCGGCTGGACTCGGGCGAGCTCCGCGTGGCGGAGAAAGGCCCGGACGGGTGGAAGGTCAACGCCTGGGTGAAGGAGGCCATCCTCCTGTTCTTCGCGGTGTCGGAGATGCAGGTGATGGAGGTGGGCCCCTTCGAGTTCTACGACAAGGTGCCGCTGAAGAAGGGCCTGGAGGCGGCGGGCGTGCGCGTGGTGCCCCCGGGCACGGTGCGCTACGGCGCCTTCGTGGAGCGGGGCGCGGTGGTGATGCCCGGCTACGTCAACATCGGCGCGCGCGTAGGCGCGGGCACCATGGTGGACACCTGGGCCACGGTGGGCAGCTGCGCGCAGGTGGGCAAGCACGTGCACCTGTCCGGCGGCGTGGGGCTGGGCGGCGTGCTCGAGCCGCCCACCGCGTCTCCGGTCATCATCGAGGACGGCGCCTTCCTGGGCAGCCGCTGCATCGTGGTGGAGGGCGTGGTGGTGGAGGAGGAGGCGGTGCTGGGCGCCAACGTGGTGCTCACCGCGTCCACGCAAATCATCGACGTCACGGGCCCGGAGGAGAAGGTCTACAAGGGGAGGGTGCCCGCGCGCAGCGTGGTGATTCCGGGCATGCGGGAGAAGCAGTTCCCCGCCGGGAAATACATGGTGCCGTGCGCGCTCATCATCGGACAGCGCAAGCAGTCCACCGACCAGAAGACCAGCCTCAACGCCGCCCTGCGCGACTTCGCCGTGCCCGTCTAGGCGAGAGAAATCCAACCGGGACCGCATTCCGTAGATAGGGTGGAGTGGGGTGGAATGTGACGATGAAGCACGTGGACGACATCCTGCCTGAGTGGGCGCTGGGCACCCTGGATGCTGGGGCCCGGGAGGCCGCCGAGCGGCACCTGGCCGACTGTGCCCGGTGCCGTGCCGAGGCGGCCCGGCTGCTGCCCGTGCGTGAGGGCCTCACCGCCCTGGTCGTCCCCGTGGAGCCTCCGCCCGAGGTGCTGGCGCGGGTGATGGCGCAGATGGAAGGCCCGGGGCGGCTCGCCCGCTTCGCGGACCGCGTGGCCGCGTTCTTCGACCTGACGCGCGAGAAGGCGCTGGCGGTGCTGGAGTCCGTGAGCGACCCGTCCGCGTGGATGCCGGGGCCGGTGGACGGCTCGGAGCTGCTGCCGGTGGAGGTGGGGCCCGCGCGCGAAGGGATGCTGGCCGGCATCCTCCGGCTGAACGCGGGCGTGCGCTACCCGCGCCACACGCACCACGGCCGCGAATGGAACCTGGTGCTGGAGGGCGGCTTCCGCGAGGACGACGGCCACGAGGTGTGGCCGGGCGAGGAGCAGGAGAAGTCGGAGAGCAGCGTGCACGGCTTCACCGCGCTGGACGGCCCGGCCTGCATCTGCGCGTCCCTGCTGGAGGGCGTGACGAGCTTCGAGGAGGAAGCCGCTTCGCCCGCGTGAGCGGTGTTCCGCGTCAGGGCCGCTCGCGGAAGACGGGCAGACCCTTGCGAAGGCGGTCGAAGAGCCCGAACCTGTCGAGCCGGGCCGGCTCTTCTTCCTCTTCCGCCTCGAACACCTCGTCGACGAACAGCTCCTTCAGACGCTCGGGCACCCCTTCGCCGTAGCCCTGGCTGTACGTGTCCATGTCGAAGTGATGCTCGGCCTGGACGGACGCCATGATGCCGTGGTCGTCCTCGATGACGACGCGCGCATGGATGGTGCCAGCGGCCAGCGTGTGGTCGTTGTAATAGGCGTAGACGACGTCGCGCGCGTGGAGGTCGCCCCGGAGGTTGATCTCCCCGTCCGTGTAGAGCGCGTGGCAGCGCACGTCCCCGAGGACGTTGACCTTCGAGTCGTTGTCCTGGTCCTTCAGCACGCCGTGGACGGTGAGGTTGCCCGTGACGCCGAAGGACCTGCCGATGTCGAGGTCGCCGTCCACCTCCAGGTCGCCGTGGTGGAAGAAGGGCTGGTCCAGCCTCAGCGGGCCCGCCAGGCGCAGGGGCCGCGGCGGCACGCCGACCGCATCCCGCAGCGCCGTCAGGAGGGCCAGGGCCCGCTCGGGCTCGCCGTAGCCGTGGATTCCGCTGACGAACTCCTGCGCCGAGTCCACCTCGTGCTCGAAGGGGAACCGGTTCTTCGGCACGGCGGCGCGCAGCGCGGCGCCGTCGACGGGGATGGGCGCGAAGGGGTCCGTCTCGTTCCGGGCGTAGGGGACGCGCGGCTGGCCTCCGGCGCGCTCCAGCAGGGCGATGGTGGCCTTGAAGCCCGCGGTGCGGTTGTTGGCCTTGACCCAGGGCTGGTCTCGCTGGCGCAGCGCGATGCCGAGCGGGGTGCGGCCGAGCTTGTCGAGCGTATTCACCTCGGCGCCCCGCGCGAGCAGCAGCTCGGTGATGGGCGCGTATCCATAGGAGGCCGCGCTGTGCAGCGGAGTCCCTCCGCCGTTGTCGCGCGCGTCCACCGGAGCGCCCGCGTCGAGCAGTTCCTTGTAGAGCGCCGCGCCGCTGAGACGGAATGCCCCCGAGTGGGAGTCCTTCACGTCGGAGGGCACCGTCGCCCCCGCCGCGCGCAGCACGGCGATGAGCTCCAGGGCGTGCCGCTCGTAGGCGGTGTCCTCGTTGAGGGGGACGGCGCGGAGGAGCGGTGTCTGGGCGTGCTCGTCGCGGGCATTGGGGTCCGCGCCCGCGGCGAGCAGCACGCGCACCACGTCGAGGCTGGGGTGCGGGTCGGACTTCGAGTAGGGCGCGAGCACGGCGGAGTGCAGCGGCGTCGAGCCATACCGGCCGCGCCCGTTCACGTCGGCGCCCTGCGCCAGCAGCTCCCGCACGGCGGCCGCGCTCAGCTCCGCCTTCCAGCGGCCTTTGTCTTCGCACAGGGAGAGCAGGGCCTGGGTCGCGTTCTCGGACATGCCACTGGATTACATTGCTGTCGCACCCCTGTCACAGGGAAACAGGCGCGGTGTCACGCCGTGAGGAGCACGTGTTTCCCTCGGAGACGGAGGCTTCGGGCGTGTGCACGGGGGTTGCAGAAGGGGTGGCCGGCGCACGCGAGTGCCGGCGCACGCGCCTCCTTTCCACCGGCAGACCCAAGAAGACTTCCATGCGTCCTTCTTCCCTCATCGCCGCCTGCGGCTTCGGCCTGCTCTCCCTCGTTGCCACGGAGGCCCGCGCGGAGGACTGCGCCACCATGCTCCAGCCGCACATCGAGTGGGTGCGCACCGGCGACGTCAACAGCCGCCTCTACGACGTGAACGTGCACGCTGTGTCCATCGTCAACGTGAGCGGCGGTGGCGCCCGCGGCCTCGCGTCGTCGCTCACCGGGCAGCTCACCACCTATACCGGCTCCATCTGCCGAATCGTGGGCGGTTACTGGAGCTGCACCCCGGCGAAGATTGGCAACAGCTCGGCCAATTCCAGCCAGGTCTTCAGCGACCGGAGCTACTGGACGGGTGACTGGAGCGTGGGCTGGCAGGACTTCTCGGCGTACGCCAAGGACTCGTGGACCCTCTCCGTCTCCTCGACGGGCGTGGTGACGATGCAGTCGAACACGTGGGGCTTCACCACCTCGGTGACGCCGACGGCCTGCGCGAATGGCGTGCTGTATGGCTTCGAGACGGGCGGCACCACGTTCTGGTCCTTTACCTTCGAGGACGTGAACAACACCATCTACTGAGTCACGCCGCGCGCACGCGGGGGCCGGGTGTCCCCGCGTGTCACGCTCCGCTCACTCGGCACCGGAGCCGACTGCATTCCGGGTGGCGCGGCGGTATGGTGCCCGCCGCATGTCTTCCCTAGAACTGGCCACCCGGCTCGCTCGCACCACGCTCGAGCTGTGCCGCATCCCCAGCCCCATCACCCACGAAGGCCCCATCGCCGACCATGTCGAACGTTGGGCCCTCCAGCACTTCAAGCGCGACGAGGTGTTCCGCGTCGGGCACACGCTGCTCCTCGGACACCTGGAGGACTCGCGTCCCACGGTGGCGCTCATCGGCCACCTGGACACCGTGCCCGCGCACCCGAGCGACCAGGGCCGCGAGCCTCGCATCGAGGGTGAGCGCATCTTCGGGCTCGGCGCCTCCGACATGAAGGGCGGCCTCGCGGTGATGATGGCGCTGGCCGAGGACCTGCGCCGCGACACGCTCCCCGTCAACCTCGCCTTCCTCTTCTACGAGCGCGAGGAGGGCGCCTACGCGGAGAGCGGCCTCATTCCGCTGTTCGCCCAGCGCCCGGACCTGGCGCGGGTGAAGTTCGGCATCGCCATGGAGCCCACCGACAGCGTGGTGCAGGTGGGCTGCGTCGGCTCCATGCAGGTGACGGTGCGCTTCACCGGGCGCAGCGCGCACTCGGCGCGGCCGTGGCAGGGGGAGAACGCCATCCACAAGGCGGGGCCGTTCCTCACGGAGCTGCTCGGCCGCCAGCGCGTGGAGGTGGATGTCGCCGGCTTCCCCTTCTACGAGGTCATCAACGCCACGCTGGCCAAGGGCGGCCGCGCGCGCAACGTCATCCCCGAGGCGTTCGAGCTGAACCTCAACTACCGCTTCGCGCCGGGCAAGAGCATCGAGCAGGCGAAGGAGGACGTGCGGGCGCTCGTCGCCGGCCGCGCGGAGGTGGAGTTCACCGACGCCTCGCCCAGCGGCCCGGTGGCGGCTGGCAATCCGCTGTTCAAGAAGCTGCTGGCGCTCACGGCCCTGCCCGCGGCGTCCAAGCAGGCGTGGACCGACGTGGCCCGCTTCGGTGAGTGGGGCGTGGACGCGGTGAACTACGGGCCCGGTGAGACGGCCCAGGCCCACCAGGCCAACGAGAGCGCGCCCATCCCTCCGCTGGCCGTGGCGTACGAGAAGCTCGCCGCGTTCCTCCAGGGCGCGGGCTGAGCGTGTCCCGGCCCTCGTGGCTCTCGCGCCTGCTGCCCGGGGGCTCGCGAGCTGGCGTCCCGCGACGCTGGCTCGGGCCCGTGCTGGTGCTGGCCGGGTACACGGTGCTGGTGCTCGTCTACACCGCGCAGCTGTCCGTCTACCGCGCGTCGCGGGGCGAGCCCTCCGGCTTCGGCGAGACGTTCATCGTGGGCGCCGTCGAGTGGTACAGCTGGGCCCTCCTCACCCCGCTCATCCTCGCCGTCGCGCGGCGGGTGCGCGCCACAGGGCGGCCCTGGCCCGTGCAGCTCGCGCTCCACCTGCCACCGGGGCTCCTCTTCGCCGTGGCGCACATGGCCCTGCACGCGGTGCTGCGCCATTGGCTGCTGGCGCCCGTGGGCGGCTGGCCCGCCTCGTGGTCGTACTTCACGTACATGCTGTCGAAGACCACCGACTTCGACCTGCTCATCTACCTGTCCCTGGTGGGGCTGGACGCGGCCGTGCGCTACTCGCGGCAGGTGCGCGAGGAGGCCGTGCGCGCCTCGCAGCTCGAGGCCCAGCTCGCGCAGGCGCAGCTCCACCTGCTGCGCAGCCAGCTCCGCCCGCACTTCCTCTTCAACACCCTCCACGCCATCTCCGCCCTCATGCACCGCGACGTGGAGGCCGCGGACCGCATGGTGGGCCAGCTCAGTGAATTGCTGCGCGCCAGCCTGGAGCGCGACGGCCGCCACGAGGTGCCCCTCTCGGAGGAGCTGGAGCTGCTCGCGCCGTACCTCGACATCGAGCGCACCCGCTTCTCCGACCGGCTCCACGTGGAGGTGGACGTGGCGCCCGAAGCTCGCGACGCGTTGGTGCCGCCGCTCCTGCTCCAGCCGCTGGTGGAGAACGCCATCCGCCACGGCATCGCCCCTCGCCGGGGACCTGGACGGGTGTGGGTCCGGGCTGTCCGCTCCGGAGAGCGGCTGTCCGTGGAGGTCCGCGATGACGGCGTCGGTCCACCGTCCTCGGGATTGGAGGGACTGCGCGAGGGCATCGGGCTGGGGAGTACGCGCGCCAGGCTGGAGCGGCTCCATGGGGCCGCGCATTCGATGACGCTGGCGGCCAATGCGCCACGCGGCTTCTCCGTGTCCCTCTCGCTGCCCTACCGGAGCGTCCGGCCATGAAGGTCCGCACCCTCATCGTCGACGACGAGCCCCTGGCCCGTGAGCGGCTGCGCGCCCTGCTGGCCCCGGAGACGGACCTGCACCCGCTGGCCGAGTGTGGCGATGGGCAGGAGGCACTGTCCGTCATCGCCCGCGAGCGTCCGGCGTTGGTGTTCCTCGACGTGGAGATGCCGGAGAAGGATGGCTTCGGCGTGCTCGCGGAGACGGCAGGGGCGCCTCCGCCCGTGGTCGTCTTCGTCACGGCATGGCCGCAGCACGCGGTGCGCGCGTTCGAGGCCGCCGCCGTGGACTACCTCCTCAAGCCCTTCACGGTGGAGCGCTTCCGGCGCACCCTGGTCCGCGTGCGCGAGCGTCTGGCCTCGCCACCGGTGGACCTGAGGCAGCAGCTCCAGCACCTGCTCCAGGAATTGCGGCCCGTGGCTCCGGGCTCCGAGCGCCTGGTGGTGAAGTCCGGCGCGCAGACGCTGCTGGTGCCGGTGGAGGACATCGACTGGGTGGAGTCCGCCGGCAACTACGTCACCCTGCACGTGGGCCGGGAGGAGCACCTGCTGCGCGAGACGCTGGCGGAGCTGGAGGCCCGGCTCGCGTCGCGCAGGTTCGCGCGCGTCCATCGCTCGGCGCTCGTCAACGTGGACCGCATCCACTCGCTGTCGCCCACGCTGTCCGGGGACCACCGGTTGTTGCTGCGCGACGGGCGGGAGCTGACGCTGAGCCGGACGTACCGTGCGCGGCTGGAGCAGGTGCTCGGTCATCCGTTGTGAGGAGGTCGGGCTCGCGGGGCTGATGCCCGCTGCGTCCCGTCACCGGGGGCACGCGGCTCGTCCCTTCCTTCCGCGCCTCATCCCATGGGCGCCCTTCCCGCCGGGTGCCTCCGTAGCTTTCCGGGGGCTGGGAGGCCAGGGCGCTTCCCCGGGAGGAAGACATGGGGCGCATCATCTCTGTGGGGCTGTTGGGACTCGTCACCGCCTGCGCAGCCGGGCGAGTGGAGCAGGGGCGCGAGGGGCGCGCGGTGCAATCGCCCTCTTTCGCCGCGTCCGCCGTCTCCGTCATGCAGGCGTATGACCTGGAGAGCCGCTTCCACGAGGCCGCGGACCTGGGACGCTTCGCCATTGAACGGGCCCGGCTGCTGAAGGACGCCGCCGGTGAGGCCCGCCTCCAGGCGGAGCTGGGCCGGGTCCTCACGCGCCAGCTCCGCCATGAGCCGGGGATGAAGGAGGCCGACGTGCTCGCTGTCCTCCAGCGCGCGCGGCAGCTCGCGGAGGCCTCGGGGGACCCGCGCGCGCTGGCCGCCGCGCTGGATGCGCAGGGCATGTTCCTCTACTGGAACAAGGTCGTCGCGGGGCGAGGCGAGTGGGAACCGGTGGTCACCCTCTTCGAGCGGGCCCAGGTGCTGGCAGGGGAGGCCGGAGACACGCGCGGCGTCACCGAGGCCCTCTTCCACCTGGGCCTCACCCGGCAGTTCCAGGGCGACACCGCGGGGGCGCGCGGCTTCTTCGAGCGCTCCCTCGCGCTCGCACGGGAGTCCGGAGACGCGCTCATGCAGTCGTATGATTTGCGGCACCTGGCCGACCTCTCGGAGAAGGACGGGGACCTGGACACGGCGCTCGCGCGGCACCGGGAGTGCCTGCGCCTGCGCGAGCAGGTGGGCTTCCGCACCGGTCAGGTGTTCGCGCTCATCACCCTGGCCCAGGTGCTCACCCTGCGCGAGCCCCGGAGTGAGGAGGCGCTCGCCGCCGTGCAGCGGGCACTGCGCATGGCCGAGGAGGTGAAGGACCCGGCGAGCCTGCGCGAGTCCCACGCCGCCCTGGGCCGCGTCCACCTGCGCCGCGAGGACGCCGCGTCCGCGCTCTCGCATCTGGAGCAGGCCATGGCCAACGCCGAGGCCCACCAGGACTGGCTCACGCTGGTGGATGTGCAGCTCGACGTGGCGAGGACACATGCCCTGCGGGGCGATACGGCGCACTTCGAGGAGTGGCTCCGTCGCGCCTGGACCCTCGCGACCGCGCGCGGGCTGGACGTCGTCGTGCTCGAAGACGTGGAGCGGCTCGGTCGCGAGCACGGCATCGCGCTTCGCTGAGCGGCGCCGCGCGTGTCATTCGTCCGCTGTCGTTCATCTGTATGGGTTCGCTGCATTGCGCGTGAGGGAATGGGCGTACCCTGCCCTGGCTTCACACGCTGTCCTCTCTTCCGGAGCCGATTGCATGACGAATGAGACCCTCGTGAACTCGCAGATCACCGACGCCCTGGCGTCCACCCCCACCACTGGCACCGCCGGCACGGGAGGCACCACGCGGCGCCGTACCTCGTCGCGCCGCACCACCCGCAAGACCTCCACGCGCGCCGCCGGTGCCCGGAAGGGCGCGCGGAAGACCTCCGCGAAGCGCGCCACCACGCGTGGCAAGACGGCCGCCCGCGGCAAGACGGCCACCCGCAAGAGCGCTGCTCGCAAGAAGACCGCCCGCGTGGCGGGTCGGGGCGCTCGCAAGGCCACCACGCGGAAGACGGCCGCCGCCGGGAGGACGGCTCGCAAGACGACTGTTCGCAAGACCACCACCGTACGGGGTGGCACCCGGAAGGGCGCCGCTCGCCGCACCACCAGCCGCAAGAGCTCGCGCCGGTAACGTGCAGGAGCCGGGGGCGGGCTTTGCCCCGTCCATCCGCCGCGACCCGTTCGCACCGCTCGCGTGCAGGCGCCGGGGCCGGAGGCGGGCTTTGCCCCGTTCCGCTCCGCTCGCAGCCCGTCCGCTGGAAACACGAAGGGCCACGGGTCGCGGACACTCGCCGCGCACCGTGGCCCTCGAACGCGCGCGGGCGCCCCAGCGGCGCGCCCGGCGCTTTCAAACGTCAACGCTTGAGGCGCAGGAGGAAGATGTCCGCCCGGGCGGCGGGGCGACGGCCGGGGCCGAAGTCGCTCTCTCGGTCCGTGTGGCCGAAGAGGATGGCATCGCCTCCCGGCAGCACCGCCACGGTGGGCATGGCCTCCAGGCCGGCCAGCTCGCCCCGTGGCCTGGGCGGGTCCGACAGGAAGAGTCGGGTGGCCACCACCGCGCCGGTGGCGTCGTAGCGCAGGGCCACCGGCTGCGAGGAACCCATGCCGTCCGAGCTGGCGGCGCCGTCCTCGATGCGGTTGTAGGTGAAGCCTCCCACCACCACCTCGCCTGTGGTGTCCACCGCGAGTGAGCCCACCTGGAGCCCGTCACCGAGGTTGCGGCTCCAGCGCTCCTGGCCGCCCGACTGCGTGGAGATGAGGAAGGGGCTGTAGCGGTAGGGGTGGCCCTGGAGCTTCTTGCTCGCCCAGTCCACGGTGCCCAGGAAGGACCCGGTGGCCACCACCGCACCCTGGCCGTCCAGCCCCACCGCCGTCACGGAGCCGCGCGCGTGCTGCAGCGCCTTGGCCCACGTCAGCGCGCCGTCCGAGTAGAGCGCCAGGAAGGGGCTGCCGTCGCGGGTGGACTCCACGCGCTGGTTGCCGATGCGCACCGCGCCCACGTAGCGGCCGCCCACCGCCATCCGCCCACGGCCGTCCACCGCGAGTGTGGTCAATTCGACGGAGTCCTCCTTGCCCTCGGGCCTGCCGATGGAGAGGGAGTGCTCCGCCTTCCCGTCCGCCGAGTACGTCACCACCACCGCGCCGGAGTCGTTGAAGGCCACCAGCGCGCGGCCCTGTGCATCCACCGCGAGGTCCGCCACGGTAAGGCCAGTGCCCGCGGGCGTCGCCCAGACGAGGTTTCCATTCGCGTCCAGCCGGGCCACGAAGGCGCCGTCGCCCAGCTCGCGCGTCTCGAAGTCCAGCAGGCCCGTCACGTTGCCCGCCAGGAAGAAGCCGCCCGCGGGGTCCACGGCCACATGGGCGCGCACGTCGGCGTGCAGCTCGGCGGGTGTCTCGGGCGAGCGCACCTCGAAGGTCCGCTGCCAGCGCGTCTCGCCATCCGCCGAGCGCCGCGTCAGCACCAGGGAGACCCGGTCATCCGTCCGGGTGCGGGTTTCCAGGTCGTCGATGCCGTGGATGGCCACCGTGAAGATGTCGCCGCTGGCGTCCACCGCCGCGTCCAGCGCCAGGTCGTCCTGCGGCGTGCCCTCGCGCGCCACCCACAGCGTGGCACCCGGGCCCGGCGGGGGCGGCGGTGGCTCCGGCGTGGGTTCCGGGCGGGTGTCCGGAGGCTCCTCTTCCTGGGGTTGCTCGACAGGCGGCGGGAGGTCGCCACCGTCCTCCGGACCAGGCCCGGGCGCCGCGGAGCAGTCCTCTCCGAGCGTGTCCACGCAGTCTTCCGTGGCGGGAGGCGTGTCCACCTCACCGCTGCTGCAAGCCGTCACCAGCCCCATCCAACCCAGCACCGTCATCCCGATGACGGTCCGGGCCCAACGCCACCCCAGCCCCAGTCGCATGATGAAAACCCCCTCCGCCGAGGAGGAGGGTCCGCATGCCACACGGTGCCAGCAACAAGGGGCTCGACGTCTGCCCGCCTGCCCGCCCCGCTGCGCAACGGCCGCCGCACCCGAGTGGAACGAAGGTTCCTTCCGCCGCACCCCGCCGCGCCACAGGTGGGGCGCGCGGTTTACCCACTCCGGGCGCGCGCGGGCCGTGGGTGCCCCCGCTCCACCTCAGTGACGGGTGGGCGGCGGCTCATCCCCCGTCGGGGCCGGAGGAGCGAGCTTCTGGGCGAGGAGGGCGAGCAGCTCCTTCGTGGTGAGTCGGCCCGCCTGGTCCTTGCCTTCGAGCACGCCGGCCACCAGCGCGCGCTTGTGCTCGTGCAGCGCGAGCATCTGCTCCTCCAGGGTGCCGCGCGCCACCAGCCGGTAGACGGTGACGGGCCGCTCCTGGCCGATGCGGTGGGCGCGGTCTGACGCCTGGTCCTCCACGGCCGGGTTCCACCACGGGTCCAGGTGGATGACGCTGGTGGCGGCGGTGAGGTTGAGGCCGAAGCCGCCGGCCTTGAGGGAGATGAGGAACAGCGGCGCGGTGCCCTCCTGGAAGGCCCGCACGCGTTCTGCCCGTGCACCCTGCGGCGTCTGGCCGTCCAGGTACTCGTACCGGATGCCCTGCGCGTCCAGCACCTCGCGCACCAGCGCCAGGTGCGAGGTGAACTGGCTGAAGACGAGCGTCCGCTGCCCTTCCGCCCGCAGCTCCTCCACCAGTTCCATGAAGCGCTTCAGCTTGGAGGACTCCAGCGTGGAGGTCGGGTCGTAGAGGCGCGGGTGCGAGGCGAGCAGGCGCAGCCGGGTGAGCGCGGCGAGGACTTCGATGCGGCGCTCCTGCTCGCGCAGCTTCGCCTTGCGCGTCTCCAACTCCGAGAGCGCGGCGAGCCGGGCATCCTCGTAGAGCTGCCACTCCGCGGAGGAGAACACCACGGGCACGCGCACGTCGGTGCGCGGCGGAAGCTGCGCCTCCACCTGGGCCTTGGTGCGCCGGAGGAGGAAGGGTTGCAGCACGCGGGCCAGCGCGGGCGCGGCCGTGGGGTCGATGCCCTTCTCGATGGGCGCCGCGAAGCGCTCGCGGAAGGCCTCCCAGCTTCCGAGCAGCTCCGGGAAGACGACGGCGAAGAGGGCCCACAGCTCGCCCAGGTGGTTCTCCAGCGGCGTGCCGGAGAGGGCGAAGCGGAAGTCCGCCTCGAGCAGCCGCGCGGCGCGGAAGCGGTGCGTCGCCGCGTTCTTCAGCGTCTGGGCCTCGTCGAAGACGACGGTGGAGAAGCGCAGCGAGGACAGCCGCTCGATGTCGCGCGTGAGCAGGCCATAGCTGAGCACGAGGACGTCTTTCGGCCCCAGGCGCTCCAGCGTGCCACCCCGGTCCTCCGCGTCCGCGTAGAGGTGCATCCGCAGCGACGGAGCGAAGCGCTTCGCCTCGTCCATCCAGTTGAAGGCCACGGAGGTGGGCGCCAGCACCAGCGCGGGGCCGAGCCTGCTCCTGTCGAGCAGCACGGCCAGGGCCTGCACCGTCTTGCCCAGGCCCATGTCGTCCGCGAGCACGCCGCCCGCGTTCCACGAGGCCAGCCGCGTGAGCCAGCGGAAGCCGTCGAGCTGGTAGTCGCGCAGCTCCGTCTTCAGCGTCGCGGGGACACGGGGGCGCAATTCCTTCGCGGCGAAGATGCGCTCCACGAGCTTCTGCCACGCGACGTCCGACTCCACCTTCGCGCCCGCGGCGCCGAGCGCGCTCAGGGCCTCGGCGGCGGACGGGCCGACCTCCAGGCCGTGGCGCGAGAGGTACGCGTGGTCCGACAGCCGCTCCAGGTGCTGGCGCAGGGCGTCTTCAATCTCCACGTAGGACTGCGCGGAGACGTGGACGAAGCGCTCCTTGCGGCGGGCCGCGTCCAGCAGTCGTGCCAGCTCCACGCGCTCTCCGTCCACGGACAGCGCGCCGAGCACGCCGAACCAGTGGCGCTTGCGCTCGACGGTGACCTTGAGGGCGGCGGGCCCGCGCCCGGCGAGCAGCCGCAGGGGCGCGCCAGTCCATTCCAGCTCGGGCTTCGGCTCCAGCGCGGCGCAGACCTTGAGCAGCGTCAGCGCGCCGTGGGCGCTGGTGTAGAGGAAGGTATAGGGGAAGACCTCATCCGGACTGGCGGTGTCGAGCGGGAGCCGGGCCAGGAGCGCCTCGGCGGCCTCGCGCTCCTGGACGAAGTCGCGCACCGCATGGAAGGGCGTGGTGCCCCGCCGCACGTGGACATCGCGGGAGCCCTCACCCGGGACGAACGCTCCACTGTCGGGAAGCGGACGCGTGCGGACCTCCAGGCGCACGCCGCCGCCGTGCTGGGCCTCGAGCCGCAACACGATGAGGTTGCGCGTGGGGAGCGCCTCGCCCATGACGCTGCGGGGCATGGCCACCGGCAGGCGCTGGGAGAACCTGGACAGGCGCTCCAGGAGCGCGCCGTGGCTCTCCGGAGGGAAGGCGTTGCCGTGGCGCTGGAGCACGGAGAGGACGGCGCGGGCCTCCGCGCTGACGTCGAGCACGGTGAGCCGGCGCGAGCCCTCGTCCCACAGGAAGAGGGCTTCGTCGGGCTTCGACCTACGGACGCGCTCCAGCAGCGTGGGGGGAAGTGTCGCTCCGTCCACACCCGCGGCGACGATGACGGTGCCGTCGCGGTCCTCGGCGACGAGCCCCACCCGGGCGCGTTCGACTCGCACCAGCTCCGGGGTGTCCTCCAGGAAGATGCGCGGGTGGTTGGCGAGCTCGAAGAGCAGCTCTCGCGAGGCGGGGGCCGCGGTCTCCGGCAGCAGCGCGGCGAGGCGCGCGTCGGTGGGGGACAGCAGCGAGCCGTACTCCTGGAGGAGCCGTCGCCGGGTGAGTCGCGAGCCGGTGCTGAGCTGGCCCTTCTTGTTGCGGCGGTGGACGTAGGGGGCGAGCTCCACGCCGTAGCTCGGGATGACCTCCAGGCGCCAGGAGAGCTCCGAGCCCGCCGCCGCGCTCGGGCTCTCCTCGACGGCGCGCTCCAGGGCGCGCAGCGTGCGCTCCCAGGCGGGGCGGACCAGTTCCTCGAGCAGCTCACCGAGCTCGTCCGTCCAGGGCTGGCGCAGCCAGAGCAGGGCGGTGTCGATGGCGGCGAGCATGTGGACGCACGCCGTGGCGCCGCAGGAGCAGTCCGCCTTCACCTCCGTGGGCGAGAAGGTGAGGCGTGCCTCGGGGAGGATGAAGCCGGCCACGGCGCCGAGCGGCAGTTCCGAGCAGCGGATCTCCTTGAGCTTGAAGCCGGGCAGGACGGCGTCGTGCTGGAGGGTCTCCGGGGACAGCCAGCGCCGCGGCCGGGCGGCGACCGTGTCCGGGATGCGGGCGCGCAGCTCCACGAGGAGGCGGTGGACGGGGTGCGTGCGGGCTTCCTCGGGAGGACGCAGGCGCTCGGGGATGGAGGCGCGGGCGTCCTCGGCGGCGGCGCGCTCGTCCTCCAGGAAGCGGCAGGCGAGGCGGGGGAGCAGCTCCCGCATCTTCGGGGACGGCTGGACCTCGGAGGTCCAGCGCGCCACGGACTCCGAGCTGGCCAGCTCCACCAGCCTGCGACCGGCGATGGCCATGCGGAACTGCGGCACCAGCGGGGCCTCCACGCGCGGGCCGAGCATGACGAGGCTGAGGCGGGTGACGTGCTCGATGCCGTGCGCCCGGAGCCACGTGAGCAGTGCGCCATCCGTGTCGAAGGGAGGGCCTCCGGCCTCCTGCGAGGAGCGAGGGGAGGACGGCGCGGGCTCGGGAGGCATGCGGTGGCTGTTTCTTCAGGATGCGCCGGGGAAAGGCAAGCATCCGGGGCTGAGTGTCACGACCATGCAACGGCGACGGCTGTGAAGCTACCTCGGTAACGAGGAGGTAACGATCATGTAAACACAGCGGTCACGTACTGGCCCCCATGTGCCACGGCTCTGTAGAAGCAGCCTATTCGCGGTCTGCGAATTTTACGGAGAGGTAACAGTGTCGGCCCCGCGTGATGCATCCACCCGCGCCAATCTGCTGGGCAGATACGAGCTCGTCACCGAGCTGGGTCAAGGCGGGATGGCAAAGGTGTACCGGGCGCGTGCCGCGGGCCCGGGAGGCTTCGAGAAGACGCTGGTGGTGAAGTGCATCCTGCCGCACCTGGCGCAGGACCCCCAGTTCGTCGAGATGTTCCTGGCCGAGGCCCGGCTGGCGGCGCGGCTCAACCACCCCAACCTCGTGCAGATTTTCGACTTCGGCGAGGCGGCGGGCGCGTACTTCCTGGCGATGGAGTACATCGACGGGCCGACGCTGCGTGCGCTGCTGCGGCGGCTGGCCGCGCAGGGCCAGGCGATACCCTATCCCCTTTGTGCGCGCATCGCGTCAGCGGTGTGCGAGGGGCTCACGTTCGCGCACGAGTTCTGTGATCCGGACACGGGCGAGGCGCTGCGGATGATTCACCGCGACGTCAGCCCCGACAACATCCTGCTGTCACGCAGCGGCAACGTGAAGCTGGTGGACTTCGGCATCGCCAAGGCCACCAGCCAGGCGCCGCAGACGCAGGTGGGCACGCTCAAGGGCAAGGTGCCGTACATGGCGCCCGAGCAGCTGCGCAACGAGCCGCTGGACCCACGCACGGACGTGTACTCGCTGGGGGTGGTGCTCTACGAGATGGTGGCGGGTGCCAAGCCCTTCGAGGCCAGCAACGAAGCGGCGCTGATGCGTGCCATCCTCTTCGAGCCCTTCATTCCCGTGGACGCGCGGCGAGAAGGCGCACCCGAGGCCCTGCTGCGCATCATCCAGCGCGCCCTCGCGAAGGACCGCGAGACGCGGTACGCGGACTGCCGGCAGATGCAGGCGGACCTGGACCGGTACCTGCTGAGCTGCGGGCACCCGGTGGGCGCGCAGCACATGGCCCAGCTCATCAGCCGCGCGGGCGTGCCCGTCGGTGGGAGCCCCGTCGTGGGCACCCCTGTCTCCGGCGGGGTCAGCGTGCCCTGGGATGCGCCGCCGGGCTCCGGCCCTCCGCGGCCCGCCACCGGCCCGTCCATGCGCGCTCCGACGGAGGTCACCCCGCCGCAGCCCACCGGCCCCACCCGCCCCCTGTTCCTGACGCGAGGCCGGGGCGTGCTCCTGCTCGCCGTGGGCGTCGGCGCGCTGCTGGCGGGCGCCGTCGCCGTGGTCCTGCGCCCCAGCGGTGGGGGTGGCCCGCCCTCCGCCCCCGTGGCCGCCAACACGCCGCCCTCCACGGGCGTCCCCGCCGCGCCCGGGGCCAACGGCGCGGTGCCCTCCACGACAGGGGTGCCGGGCACGGCCCCCGCGGGCACGAACGCGGAAGGAACCGTCGTTCCGCCCACCGGCGTCGCCACGGCCGTGCAGGGCGCCACCGTGGAAGGAACCGTCGTTCCGCCCGCCGGGGCCACGGCGCAGGCCCCCGCCGAGCCGGCGGAGGTGGAACTGCAGGTGACGGTGACGCCGCGCAAGGCCCAGCTTCGCCTGGACGACCAGCCGCTGGAGGGCAACCCCTTCTCGGACACCTTCCCCCGGGATGGCCGCGTGCGCACGCTGCGCGTCTCCGCCTCCGGCTACACGACGGTGGTGAAGGAGGTGCGCCTCGACCGCGACCTGGCGCTCGACATCACCCTCTCCCGGCGCGGCCAGGAGTCGCGCCGTCCCGCCGTCGTGGAGAGCCCACCGCGCGAGCCGGCCCAGGTGCAGCCCCAGTCGCCGGACTTCGCCGAGCTGCCCGCGAAGCCGGCCCGGCGCAAGCCGCCCCGGCGCACCCTCGACCCGGACGACCCCTGGGCCGAGCAGGGCGCTACCCCTTCCTCGGAAACCCCATGACCCCCATCTCGATGTGTCATCCGAAGCGGCTCGCCCTCGTGCTCCTGGTGGCGATGGCCGCGGGCAGCGCCAGCGCCGCCCCCGCTCGCAAGGCCCCCACCCCGCGCAACCAGCAGATGGAGGAGGCGCAGCGGCGCTACGAGCGCGGCAAGGAGTTCTACGAGGAGAGCGACTTCCGCGCGGCGCTGGTGGAGTTCGAGCGCGCCTACGAGCTGGCGCCCAGCTACCGGCTCCTCTACAGCATCGCCCAGGTCCAGTATCAGCTTCAGGACTACGCGGGCGCGCTGAGCAGCTTCCAGCAGTACCTGCAGGAGGGGCAGGCGGACATCACCGCCCAGCGCCGCGAGGAGGTGCAGCGCGAGGTGGAGCGCCTGCGCTCGCGCGTGGCCTCGCTGGACATCGTCACCCAGCCGGTGGGCGCGCAGGTGTCCGTGGATGACCAGCCGGTGGGGCGCACCCCGCTGTCCGAGCCGGTGGTGGTGAGCGCCGGCCGGCGCAAGGTGACGGCCGAGCTGCCCGGTGAGCCGCCCGTCACGCGCATGGTGGACGTGGCCGGCATGGACAGCGTGCGGGTGCAGCTCGACTTCGCGCCTCCGCCCGTGCCGAAGCCCGCCCCCGTGGCGGCGCCCGTGGCCTCCGCCCCCGTGTCGGCGGCTCCCGGCCTCTCGGCCCGGGCCGAGCCGCGCGGCTTCCCCTGGAAGATGTGGACCGCCACCGGCGCGCTGGCGGTGGGCGCGGGCGTCACCGCCCTGCTCGCCAACGGTGCGGCCAGTGACTTGAAGACGCAGCGGGACACCTTCGGCGTGACGCGCGCCCAGTTGGACGACGCCAGCAGCAAGGCGAAGACGATGGCCCTCACCAGCGACATCCTCACCGGAGCCACGGTGGTGGCCGCCGGCATCTCCGCCTTCATGACCTTCTCCGGCGGCGGCTCCTCCTCCAACGCCTCTTCCGAGGCCTCCGCCCCGTCGGTGACGGTGGGCGTGGGTCCCGGCAGCGTGGGTGTTGCCGGTGCCTTCTAGCCTTCAGACTTCCAGAGCCACACCCATGCCTTTGCCTTCCTTCTCCTTCTTCCGCCGGGCGCGCCGCGTCCTGCTCGCCCCGGTGCTGCTGGCGGCCACCGGCTGCTCGCTGGCCCTGGATACCGAATCCGCGCAGTGCTCCACGGACGTGGACTGCGAGCGCTTCGGCACCTACCCCGTCTGCCAGGAGGGGGTGTGCATGCCGTCCGGGCTCGGCCCGCAGGGCTGCTTCCGCGGTGATGCGACTCGCGACGAGCAGTTCCTCAACCAGTGCACCCGCGCGGAGTGCATCCCCTTCGACAACTGCGCGCGCCTGGGGCGGTGCAATCCCGACGAGGCGCTGCCCGACCTCGTTCCCCGGCCTCCCTGAGCCGCTCCGTCCTCTTCCCGCTCCTCTTTCGAAGAACCGCCACCCATGAGACCTTCCGCCTTTTTCGGCGGCCCGGCGCGCGCGCTGGCCCTGCTCCTCGCCGCGCTCGCCGTCCCGGCCGCCCACGCGCAGACGAACACGCCCACCATCTCCTGCCCCGCCACCCAGGTGGTCTACGTGGCGGGCTCGTCGGCCGTCCGCTCCTTCCTCACGGTGGTGGCGCCGCTGCTCGCCCAGGACACGCCCGCCTACAGCATCGTCTACCAGTCCCAGGGCTCGTGCACGGGCGTCACCGCCATCTACAGCACGGACCCGACGAAGCGGGTGATGAAGGACATTCCCGCCGCGGGGACGCGGGCCGCCAACTACGCCATCCTGCTCAAGGCGGACGGCTCGGCGCAGGAGTGCTCGCTGCCGCCGGAGGGCGTGCTGGTGGACGTCGGCGTGTCGGACGTCTTCGCCTCCACGTGCAGCGTCGAGGCGCCTGCCGGCGTGCAGATTGCCGACTACGAGGGCCCCATCCAGCCGATGACCTTCGTGGTGCCGGTGAACTCCACGCAGAAGAGCGTCAGCGCGGAGGCGGCGTACATGGCCTTCGGGATGGGCGGCAACCAGGGCAAGGCCACGCCGTGGCTGGACCCCACGCTGTTCTTCGTGCGCAACGCCAGCTCCGGCACGCAGCAGATGATTGCCCGGGCCATCAGCGTGCCGGCCGACAAGTGGTGGGGCGTGGACCGCGGCGGCAGCGACGGCGTGCGCAAGAACATGAAGCTGCTGCTGGACGCGAGCTCCTCGGAGAAGGCCATTGGCATCCTGTCCACGGACGTGGCGGACGAGGAGCGCTCCAACCTGCGCATCCTCGCCTTCCAGGCCCGGGGACAGAAGTGCGGCTTCCTGCCGGACTCCACCCCGTTCGCCAAGGACAAGGCGAACGTGCGCGACGGCCACTACCCCATCTGGGGGCCGGTGCACTTCTACACGCGGGTGGAGAACGGGTTGCCCACGGCCGCCGCGGGCGCGCTGGTGAGCCGCTTCGCCGCCCCGCAGCTCGAGCAGGCGTTGCTGGAGGCCATCATCAACAAGCACCTGGTGCCCAAGTGCGCCATGAAGGTGAAGCGCACCGCGGAGATGGGCCCGCTGTCGCCCGTCACCACCGGCCTGCGCTGCGGGTGCTTCTTCGACAAGGTGGCCAACGGTGCCTCCTCCTGCACGCCGTGCGGTGGCCCCGGGGACTGCCCGTCCTCGGCACCTTCCTGCAACTACGGCTATTGCGAGCAGGGCGGCTGAGGCCGCCGGGGCAGGGGCCTTCGGGTCAGCCCCGGGCGCCGCGCGTGGCGGAGCGGGAGTCCTGCTCCGCGTGCTCCAGGTGTTCCACCAGGAGGGCGTTGACCTCCGTGGCCCGTGTCACCGTCATCGCGTGGGCGGTACCGCTCAGCTCGACGTAGCGCGCGCCGGGAATCCCCTGCGCGAGCTCGCGGCCGGAGGCGGGCGTGGCGATGCGGTCATGCTCCGCGCTCGCGACCAGCGTGGGGATGCCGGCCAGGTCGGAGAGGAACGGCCGTGCATCCGCGCGGGCCATGGTCTTCACCTGCTGCATCAGGATGGGCGGGGACTCCGCGAGGTCTCGGTCGAAGAGTGTGCCCAGCTTCTTCGCCATGGCGTCGGGGTCGACGGCCGCCAGCTCATCATGGGTGAGCACCATCTCCATGAAGGCGCGCTGACGCATGCGCCGGGTGCCGATGCGGGTCCGCAGGCCGACGCGCACCAGCCACGGTGTCAGCTTGGAGGGGGCCCTGCCATTCGCGAATGTGCAGAGGAGCGCGAGGCTCCGCACCCGTGTCTTCGCGCGCCGGGCCACGTACTGAGCGATGAGCCCGCCCATTGAGTGCCCGACGAGGTGCGCGCTCTGCCAGCCCTGGGCGTCCATCAGCGCGAGGACGTCCTCGGCCATGAGCTCGAGGGAGAGCGGTTCGGCGGAAGGAACGCTCCTTCCATATGCGCGGTTGTCGAAGCACAGGCACTGGAAGCGTGACGTCAGTGCGTCCAACTGTGGCCTCCAGCCGTTCGCTCCGACGCCCGAGCCCTGGATGAGCACGACGGGAGCTCCCTGGCCCTCCACGAACCAGCTCAGGTTGCAGCCCCGGTGCGTCGTTGCGCGTCGTTCCACGAGCCCTCCAGCGGGAGATGGAAATGACGCTGACATGGCCCGAACGAGCAAGGCGAACCCGTGGCAACGGGCACGTCATGGCAGCCAGTAGGCGACGTGAGAAGGAGGACGGGCCGGAAGTGATGTCAGACCCCTGGGGTAGGAAGTAGTGGACACGCAGTAGAGGGTGGGGTTCCACTCCAGGGAGGCAGGGTCGATGATGGAAGGGTGGGGAGTTGGCGGCCTGGGGAGTTCTGAGATGAGCAAGGAGACGAAGCGCCCGGCGACGTATGCCGACCTGGAGGCGCTGCCCGAGCACATGGTCGGGCAGATAATCGACGGCGAGCTCATCGCCATGCCGCGGCCCATGAGCCCGCACGTCATGGCGCACTCCGTGCTGCTCATGGACCTGGGCAGCGCCTTCCAGCGTGGGCGGGGCGGGCCCGGTGGCTGGTGGATCATGGATGAGCCTGAGCTGCACTTTGGCCGGGATGTCCTGGTGCCGGATATCGCGGGCTGGCGTCGTGAGCGCATGCCCTTGATGCCCCGAGTCCCATATTTCACCCAGGCGCCGGACTGGGTCTGCGAGGTGCTCTCTCCTTCCACAGCGGGCTTGGACCGCAAGCGCAAGAGGGAAATCTACGCACGCGAGGGCATCTCGCATGTGTGGCTGGTGGACCCGGGCACGCGGACGCTGGAGGTGTTCCAGTTGCAAGGCGGACGGTGGGTGGAGCGGGGCACCTGGGCGGGTGATGCTCGCGTGCGTGCCGAGCCGTTCGAAGTGCTGGAACTGGAGCTCGGGGCCTTGTGGAAAATGGAAGCGCCCTGAGCCCCGGATGAGCATGACGGGAGTTCACTGGCCCGCGACGAACCAGCTCAGGTTGCGAGCCCGGTGCATCGTCGCGCGTCGTTCCACGAGCCCCTCCTTGGGGAGATGGGGCGTGATGGCGACAAGGCTTCATCCAGCAACGCGACGCACCAGAAACAGACACGTCGTCGCAGCCAGTAGGCGACGTGAAGAGGAGGGTGGGCTGGAAGTGATGTCAGACCCCTGGGGTAGGAAGTAGTGGACACGCAGTAGAGGGTGGGGTTCCACTCCAGGGAGACAGGGTCGATGATGGAAGGGTGGGGAGTTGGCGGCCTGGGGAGTTCCGAGATGAGCAAGGAGACGAAGCGCCCGGCGACGTATGCCGACCTGGAGGCTTTGCCCGAGAACGTGGTCGGGCAGATCATCGACGGCGAGCTCATCGTCATGCCGCGTCCGGCAGGTCAGCATGGGGCGGCGCACACAGCGCTGATTGGTGAGCTGTACACACCCTTCCAGCGAGGAAATGGCGGCCCCGGAGGGTGGTGGTTCATGACCGAGCCGGAGTTGCATTTTGGCGACGACGTCCTCGTTCCAGACATCGCGGGTTGGCGCATCGACCGAATGCCGGAGGACCTGTCGGCCCCCTTTTTCACCCTTGCCCCAGCCTGGGTCTGCGAGGTGCTGTCTCCGTCCACCGCGAAGCTGGACCGCCATCGCAAGAGTGAGATCTACGCGCGCGAAGGCGTAGGGCACGTGTGGCTGTTGGACCCAGTCTCTCGGACGCTGGAAGTGTTCCAGTTGAGGGACGCACAGTGGGTGCGGCGCGGAACCTGGTCAGGCGAGGTCAGTGTCCGGGCCGAGCCCTTCGAGGCGCTCGAACTGGAGCTGGCGAGACTGTGGCCGCGAATGCCTCAGCCTCCTCGGCCTCCGTGACTCACGCCCTCGCCACGGGCGCACGGGGCGCCGCCTTCGCGGAGAGCGCCAGCAGCACGCCCACCAGCAGCGCTGCTCCCGCCACCACCAGGCGCGGTGTCACTGTCTCACCGAGCAGCAACACGCCACCCACCGCCGCCAGCACCGGCACACAGAGCTGCACGATGGCGGCCCGTGTCGCCGTCAGGTGTGGCAGCGCCGCGTACCACAGGCTGTAGCCCACGCCCGACGCCAGCGCTCCCGAGGCCACCGCCAGTGCGACGCCGTGCCCCGTCGCATGTGGCGTCCCCTGCACCAGCAGCCCCACGCCCGACAGGGCCACCGTCAGGGGCACGGAGCGCAGGAAGTTGTCCGCCGTCGCGGCCAGCGGATTGCGGTTGCCCCGCCCTCGCAGCGAGTACACGCCCCACGCCATCCCCGCGCCCGCCATCAGCGCCGCGCCCACCGGGTCCGGCGCGGACACTCCGGGCGCCGTCAGCCCCACCAGCCCGCCCAGCGCCAGCACCAACCCCGCCACCTCGCGCCCCTTCGGACGCTCACCGCGCGCCAGCCCCGTGCCCAGCATCGTCGCCTGCACACAGCCGAACAGCAGCAGCGCCCCCACGCCCGCCGGAATGCGCACGTACGCCAGCGAGAAGCCCGCCGCGTACACGAAGAGCGCCAGCGCCGAGGGCCACGAGCCGCCCGTGTGCCGCCCACCCCTCGCCCACAGCAGCACCGCCAGCACCACCGCGCCGGACACCAGCCGCACCCCGGTGAAGGACGCCGCGTCGATGAGCCGGCCGCCTCCCGCCAGCGCCGCGCGGCACAGCAGCGAGTTGGCCGCGAAGCCCAGCAGCGCCAGCACCGTGAGCAGTCCCGTCCGCATCACCGCCAGAATCCCACGGACAGGCCCACGTTGGTGTACCGGCGCGCCAGGTCGAAGGACGCGGTGAGCGCCCAGTCCTCCCAGTAGCGCAGGACGAACACCTCGAAGCCGCCCGTGAAGTGCGGCCGCGCCGGCCTGCCGTCAAAGGGCGAGGGCTCCGCATAGACGCCCGCGCGCAGGCGAATCATGCCCGGCACCGTGTCGTGCTCCACGCCAATGCGGGGCGCGAACTCGGAGGCGTGGCCCACCGGCTGCTCCTCCCCCGTGGAGGCGAACGAGCGCAGCGGCACCGCGTTGTCCACGCCGGAGAAGAGGTCCACCTGCGCGCTGAGGAGCCACCGCCCCGCGGGCGCACCCTTCGGCTCCTCCTCCGGCACCGGCAGCGCGTCGCCCTCCACAATCAGTTGCCGCCGCGCCGCTGGAGACAGGCGGTTGTAGCGCTCGGAGCCCTCTCCGAAGCGCCAGCTCGCCCCGAGTGACAGCACCGCGGGCGCCACCACCGCGCCGAAGAGCGTGCGCCCCGCCAGCACCGGCGCCTGCCCGTCCTCCTCGCGCAGGTCCGCCACCACCTCCGGCCTCACCGTCACGCCCAGTCGCCACGCGCGCCCGTGGGGCCGGTACAGCATGTCCACCTCCACGCCCGTGTCGCCGTAGCGAATCTCGTCACCACCCGAGGAGAGGCGGAAGGACGCCTGCACCGCGAAGAGCCCCAGCGCGAGGATGAAGTCGTCCTGCCCGAAGGCCACCGCCCCCGCCAGCACCGACTGCGTCAGTGAAACGCGGATGCGCTCGCTGTCCCCGTTGCACGCGGCCGTGGCGCAGTAGGACACCGCGCTGTTGCGCAGCGCGAAGCCGATGCCGAAGCGCTTGTATTGCAGCAGCAGCCCGCCCAGCAGTTGCCGGCTGTCCTCGGACTCGTCCGGCCGCCCGTCGTTGTCCAAATCCCGCTTGCGCCCGCCCACGAAGGGCAGGTCCAGCCAGGTCAGCGTGACGCCCAGGTCCCAGTCCTTCTCCAGCGAGGCGCTCCGGTGCGCCAGCGCCGCCAGGTTGCTGGGGAAGCCCGCGGCGCCCTCGGCGATGCCCACGTACGCGCCGCCCAGCGCCACCACGCGCGCCGAGCCCAGCAGCGCGCCGGGGTTGAAGTACAGCCGCTCCGGGCGCGGCGCCTGGGGCTCTTCGTCCTGCGCCCACGCCGCCGGAGCCCCGCACAGCACCGCGGCGCAGAGCAGGACCCACCCATACGTGCGTGCCCCGGTGCTCACTTCGCCCGCACCACCTCCGCGAAGAGGCGGTCGGCCTCGGCGGCCAGGCCGGTGTCGCGGAAGGTGAGGCCCCCGGCGTCGTGGGTGACGAGCGCCAGCGTCACCTTCCTCCAGCGGATGTCGATGTCCGGGTGGTGGTTCTCCTTCTCCGCCGCCTGCGCCACCTTCTCCACGAAGGCGATGCCGGCGAGGAAGGAGGGCGCCTCGTACGTGCGGCGAATCATCCCGCCCTCGTGCTTCCACTCGGGATGCTGGGAGAGGAAGGACTGGAGCGCCTCGGGAGCGAGCAGCGTGCGGTCATAGGCCATGACCGCTTTCTACCCGCTCCCGCGCCCGAGGGAAGCCGTCAGTGCCGCGCCGTCAGCGGGTGGACGACCGCGGGTACACCACCAGACCCGCCCCATCAGAAGCCTTCACCCAGATGAAGTGTTCATGGATGTGGGGCTGCTCGCTCCCTGTCGGCGAGGGCGTCATCTCCAGCACCACCCGCCCGGTTTCAGTGTTCCAGCGCGGTGCCACGTAGGCTCCGGAGTTGCCCAGCGCTGCCATCTGCGGCAGAGAGGGGCCCGGGCGCAGCGGGGGCGGGATGCTGGGGAACTGTCCTTCCAGCGACAACGAGCCGGTCTCCGCCAGCCGGTCGCCGGTGACGGCGAAGCGGCGGAGTATCTCCAGCAGCAGCGGCGACGAGGTGTCGAAGGTCCGGGTCCACACCACGCCTTCCTCGTACCCCACGGGCTCGCCCGACACGTCCTGGCAGGGCTCGCCCGGCACGGAGACGTAGCCTCCCGCGGTGCCGGGCTGGAACGGACAGGCCTGGGTCCGCGGCTCGAAGGTCCTCGGGTCCTGAATCATGCTCACCACGAGCAGCCGGGGGCCCGCGCGCACCAGAACCCGCCCACGGAGTCGTTGCCGAAGTAGCGCGTGCCTCCCCCCGAACGCACCCACGCCGCCGTGGGCCCGGTGGCGATGCCCCCGGCCTCGGTGAAGGTGTAGCGGTGCAGCAGCGAATCGCTCAGCAGCACCAGCTCATCCGGAGTGGCGAGCCGAGCGTGGGGACCCGGGTACTGGGAGTTGGTCGGGCTCGCGCCGGCAGGGTAGGGCGCGGTGCCGGCGGGCTCGAGCGCACCGGTGCCCGTGTCGACGTAGCGGCGCACCGTGTCCCCGTCCACCGTCCACACCACGTCTCCCGCCACCGCCGCGGTGACCGGCCGGGTGCTGAGGGACTGGGGCTCCGTGTCCGACTCCCGCCAGGCCTGGTTGCCACACACCCAGGTGCCCTTCGTGGTGCGGTCCAGGTTCAGGCACGACGCGGAGAAGGGGACGCGCGCCAGCTCGGGTTCGCCACGGCGGTCCTTCACGATGAAGACGCCGAACTGGTGGAGGCTGCCCACCGGCGCGAAGGAGACGATGACGTGGTGGCGCCCCTCCACCGTGCCCGCGAAGCGGATGGTGGCCAACCTTCCACCCGGGTCCAGCACCGCCGTGGCGGGCACGGGCCGGTTCTCCGGGTCCTTGACCTCCACGGTGACGGACTCCGGCGCCCGCACCACCCCGTCCGCGTTGCAGGCCTTGACCAGGTCGGCGAGGACGTCGAAGGCCACCTCCTCGCCCACGCCGAAGACGCGCGTAGCCGTCCGCGGCGGTGCAGTGCCTCCCAAGCACTGCACGGGCTCACCCGGGCAGCCGGTGCCACCGCCCAGCGCGAGCAGGGCGGCCAGAAGGCCCATCCAGCGCGGGGCCTTCATCACGCCCGCTCCACCGCTCGCTTCCACTTGGCCAGGTGCCGCTCGCGCACGTCGCCCTTCATCTTCGGCTTGAACACCTTGTCCGCCTTCCACGCGCGGCGGATGGCGTCCGGGCTGTCCCAGACGCCCGCGCCCAGGCCGCCGAGGAACGCGGCGCCCAGGCTGGTCGTCTCCAGATTGCGCGGCCGCACCACCGGCACGCCGAGGATGTCCGCCTGGTACTGCATGAGGAGGTTGTTGGCCGCCGCGCCGCCGTCCACCTTGAAGACGGGGATGTCCCGCCCGCTGTCGCGGCGCATGGCGTCCGCGAGGTCATGCAGCTGCAGGGCGATGCCCTCCAGCAGCGCGCGTGCGAGGTGGGCCACGGTGGTGGAGCGGTCGATGCCGGCGAAGAGGCCGCGCGCCTCGGGACGCCAGTGCGGCGCGCCCAGGCCCGCCAGCGCGGGGACGAACACCACGTCCCCGGAGTCCTTCACCGTGGCTGCGAGCGCCTCGATGTCCGGCGCGCGCTTGATGACCTTGAGCCCGTCGCGCATCCACTGCACCGCGGCGCCGGCGATGAAGCTGCTGCCCTCCAGCGCGTACGTGGTGGTGCCGGTGCCGCCCAGCCGCCACGCCACCGTGGTGAGCAGCCCGGAGTTGGAGCGCACCGGCGTGGTGCCGGTGTTCATCAAGAGGAAGGCGCCGGTGCCGTACGTGCACTTGGACTCACCGGGCTCGAAGCAGGCCTGCCCGAAGAGGGCCGCCTGCTGGTCTCCGGCCATGCCCGCCACGGGCACGCCGTCCGGCAGGCTGCGCATGCCGCGCGTGGTGCCATACACCTCCGCGGAGCCGCGAATCTGCGGCAGGCACGCGGCCGGCACCGACAGCAGCGAGCGCATGTCGTCGCTCCACTGCAGCGTGGTGAGGTCCATCAGCAGCGTGCGGCTGGCGTTGGACACGTCGGTGACGTGCGCGGAGCCGCCGGTGAGCTTGTAGACGAGCCACGTGTCGATGGTGCCGAAGCACACGTCGCCCTTCTCCGCGCGGGCGCGCGCGCCCTTCAGGTGCTCGAAGAACCAGGTGAGCTTCGTGCCGGAGAAGTACGGGTCCACGACGAGCCCCGTCACCTCGCGCACGCGCGGCTCCACGCCCTTCTCCTTGAACCGCCGGCACATCTCCGACGTGCGTCGGTCCTGCCAGACAATCGCCTTCGCCAGCGGCTTGCCGGTGCCGCGCATCCACAGGCCGGTCGTCTCACGCTGGTTGGTGATGCCCACCGCGGAGATGTCACGGCCGTTGAGGCCCGCGTCCTTCAGCGCGCGGGCGATGCACCACTCGCTGGTGGCCCAGATTTCGTCCAGGTCGTGCTCCACCCAAGAGGGCTTGGGGAAGTGCTGGGTGAACTCCTTGTAGGAGCGGCCCACCACCTGGAGCTTCGAGTCGAGGATGGAGACGTGGGTTCCGGTGGTGCCCTGGTCCAGGGCCAGCACGTACTTCGCCTTCGGCATGGGGTGAGTCCTCCCAACGGCAGACGGCCAGATGGGAGGAACCTACTCCAGCCTGGGGGCCGGACAGGCGAGGTTCCTGTCCGGCGGTGGCGGGTAGCCGACGGGGCGACGGTTGCCGAAGAAGCGGCGCACCCTCCAGGGCCTGCTGGCGGCCCTGGAGGCAGGCCCCCTCACTTGCCGGTGTAGATGCCGATGGCGCCCCGGCGGACGATGTTGCCCGCCGAGTCCCGGGAGGCGCTGAAGGCCACCAGCACCTTGCGGGTGTTCCCGCTGCCCGCAATCCGGATGTCCCAGACGGGCAGGCCGGAGAGGCTGCCCAGTACGCTGTTGTGGCTGACGAAGCTGCCCTCGGCGTGCATCCGCATCAGGCCGCGGCCCCAGCGGTGGCCAATCCACAGGCTGCCGTCGCGCGGGTCCCGTTCGATGGAGGAGATGAAGTGGTCCTGCGCGCCGTCCAGGTAGTACGCCGTCACCTGTCCCGCGTCGTTCATCTTCGCCAGGCCCCACGCGAAGCTGGAGAACCACACCGTGCCATCCGGCATGAGCACCAGGTCGCTGACGAGGTCGTCCTTGCGCTGCTCGCGGGTGGGAATCTGCGGCTCGGCCACCGCGTCCGGCCAGAGGTCGATGCGGTTGGCCTTGTACTTCTTCTCCTCTGACTGCTTGCGCGCCATCTCGAAGTTCCACGGCGCGCCGGTGCCGACGTGGCCCACCGCGTTGGTCATGATTTTGAAGCGCGAGCTGCGGATGTGCGTGCCCATCCAGACGTCGCCGTCGGGCCGCACCGCCACGCCCCACACGTCCCCCGCGAGCCGGTGGTCCTCGCTGGTGTTGTCGTCGCTCATGGCGATGGCCGGGTGGACGTGCTCCATGACGCCGAACTTGCAGCGCTGGCGCGTCTCGCGGCCCGTCTCGTTCCCCTGCGCGTCCTTGTAGATGTAGACCCACTCGTTGGCGGCGCGAACCGCCGGGTCCTGGCACTCCGTGCCGCCCTCGTAGTTCGGCTCACCCCAGGCCAGGCCGTGGTTGGAGGCGAACCAGAGGCTGTTGCGCTGCTTGTCCCAGAGGATGCGATTCACGGAGCAGAGCTTCTCGCGGTGGCCGTAGCCGGGCACCGTGTGCTCCACCGAGTGGATGTCGTAGTGCACCACGCGCAGCGTGCCGTCGTCCTGGAGCAGCACGCGGTCCGCGTCGCCGCTCTTGTAGATGGCGGGGTCTTCGTACTCACCGGGGACCTTGTAGAACTCGCTCTCGCAGTTGGGGCGGCCCTCGTAGCCGACCCAGACGGTGCCCGCGGGGCCGCCCGTCACCGCCGTCACCTTGAGGTAGCGCTTCTCCGGCGCGGGGTCCTTGCCCTTCCACGGCGCCCACGGCTTCAGGCCGTCCGCCATGGTGTAGCAGCGGAAGGTGGCCGCGCCCGGACGCAGCAGGCACAGGCCGTCCTCGCCGCCGGCCACCCAGAGGTTGCCGCCCTCGTCCTCGGTGACGCCGAGCACCTCGCGCGGCGCGCCCTCGGCGGCGCCGTAGAAGCGCCAGTCCTTCGCGCTCGGCGGCACGTTTTCGCCGCCGTTCGGATTGCCCGTGCCGCCATCCGGCGTGCCGGAGTCGGGTGTGCCGGAGTCCGGCGTGCCCGAGTCGGGCGTCCCCGCATCGGGCTCCTCCTTCGGAGGCGGGTCCTCTTCTTCCTTCGGAGGCGGGTCTTCCTCGTCGGGAGGCGGGTCCTCCTCGTCGGGAGGCGGAGTCGAGTCGTCCCCGGGACTCTCGTCGGGATTCCCCGAAGGGTCCTCCACGGCGGGACGGGTCTCCGGTGTGCCGCCTCCGTCGCACGCCACCCACAACGCTGCTCCCAGCAACCCCGCCCACCACCTGCTTCGTCCAAGCCAGCGCATACCCGGGTCTGCCTCCAACGTCCGACGGCGGACGTTCCACTCATAGCCACTGAGCCCAGAGGCAAGCGGGGTGCCAGGGCTTGACGCGGGGTGAAGGGCGCTACACGCCGCAGCGAGAGAAGCGCGCGGGGTGGAGTAGGGCGCCGCGTTTCCCACGCGAGGAAGTCCCGCGCCTGACCCGGCGGGGCTGGAGGTCCGTCCACCGGGCGCGCGGCCGTTGGCGGATGGGAACAAATCCACGGCGGATGCGCGCAAGCGCGCCATGAGCCCGGAAGGCATCTTCCGCCTCGCTCGCCGGGACATGTGGTCCCGGCACTTCGACACGAGGACTGGGAACATGGCCTTCACGATGAAGCAGGTGGTGCTGTCGCTGGGTGCGGTGCTGGTGGTGGGGTGCGCGGGCTCGAGGGCAAACCTCGCGGACGCGGACGTGGCCCGGTACACGAGCGACGCGAGCGCGTTCGACACGCACTCGTTCTTCTATGACACGGGCGCGGAGGTGGTGGTCTTCGACGCGCAGTTCACCGAGGCACAGGCGGAGAAGGTGCTCGCCGCCATCCGGGCGAAGACGGGCAACCCCATCCGCTACGTGGTGGTGACGCATCCGAATCCGGACAAGTTCAACGGCGTGGGCGTCTTCCAGCGCGAGGGCGCGAAGGTGGTGGCGAGCGAGGCCACCGCCGCGGCCATCCCCGCCGTCCACGCGTACAAGAAGTACTTCTGGGTGAACGTGGTGAAGGCCTTCACGGAGGAGACGTACCCCGCGCAGGCGAAGGTGGACGTCACCTTCAGCGGCACGTACGCGCTGCCGCTGGAGGGCGGGGCGAAGGTGGAGCTGTCCGAGCTGAAGCACGCGGGCGTCACCACGACGCAGACGGTGGCGTACGTACCGGGCCGCAAGGCGCTCATCGTCGGGGACCTGGTGCACCACAAGGCGCACGCGTGGCTGGAGGGCGGCCTGCGCGACGGCAAGGCGGTGCCGGACGTGGACGCGTGGAAGGCGGCGCTGGACGAGCTGGCCGCGTGGCCCGACGCCACGGTGTACGGCGGACGTGGCGAGGCCGCGCCGGTGGCGGAAGCCATCGCCGCTGAGAAGCGCTACCTGGACGGCATGGTGACGCTGGTGAATGCGTACGCGGCGGAGCTGGGGGGCCGCAAGGCGGAGCTGTGTGGTGACGCGGCGGCTCCGCACTACGCGGAGCTGGAGCAGCGCGCGGCGGCGGCCTTCCCCGAGTACACGCTGAAGTACATGGTGGGCTACGGCGTGTACGGGCTGGTCAACCGCCTCGCCTGCGGCGGGTAGCGGGGGCGGCCCGGGGCGGCAGCGTCACGCCCCGGGCGACGCGCTGGCGGAAGTCGCGGGGACGCTCGCCGGTGAAGGCTGTGAAGGCGTGGGTGAAGGCGGCGAGGCTCTCGAAGCCCACCGCGTAGGCCGTCTGGGTGACGCGGGCGCCGTCCTCGGCCAGCAGCTCCATGGCGCGCAGCATGCGGGCGTCGTGGAGGAAGCGGCGCCACGAGGTGCCGGCCTCGTCCTCGAAGCGGCGCGCGAGGGTGCGCTGGGACAATCCCGCCGCCTTCGCCGCGCCCGCGAGGGTGGCGGGGCCGGTGAGCCGGGACAGCGTGTATGTCATTGCCTTCTCAAGCTCCGGCGTGCGGGCGCGAGGCAGCCTCCACTCGCGAGGTTCCGCGGCCCACTCGGCGAGCAGGTGGGCGAGCGCGGAGAAGAAGCTCTCCGCCACCGCGTCGCGGGGTGGGCGCTCCGGTCCCCAGCGGGTGGAGTAGTGCAGCATCTCCCGCGCGAGCGGCGGCAGGACGAAGACGCGGCACTCCCCCTCCGGCGCGGCGGGCACGCGCGAGGGCTCCAGGTACACGGTGCACAGCGTGGCGGGCTGTGTGGCGCGCACGCGGTGGCGGGTGCCTCCCGCGAGCCAGGCGGCGCGCTGCGGCGGCAGCAGCCACTGCGCGTGCGCCACCTCCAGGTGGAGCGCGCCCCGTGCCGCATAGAGGAGCTGGTGCCGGCGATGCGCGTGCCAGCCAGATGCGAAGGGCGTCAGCTCATCGGTGAGGCAAAAGGCGGACGCGGGCACCGCATCCACGTCCACCAGGGGCTTGGGCAACCGGTCCTCCCTCCTCGCGCGTCGAGTCCCGCGGGACGCACGCGGCCGAACAGGCCGGGAGTATATGTGGCCCCGCTCGTGCTCGGACGGTGAGCACCCCCGGCCTTCATCGCCATCGAAGGCCAGGGGTGCAGCGGCAACCGGCCGCCGCTCAACGCCTGCGGTAGTAGCTGTTCTCGCAGCCGTTGGCCCGGGTGGCGAAGACCGTCCTGCTGGCGGCGCCAGAGCTCCACTTCGACTGGAACGCCTGGCAGCGGGCCTCCGGGTACTGGTAGCAGGTCAGCGGGAAGATGCAGTCCATGATGTCCCGGATGTGGTTCTCCATGGCCGTGGTGAAGCCGACCGCCGCCGCCGGGTTGCGCCCCGCCGCGCCCATGATGTCGCCGCCGGGCTGCGCCACGTTGACGGAGATGCGCCCGCCGTTGGTGTGGCCGAGGTAGCACCCCGTGTTGCCCGTGCAGCCCAGGCCGATGTTGTACTTCGTCACCGACGCGGGGATGCACGTGCGCCCGCCGTAGTACGCCAGGTCCGGGCTGCTCAGCCCTCCCAACCAGAGGCACTGCGGGCTGCTCCCGCTCGCCTCGTGGGCCTGGCACGTCGCCGTGTCGTAGGTCCAGCAGGCCGCGTTCGGGTCCGCCGCCATCGCGGTGATGAGCTGGGTCACCGTCAGCGACGAGCTGCACCATGACGAGCAGCCGGGCGCGTCCGTGTTGGGAGGCCGCGTCGTGAGCAGCGTCGCCCTCGCGTCCCACGGCACGATGTATTCCTCGGTGAGCTGGCCGATGCCGTGGCCCAGGAGCTCGTGCTGGAGGATGCCGCGGGAGAAGTCGTAATCCCACGCGCCGGAGGATGGACGCGGCAGCTCGCCGCTGAAGCTCGTGGCGCCGTAGGAGCCATACGAGCCCGTCTTGACGGAAATCTGCGCGTCGATGTTCGCGCAGTACAGGAAGCCCTTGGCCGCGCGCGGGTCCGTCGCCGGGTTCTCCACCGCGACGTAGAAGTTCATCTGTCCGTAGTACGCGTCGTACGGCACCGTCTGGTCGAGCGGCGCCGTCGGCCGACCCCCGGGCGCGGGCGGGCCACTCGGGTCCTCGAGGACGCGGCGGAGGTTGTCCTTGAGCGCGGTGAGCGACGCGTCTGCCGTGTAGTCCGTCCAGAAGGAGCCCGTCGGTCCGGCGGCCCCCGTCTCCTGGACGATGACGTTGAAGTAGTTGCGCGGGTTCCACGCCGTCTTCTCGGTGCCCACCACCTTGCAGCGGTCGGGGCAGAGGACGTTCGTCGTCGGGGACGGGTACCACTCCTTCGTCTCCTCCACCGTGCCGTTCAGCATGAACATCACGTCGTCCTTCTTGCCGGGGAAGGCGAGCGACTGAATCGAGTCGGCGGTGAACATCCGGCCGTGCTCGTAGCGGGAGTTGTTGACGACGAGCTGCGCGCTCCCGCTCCAGCCGCCGTACTTCGAGGTCAGCTCCAGGTAGTAATAGCGCCCGTGCTGGAGCGGCGCGCCGAGCGCGAAGTTGAACCAGTCCTGCTGGAAGCTGCCCAGCGTGAGGGCGAGCGGGTGGGTGCGCGAGAAGACCTCATTGAGGCAGCCGTCGAGGACGCGGATGCGCAGCCAGTCGTCCTGCTTCGTCGCGTACACGGGGCCGGCGAAGCGCAGCCAGACGTCGTCCAGGCGGTCCACGTGGTTCATGAAGAGCTGCAGGACGGGCCGGTCCGGAGTGAAGCCGACATAGGTCCGCGAGTTGTCGGGGCTGGCGTTGTAGTTGGTCCGGCTCACCGGCGCGGCCACGCTCAGCATCGGCATCATCAGGACACATGCCACCGCGAGGAAACGACGCATGGAATGACTCCTCCTTCAGGGGTGCCCACCCTGAACGAGTCCCCCGGATTTCCTTCAGCGCGATTCACTCGGTGAAACAGCGCGCTCCAGCTCGGCCAGGAGTCAGCCATGACTCGGAGGCGGCAACAACACTCCGGGGACGTGCGGCACCTGGCGGCCCGTGGATGGGCACGGACCGCGCTCGTGGCTAGAGTGTCGGCCCATTTTGTCGGCGCGTGCTCGCACCCGCATTCCAACACCCGGAATCTTCTCCATGCGCTTGCTTCACACCCTCCTGCTCCTGTTGGCCGTGCCCGCCTGTGTGACGGGCCGTGCCGCCCGCGACTTCGTGAATCCGTGCGACGGCTTCGATGCCGCCGCCTGCGCCCGCTTCGTCGCGGCCGTGCGCGGCGCCGACACGGCGCAGCTCTCCGTCGAGCAGCAGGTGGTCCGCGCCTGTCTGGCCGGTGATGTCGAGGCCTGCCACCTCCACGCGAACACCCTCATGCGGAAGGACCGGACGGAGCACGAGGAGGAGGCTCGCAGCGGCTTCATGCTCGCGAGCCGCCTCTGCGAGGAGGGCCATGCGCCTGCCTGCCTCAGCGCGGGCAGCTCGCCGCTGTGCGACGTCGCCGCGGACTGCGCCGCGCTGCTCGGACGCGCGTGCGACGCGGGCGAGGGCCGGGCCTGTACCTTCATGGCCCACCAAGGCGTGGAGGAGGCGCGGCAGGTGGCGCTGCTCGGCCAGGCCTGCTCCGCGACCCGCCCGGATGCGCTCGCGTGCTACTCGCTCGGGAGCTGGTACCGGAGCCGCGAGCCCTCGGCCCCGGAGCGCGCGAAGGCCGCACCCCTGCTCGAGCAGGCCTGCAGCCTCGGAGTGCCCTCCGCCTGCCACGAGCTCGCGAAGCTGCTGCTCGAGTCGCCCGAGGGCGCCGGGCGGGCCGCGTCGCTCCTGGCGCGCGCGTGCGCGGCGGGCGAGGAGGCCGCGTGTGGCGAGGCCTTCCTCGAGCCCTGCCGCCGGGGAGAGGCGGTGGCGTGCCGCCGTCTCGGCGCGGTCCAGGTGAAGGACGAGGAGTCGATGAACAGTCGCACCCAGGTGCTCGAAGCGGCCTGCTCCCGCGACGTGGCCGAGGCGTGTGCCGCGCTGGCCCGGCAGGGACGCGGAGG
Source organism: Pyxidicoccus sp. MSG2 (assembly GCF_026626705.1). Taxonomy (NCBI): domain Bacteria; kingdom Pseudomonadati; phylum Myxococcota; class Myxococcia; order Myxococcales; family Myxococcaceae; genus Pyxidicoccus; species Pyxidicoccus sp. MSG2. Next base: position 6,739,299 of record NZ_JAPNKC010000001.1, read on the forward strand.
GTGGGACCGCGCCTGCGAGCTGGGGGATGCGAGGGCCTGCATCGAGGCGGCGCGGAAGCTCCGCGTGGAGGGACCCAGAGCCTCGACGGAGTGGGAGCAGCCCGGCCTCGCGCTCCTCGAGAAGGGCTGTGCCTCCGAGCACCCGTCGCGGGCCGACGCCTGCGTGGAGCTCTCGGGCCTGCTCCTCGAGGGGGAACGGACCGCCGACCCGAAGCGCGCCGTGGAGTTGCTCACGCGCGGCTGCCAGGCGGGACACGCGCGCTCGTGCGAGGCGCTCGGAAGCGCCTGGTGGTCCGCCCGAGGTGTCGAGCGCGACCGGATGAAGGGGCTCGAGTACCTCGCACGGCACTGCGAGCTCCAGCCCGCCAGCTGCGATGACGCCCTCGTGGACTTCCGCACCCACTCCCAGTCGTGCGAGGAGGGCTCCGCGCGCGGGTGCTTCGAGCTGGGCCGGCTCCTCGATGCGCATGACGAGGTGCTGAAGGCGGAGGATTGGGCGGCGGTCAGCAAGGCCTTCCAGCGGGCGTGTGAGCTGGGCGAGGCCGAGGGGTGCATGGCGCTGGCCCAGGCCTCCGTCGAGGGGCGCGGGCAGGACCGCTCGCTGGCCGGCGTCATCCAGGCCCATGCGCGCGCGTGCAGGCTCGGCGACGTGGAGGGGTGCGCCGAGGAGAAGGCGCTCGCGACCATCCAGGCGGGGTGCGCGGCGAACACGCCCGCCGGGTGCCGGAAGCTCGCCGATTTCCTGCTCGACACGCCGGCGAGTCCCGCCGACCAGGAGCGCGGGCTGAAGCTCCTGGAGCGCTTCTGCCAACAGGGTGAGTCCCAGGCGTGCCTGCGCCTGGCGGAGTTGTTCGAGTCGGACACGCAGGGCTTCGAACCCGACCTCCACCGCTCCCTGGGATACAGGGACCAGGCTCTGAAGAAGGGCGCCGGGCCCTCCTTCAAGTCCATGCTGAAGGACCTGCAGGCCCGGCGCACCCGCTGTGACGCAGGGGATGCGGAGGCGTGCGGCACGCTGGCCGAGGACTACCTCAAGTCGTTGTTCTGGGTGAGCAATCCGGCCACGTCCACGTCTCCCGACTGGGCGCATGCGAAGGCGGTGCTCGAGAAGTCCTGCACCCCGGGCCGCGCGGAGTCCTGCCTGACGCTGGCCCGCGTGCTGCTCACCGGCGCGCGCTCTGTCCGCGAGCCCACCCGGGGCGTGGCGTTGCTGGAGGCCCACTGCACGCAGGCTCCGGGTGCCTGCGAGCCCATGCTCGAGGCGCTCACGCGTGGGGAGCTGCCCGGCGCCTCTCCCCAGCAGACGCTCGGTCTGTTGCGCAAGGCGTGCGACGCCGGAGGAGGCAAGGCCTGCTTCCTGCTCGGTACCGCCCAGGAGGAAGGGCGGCTCGGCCTGAAGCCAGACGCGCCCTCCGCGACGGAGTCGTTCCGGAAGGGCTGCGACGCGCGCGAGACCAGCGCCTGCGCGCGCGTGCGGTAGCAGCTCGCGCGCGGCGCACCGCTTCCAGCGGGACGCCGGTTACTTCACCGGGCTGCCCGTGGCGGCCTCGGCTTCCGGTGTCCCGCGCGCGTGTGTCCCAGCGCGCCGCGGGGCATGCGTGTCCGCGTACCCCGTCAGCTCCACGTAGCCACGGCCCGTGAGCGGCTTCCCTTCACGCGTGCCCTCCAGGCTCACGGCGCCTTCCCAATACAGCACGCTGACGGGCAGCTCCTGGTCCGCCAGCTTCGGCGTCACCGTGACATCCAGCCCCAACTTCTCCACACGCAGCCGCCAGCGTGACGGGTACTGGCCTCCGCTGCGCGGGCTCTTCCACGTGTCCAGCACTTCGATTCGCACGTCCTCGCGAGACACCCGTGCCGGCTCGCTCGACGCCGCGCCCGGCGGAGGCACCCACGTGCCCGAGCTGAACCGGTCCGACGTGCCGTCCTTGCGGCGGAGCTGGTAGTACATCAGCTCGCTGCCGTCGGAGAGCTGCAGCGAGAACCAGTCCCAGCCCACCTGGTCCGCGCCGAGCGCGCTGGTGCTCCACTCGCGGTCCATCCAGCTCTCGCCCTTCACCTCGTACGTCCGCCCGTCCACCCGCACCGTGCCCCGCGAGGGCATCCGCGTCATCGAGTAGTAGTAGGACGCGTTGCCCCGCTCCGGCCCCTTCTGGCTCAGGCCCCTGTCTCCCTGGAGCACCGGCGGCTTGCCCGGCTCCAGCAGCAGCTCCAGCGCGACTTCATCCGTCTCCGCGTGCAGTCGCACAGGCCACGTGGCCTCGCCCACGCTGGCGGCCTCCCAGTCTTCCAGCCACACCTTGAAGGGCTTTGCGCTCGCCCCGGCCAGTTCCAGCGCGGAGCGGCTGAAGCGCTCCGAGGCATGGAACCGCCCGCCCGCCACGTCCGAGACGGTGAAGTGCCCCAGGTACACCTGCCGCGCGCCCTGAGCCGCAACGGGAGACGCGCGCTCAGATGATGCGTGAACACGCATCTAATGAGCTTCAGGGAGTGAGGTGAAGGCTCGGGACGGTTGAAGCCATGGGGCGGATGCGGAAGTCGCACCTCGGGCGGAGCGAATCGGGCAATCGTGGTCCGTCCCTTGTCACTTCGGCAGAGCGCAGGTGGCTCACTTCTGGCGAGCGTTCAAGTGACGCTGGGATAGGGCCCTAACGAACAATGTAGGCAGATGCTCGCTGAGGCGTTTCTTTATAGTTGTAGCTGCCATACTCGGAATAGGCCCTGCTCGCGACGACGTTTGGAAAATCCGCCTCGAACTGGCGCCGCGATATCGCATAGGTGGCTTGGCCAGACACCTCAACCACGAAGATGTCATCGGGCGCGAGCGGCTCGATGAGCCTCCTAATGAAGGTCAAGCGCGTTGATGACCAGCGCGCGCCGATGCGCCCGCTCGTCAGGGCTGCGCTCACCGGGGGCCCCTGCTGGCCAGACAGGGGCCTGGTCTCAGCCATTTGCAGTTCGTGGTAGAGTCGAAGCTGCTCCGCCGTGAAGCGCTCCTCGGCAATGGCGTCATCGACCTCGAAGGGGTCTCCAAGAATCTGCAACTCAAGTGCATGAGGCACGTTTCGTTGCGGATGGATGACGAAGGCCATGCCCTCGGGCGCTTCCCGGAAATCGAGATGCAGCAGGTCTTTCCCCGTTCGCTCAATCACGCGAGCGATTCGGAATGCTTCGTACATGAACGCTCTCCGAGTTCTTGGTCGTGAGCCCCGAAGATAGCGCGGGCAACCCTTCATAGCTCTTCGACGCGTGGACACCCTCCCCATGAGCCTGAGGCGACCGCTCGCCCGCGCACGGGAGAAGAGGTGCTCCCGGAGCACGACAGCCAAGCTTCCATGAGGGACTCTGCACCCTTCAGGGCGTGTCGTGCCCCCGCCGGCCTTGCCACCTGCCTTGTCCCTTGCACACAACAGGGCTCCCCGCTGTGCACCGCTAGATGACGAGACTGCCATGCCGTCGGCGCTACCTCTTCCACGGGCCCAAGCTTTAACCTCACTTCCTGACGCTCATTAGACCACGCAGCGAATGGAGAAGATTCGCAGCCCTCAAGGCAACGACGCGGAGGCATGAAGCAAGAAGCAACGGAGGTGCCGGTGCACCTCTTGGAAGAAACGCATCTGCTCAAGGAGATGGAGGCGAAGCTGCGGCGGGAGGCCGAGGTGGGCAAGAGCTTCGGGAAGGTGGACCCAGACAGCGCGCAGGCCGTGCCCACGCCCGGGTCGGCCGGTACACGGCGACCTACAAGACGCGGCAATGCCCCGTCGAAATTGAGCGCAGCCTGTAGCGGCAGGTGGGGGTGAGGGGCGGCCCCTCGGTGGACACCGTCAGCAGGCGTGCCGGGTGCGTGGCCGACGGCTGGTTTCCCGAGGCCGCGGTGCCCATGGAAGCGGCCAATGGGCCTGCCTCGCAGGGACGCCCCCACGCGGCCGGTGGACGTCGTCTGGCGCATGGCCACCGCCTGCCTCACCCCCCTGACGCGCAGGGCGAAGCGCTGGGCGCCATCCGCTATGGACGGATGCATCAGGGCAGCAGCAACGTGGATGCCACCTGCAAGTCGCTGGTCGCCCTGCGCATGAAGCGCCCGGGGGCGCGATGGAAGGAGGAGCCCGGTCAGCGCATCCTGGACCTGCGTGCGCTGGTGCTCTCGGACAGTTTGCCGCGATGAACACCACGCTCGCGCCGCTGCATGCCGAGGTGCAGCGCGCCGCGTGCTCTGAATGAGCGCCAGACCCGCTTCACCACGCACACCAGCTTGTCCATGTTCTGAGTAGCGGCGTCCGTGCCGCCGGCCCGTGGGCAGCTCAGACACCGTCGAAAAGGAACGTTCATTCCAGGCATGCCACGTCTTGCCATCAGGGTCGATACCACCCCAGGGGTATGGGCAGGTTTGTGGTGAAAGGGTTCATTTGAAATGCTGGTGCCCAGTGAATCCTGACCCTCGTTTGCCTCCCCGTCGCTGGTTCATCGATTCGGATGAGCTGCGCATCGACCTGAGCAACCTTCCGCGCGAGCTCGCCTCACGTGTCGCGCTCCGCGAGGATGAGTGGAAGTCCCGAGGGTGGCGCGATGAGCGCCACGCGCGCTTCTCTATGAGCCAGTGGGTAGCGCTTGGCCGGCCCGTGGAGGGCGGCGCGGACGAAGATGAGCGCACCAGCCTCCAAGAGGAGTGGGTCACCCTCCAGCACCTGTTGATGGACCTGCTGGACCTGGACCGCCAGGACGTGCGTTGCGAGGTGGTGGGCAGTCCCGGTGGTGCGGGCGCCAGGTACCGCATCCGGGTGGAGGGCGAACCGATTCCCGAGGCCCCGTCAGCCCTGCCCTGGTTCATCGCCCCGGAGGAGGGCGTCGCGCATCCGCTGACCCCGACGGCGGCCTGGGCATGCACCGAGGCTCGCCTCGCAACGCATGCCTCACGGTACGAGCAGCTTGCCCGGGTAGCGAAGCTGAGGAATGGGCTGGACGAGACCTGCCGGTTGCTCACGGGGAGGCTGCACTTCAAGCCCGAGGGCTACCTCCAGCGGTTCGAGCCGCAACCTGTCGCCCGGGTAGGGCTGCGCTGGGCGCGTGACGAAAACAACGCGAGGGCTGTCTCCCTCCAGCCTTACGCCGTCAGACCGGATGGAACGCACCTGCCGCTGCCGCTTGAGAGCGTCCAGCCCAGTGGAATCGCTGGCAATGACCCCAACCGCCCCCTGGTGCTCCCTGAGGGGGCCACCGAGGTGCTGGAGCGCCTGCGTCCCTTGCAGCACAGGCTCTCTGGGGATGTCGCGCGGGAGTTCGCCGACCCGTCGCGCCTCATTCCCGAAGGTCGGAACGCGGACCAGTTCCTGGACCTCTCGGAGTACTCGGAGCGTGTGGTCGGCTTCGAGGTGCTGCGGGGGCGACAGCCCGCCGAGCGTTCGGAGGGCTCGGGGCTGGATTGGTTCGTCTCAGTGGACGACAAGAGCGGCGCATTCTCGCTGGAGCTCCAGGTGGAGCCCGCGGATGGGAGTGGCGCGAACACCCTCCGGGTGTCCTCAAGGGACGACGCCCTGGATTTGCTGAAGCGCAATGACGCCGCGCTCAAGCTGGGCGACGGGGCCCCTGTTTCCTTCAAGGGCGTTCAGTTCCCTGCGAGCGAGGCACTGGCCAACCAGCTCCGTACCGCGCTCAAATTGCCCGAGGCGCCGACAGACGAGGCCCCAGGGAGCGGCCAGGGCCCCAAGAAGGGTGGCCGGATAGGCGCCATCGTTGGGGAGCCTGGTGCCGCGGTACCTGCTTCCGTGGATGCTTTCGAGGAGCAGCGAGTCCCCCTGTCGCGCCTTGCAGAGGTCTTGCGCCCGGGAGTGGCGCTCAAGCCGCACCAGGATGAGGGGCTCGGGTGGCTGTGGCGCCATGCCGCGTCCGGTTCTCCTGGTGTCCTCCTCGCCGACGACATGGGCCTGGGCAAGACGTTGCAGGTCGCATGCTTCCTGACGCTGCGGATGCTGGAGACGCAGGGCCCCCGTCGCCCCCACCTCGTCGTCTGCCCGACCATCCTGCTCGACAACTGGCGGGTGGAACTGGAGCGCTTCTTCAAGGATGACATCTGGCCGGAGACCTACATCCTCCACGGCGCTGGCGTGCAGGCGGTGTCTCGCGACGGAGCGCTGAACACCGCCTTCCTGGAGCGGCAGGACCTCATCCTGACGAACTACGAGACACTGGGGGCCAACCAGCGCTCGCTCCTGAAGATGGACTTCGACGTCGTCGTATTCGACGAGGCCCACAACCTCAAGAACCCCGACACGCTGCGCTCGCGCGCGGCTCGCGCACTCAAGCGCTCCTTCGCCATTGCGTTGACGGGCACCCCCGTGGAGAACGAGCTGGCCGACCTCTGGGCCATCTACGACGCCATCCAGAGCCGTGCGCCCCGTGTCTTCGACACCCGGAAAGACTTCCGTGAGAAGTGCCAGGGGGAAGGCGGGATTCGGTCGCTCCGCGAGACGCTGGGCTACCCCGGCTCGCGCTGCACGCTGCTCCGCCGGGAGAAGGCGGAGGCGCTCAAGGACCTGCCTCCCAAGGTGGCGCGGCAGGACTCCGTGGAGATGACACCCTTCCAGGCCGAGCAGGAGCGGCTCATCTCCGCGCAGGTGCCGAAGCGCGGCGCGCTGTGGGCTCTGGCCGCGCTCCAGAAGCTCTACCAGCACCCGGCGCTCCTCGACGACTCACGGAGCCTGGGCTCCAGGACCGCGCTGGAGGAGAGCCCCAAGACACGGCTGTGCCTGACGCTGCTCGAACAGATTGCGCAGCGTGGCTCAGGGACTGGCGCCGAGAAAGCCCTGGTGTTCGTCCTCTCCCGCGCCATGCAGGACCTGCTCGCCCAGCTCATCGGTGAGCGCTTCGGCCTCCGGCGGGTTCCCATCATCAACGGGGATCCGGAGAACCGCAGGTTGGCGCTGACGCACATCGGCGAGTTCTCCCGTGCCAGTGGCTTCCAGGTCCTCCTGCTGAGTCCGCTGGCAGCGGGGGCGGGGCTCAACATCGTGGCGGCCAACCACGTCATCCACTACGGGCGCTGGTGGAATCCGGCGAAGGAGGACCAAGCCACGGACCGGGCGCACCGCATCGGTCAGACGCGTCCCGTCCACGTCTACTACCCGTTGCTGCACCGCCCGGGGGAACCAGACGCGGGCTTCGACATGCGGCTGCACGAACTCGTGGAAGGGAAGCGCTCCGTGGCCCGGGAGTTCCTGTCGCCGCTTCCGGATGACGCCAGCCAGTATTCAACCGTGTTCCAGAAAGCTTGAGCTGTAAGGGGGGAAGTGAGGCATGCCGTTCTTGTCTACGCTGCTGCAGGACAAAAACCTTCTCTTCGCGCTCCTGGTGATGGTCGGGCTGATACTCATGGCCTGGGGGTTCGCGTGGAGGAGGAAGGCCACGCTCGCGAAGGCGGTCCAATCTCTGGACGACGGACTGGAAGCCCTGCTCTCGGGGGTCAAGCATGAGCCTGCGCTGAGCGGCCAGGGGAGGGCGTTGTGGCGTGCCATCCGTGAGCAGCTCGTCTTCCCGCCAGGACACCCGAGCGCTCCCGTCCCCGTCCTCATCCGCACGTCACCCTCACAGGAGCTGCGGGAGACCTGCCGCGCCCTCTTCCGCCATTCCTGGGGACATGGGCTCGGCAGGAACCTGACCGGCACTGCCCTGGTGATGACCTTCGGCCTCCTGGGCTACGTCCTCGTCGGGCCGGTCCAGGAGGCGCTGCGCGCTTCCCAGGCGACGGGCACGGCCTCCCAATCGGACCTGCTCTCCCAGGCCATCGGCAGCATGGGCGCGAAGTTCTTCGTCTCCGCGTTGGGCCTGATTGGCTCGTTCATCTTCCAGGCGCTCTCGTCCGGGATGGAGGCAAAGTTGCTCGCCCGGCTGGACGCGATGCGCCCCCGCTTCGAGAGCCTGACGCGAACCCTCGACGCGCACGAGGTCCTCCTAGCCTCCGCACGCGGTGACGCCCTGGGGTCGCTGCGGACCGAGTTGGTCCAGACGCGCAAGTCGCTGGCCGACAAGCTCGAGAAGCTCGAGAGCGTCAACGTCAGCCTCCAGGACATCGGTACGCATGTGCAGACGCACCTGGGGAACATGATGAAGGAGCATGTCGGCGACGTGCTCACGCGCCAGCTCAGCGCCGTCGAGCAGGCGGCGCGCGACATCGCCGAGGACGTGAAGAGCGCCATCGCCACCGGCCTTGCCACCACGCTCCAGCAGGAGATGTCCACCGTCCGCGAGAGCCTGCACAGCATCGAGAAGGCGCTGTCCGGGCGGCAGGAGCACGACCTGGGTCGCATCCTCGAACAGCTCCGGGACACGGTCTCCGGTGGCTTCCATTCCCAGTCCCAGGACATGTCCCGTCAGCTGGAGAGGCTGGCCGACGTGTTCCCCAGGCTCGAGGAGCAGTTCGCGAGCCTGGCCCGGACTCTGGGCGAGAATGCCCGCCAGTGGGGCAGCGAGAACCAGCGGGCCGTTGACACGCTGGCGGAGCGGGTGACGGTGCTGGTGGAGAGCTTCGACCGCGTTCGCGACGACCTGGAGACCGCCGCGGCGCGGGTGCTCAAGAACTCCACGGAGTCGTCGCACCGGATGAGCGAGGGGAACCAGCAGGTGCTCGGGCAGTTGAACAGCGCGGTGTCCGCCGTGTTGGACAACTTCAAGCAGGTGCTGGCCGGGATGAATGGCAGTACCGATGCGTTGATACGGGCTGCGTCCGCCTCCGCGAAAGACCTCCAGGCCCACACGGCGCGTCAGGCGGGAGCCCTCGACCGGCAGGTGGCCGCGTTGCAGGTCGCTGCGGACGCGGGCATGCAGGACCTGCACGCGCGCTCCGAGATGTTCTCCAAGCGCATGGAGGAGACGCAGGCGGGATTGATCGACCTCACGAAGCAGCTCCAGGCGGCGGCGGCCGGGCTCGTCACCGCCAGTCGGGGGGTCAGCGAAACGCAGGAGAGAACGAAGAGCACCTCCAGCCAGATGGCGGATGTCGCCAGCCAGCTGAGCGACGCGGCGAAGGCGCTCCAGCGTCAGGCCTCCGAGCGCCAGACCTTTATCGAGAATGAAGTGAAGCTGCTCCGCGCCCAGGCCGAGGCCCTCAACCGCGTCGACCCGGTCTTCGCGGGGCTGGCTTCCGCCTATGAGGAGTCCGTCAAGAAGCAGGTTCAGTACCTGAGCAGCAAGTGGAACGAGGTCATGCGCGACATGCAATCCGTGGTGACCCAGAGCTCGGGTGAGCTCGCGCAGGGCGTTGATGACCTCGCCGACGCGGTGAGGGAACTCAAGGACGTGATGCGGCCCCAGCCGAGGCGTACATGAGTGGTTCGGGTGATGGAAGCGAGCGCTCGCTCGCGGACCTCATGGCGGGCGTGGCGGTGGTCTTCCTGATGCTGGCGGTCATCTTCATCCTGGAGGCACGCAAACAGCAGGAGGCCGCCATCCAGGAGAAGGAGGCCGCCCTGGGGCGGGTGGACTCGCAAAAGGAGGGCGTCCAGGCATCGCTGCTCGCGTTGCGGGAGGACCTCGTCACGCTGGACGCCACGCTCGACGGAGGATTCATCTCGCTGAGCGGCCTGGACGGCGGGGTGAATTCGCTGGAAATCGAGTTCAAGAACCTCCAGTTCGGCCTGGGCCAGTGCCGTACGCCCTCGGCCTACGTGGAGCAGTTCGAGCGGGGCGCGGTTCCTCTCATCCGCCGCGTGTGCGAGGCCGTAGACGCCATGCGGGACGCGGGGGCGGAGCCCACCATCATCCTCGAAGGCCATACGGATGACCGGCCCTTTCTCGGGACCAGCGGGGAGTGCGGCGTCCGCAATGGCATCACTGCTGTCAGCTTCGAGAACAACGTGCGCGCCAGCGCCGCGCGGGCGCAAGAGGTGTTCTTCACCGTGCGCTCGCAGCTCACGGATGCGGGCTACGAAAGGGAGTGCCTGGACGCGAACTTCGTCGTGTCGGGCCGGGGGCAGACCGCGCCACGCACTGGCGTGGAGGCCAATGACCCCACCAACCGGCGGCTGGTGATTCGGGTCCGAGGGGACCTGCGACTGTAGGGGGCGCCATGGGATTGGACTCGCTGTTGGACAAGCTCATTGAGCGTCAGCGCGTCTTCGCGGCCGGGCTCGGGACGTTCCAGGATGAAACGGAGCGCGGGATGCATGCGCTGTCGCGGAGCCTGGAGGAGGCCCAGCGCCACCTGGACGAGCGTGAGCCGCTGCGTCTCCAGCGCGCCAGGGAGTCCATCGACGTGACCTCCCTGATGAGCCGGGTGAAGAGTCGCGACTTCGCCAGCCTGTCCCGCCGTGAGCGGCGCGCGGTCCCCTCGCTCTGGAGGGAGGTGGGGCTGGAGGGGATGCGCTGGTTCCTGAAGGAGAGCCCGGAGAGCGCGCTCCGCCTGGTGAGACAGCGCCTCCGTGATTGGAGCCTCGCCGAGGACGAGCGGATGCAGCTCGAATGGGCGCGGTTGGCGGCGGGGTCCCTGTCCGCCGCGCGGACGTCGCGATGGGTGCTGCCCCTGCCCGTGGAGAGCGTGCTCGGACGGCGCGGCCCGGAGCTTCTGGCCACACGCTGGGCGGAGGACTCGCTGCTTCAGGTTGTCGAGAAGCTCAGGGCCGCCGGGATGCGTGCGGGGATGGCCTACGTCGGCCACGTCGTGGCGGCGCACCTGCGACAGGGCCGGGAGGCCCAGCAGGAAGGCACGGTCAGCTTGGCGTTCCTCCTGGACGATGCACGGGGGCGGCCCTGGCTCCCGCTGTCATCCTCGGCGGGCGACACGCTTCAGGCTCCGCTGGAGGCCCGGGTCGAGGTGGTTGCCGCAGCCCTGGAATACCGGGCCCAAGGGGCATGCAGCGAGGAGGTCCGAGCCCGACTCTCGGACAGGCTCGTTTCGGGCGATTCTGATTTTGGAGACCCGCGACTCACCACGCTGACGCAAGCCTGGGCCAAAGTGCAGGAGCACTCACCCGACGCCTTCCGCGCCTTCCTCTCCGGGCTCATCCAGCAGGACCTCCAGTTCTTCTTCGAGCGGGCCATGGACGAGGAGGACCGGAGGGACTTCTGGCTGCGCTATCTCGGCTCCATCCGCTCGACGACGTGCTGGCTGGAGCCTGACGCCTACGACGAGCTGCGCCGACGTCTGGATGCGCTGCCCCCCGAGCAGCAGGCGGCCTTCAAGCGGGCGAAGAAGTTCGCCAGGGAGCGGGTCAGTGCCTTCTGTCTCTATTTCGAGCACTACGTGGTGGTCGAGTTCTCCACCGTCGGCCACGCGTCCTTCGTGTACGGCCATGCGGACTTCGAGCGAAAGCTGAAGGGCCATCGGGTGGTGTGTGCCAGGGACCTGAGTGATGGCCTTGATGGCAGGTTCCACACCCGCCGACTGGTGCACGGCCAGAATTGGGAGAGGCGGTTTGCCCAGACACTCCTGGAGCTCCGCATCGAAGCGGACCGGCGTGGAAGAAGCCCTCGGCGCTGAAGTGGCGCGGAGGCTTGGCCTGACGGCGCGCGAGAGAGGCATTCTCCCGCGCGCCGTCGTCACTTCCGGCTTCTGACTCAGGCCGGCCGCGACGGGTACGGGCAGAAGAAGTGCGGTGTGACGTCGCCACGGTGGCGGATGAACAGGAAGCCCCAGGAGGGGTTCTGGTCGTGCATCTGCTTCAGCAGGCGGAGCATCCGGTCGAAGACCCTCCGCACGTTCTCCTGCTTGGCGAGGGCGGCGTGGACGCCCCCGATGACGCGCTCGGGGAGCGTTCCAATGCCGGTGACGAGCAGGCGCCGCATCTGCGCCGTATTCGATACACGTGCCCCGTCTCCCGTGCGCCGGACAGCCGGGTCCTCAGCCAAGTCCCAGTGGCAGGACGTGCAGGCCCGGCGCGCCCGCTGTGATGGAGGGGCTGCGGTGGTGTGCGGCACGCTGGCCGGGGATTACCTGGAGCCGCTGTGGTTCGTGAATAATCCGGCAACCTCCACGTCCCCCAACTGGCGCGTGCGAAGGCGGCGCTCGGCAGGGCCTGCGCCCTGGGCCGCGCGGAGTCCTGCGTGACGCTGGCCTGCGTGCTGTTCTCCGGCGCGCGCTCCGTCCTCGATCCCACCTGCGGATTCGCGCTGCTGGAGGCCCATTGCACGCAGGCCCCCAAGGCCTGCCAGCCCCGGCTCGAGGAACTCGCGGGCGGGAGCTGCCCGGCGCCTCTCCCCAATGGACGCTGGGGCTGGTGTGCAAGGTGTGACGCCAAGGTGGGCAGGGCCTGCTTCCTGCTCGGTAACGCCCATGAGGAAGGGCGGCTGGGGCAGAAGCCAGAATCGCCCTCCGCGACAGAGTCATACCGGAAGGGCTACGACGCGGGCGACACCCGAGCCTGCGAGCGCGTGCGGTAGCCGTCCACGGGCCCCACCGGGGTCGCACGATCGGGAGCGGCTCGCGCGGCGCACCGCTTCCAGCGGGATGCCGGTTACTTCACCGGGCTGCTCGCGGCGGCCTCTGCTTCCGGTGTCCCGCGCGCGTGTGTCCCAGCGCGCCGCGGGGCATGCGTGTCCGCGTACCCCGTCAGCTCCACGTAGCCACGGCCCGTGAGTGGCTTCCCTTCACGCGTGCCCTCCAGGCCCACCGCGCCTTCCCAATACAGCACGCTGACGGGCAGCTCCTGGTCCGCCAGCTTCGGCGTCACCGTGACATCCAGCCCCAACTTCTCCACACGCAGCCGCCAGCGTGACGGGTACTGGCCTCCGCTGCGCGGGCTCTTCCACGTGTCCAGCACTTCGATTCGCACGTCCTCGCGCGACACCCGTACCGGCTCGCTCGACGCCGCGCCCGGCGGAGGCACCCACGTGCCCGAGCTGAACCGGTCCGATGTGCCGTCCTTGCGGCGGAGCTGGTAGTACATCAGCTCGCTTCCGTCGGAGAGCTGCAGCGAGAACCAGTCCCAGCCCACCTGGTCCGCGCCGAGCGCGCTGGTGCTCCACTCGCGGTCCATCCAGCTCTCGCCCTTCACCTCGTACGTCCGCCCGTCCACCCGCACCGTGCCCCGCGAGGGCATGCGCGTCATCGAGTAGTAGTAGGACGCGTTGCCCCGCTCCGGCCCCTTCTGGCTCAGGCCCCTGTCTCCCTGGAGCACCGGCGGCTTGCCCGGCTCCAGCAGCAGCTCCAGCGCGACTTCATCCGTCTCCGCGTGCAGTCGCACGGGCCACGTGGCCTCGCCCACGCTGGCGGCCTCCCAGTCTTCCAGCCACACCTTGAAGGGCTTTGCGCTCGCTCCAGCGAGTTCCAGCGCGGAGCGGCTGAAGCGCTCCGAGGCATGGAACCGCCCGCCCGCCACGTCCGAGACGGTGAAGTGCCCCAGGTACACCTGCCGCGCGCCCCACGCGGACGCGCGCTGTGGGACCTCAGGGGCCAGCGCGCTGCGGAACAAAGTGAACTGGTAGCCGAAGGCGCGCCCGTCCTCCGTCTCCAGGTTGCCCGTCCAGTACCACCACTCGGTGCGGAACTCCGGGTGCGGGCCGTGGTCCTCGGGGAACTGGAACGCGCGGGGCTCCACCGCGCGTGCGTAGCCCGCCACGCTCGTGTCGCTCCCGCCCAGTGCTCCGCTCACCGTGAGCGTCCCACTGCCCGGCAGCGGTGGCGGTGCCGACTCGCGCGTGACGATGACCACGGCCACCGCCAGTCCCACCAGCACCACCGCCGTCCCGATGACGAGCCCTCGGCCGCCGCTCATGCCTCACTCCTCCCGCAGCGCGAGCGCGGGGTTGGCGCGCGCCATCTTCCACGCCGGGTACAGCCCGGCCAGTGCCGACGCCACCAGCGCCAGCAGCACCGCCTGCACCAACGTCACCGGCGTCACCGCGAGCTGTAGCGTCCACCCGAAGGAGCGCTGGTTGATGACATGCACCAGCACGTACGCCAGCGCCACGCCGAGCGGCACGGAGAACAGCCCCGCGAGCAGCCCCAGGAGGCCCGTCTGCAGGGACACCAGGCCCCAGAGTTGTCCCGGCGTCAGCCCGGTGGCGCGCAGCACCGCCAGCTCCCGGGCCCGCTCCAGTTGCAGCGACATCAGCGCGCTCAGCACGCCCACGAAGGCCACGCCGATGGCCAGCAGCCGGAGCACCTGCGTAATCGTGAAGGTGCGGTCGAACACCTCCATGGAAGCCTGTCGCAGCGAGCGGTTGGCGCGCACCAGCAGCGCCTGCGTGTCCCCGGCCCGCTCGCGCACCGAGGCCACCAGTGCATCCACGTCCTGTCCTGGCGCGGCGTACAGCGCGACGCCGCTCACGCCCCGGTCGTCGTACCAGCGCTCGTACGTGGTGCGCGGCATCAGCATCGTCCCCACGTCCGAGCCGTAGTCGAAGTACACGCCCACCACGGTGAAGTCGTGCGGCCCTTTATCGGTGGCCAGTTGCACCGTGCTGCCCACGTCCACGTGGCGGTGGAAGCTGAAGGGCTCGGAGACGAGGATGGCGTCCGGTGTCGCCTCCAGCTCGCGCCACACCGAGGCCGCGTCTCCCTGCTTGAAGCGATAGGGCCGGGTCTGCGTCCGCGAGAAGTCGATGGCCACCAGGTCCGTGGGCACGCCGTCCGCGCGCGTCGTCGTCACGCGAATGGTGCTGCTCGCGGCGACGCCCGGCGTGGAGCGCAGACGCTCGTCCAGCCCCGGCACCAGCGTGGCGGTTCCACGCCGTGCCACCAGCGACGGTGGGGAGATGAACACGTCCGCCTGCAGCGACGTGTCCAGCCACGACACCACCGTGCCACGGAAGCTGGACACCATGAGGCCCACGCCCACCGTGGTGGCCACCGCCACCATCAGCGCCGCCAGCGCCACCGCCGTGCGACTGAGGCTGGTGCGCACGCTGCGCGCCGCCATGCGTCCCATCAACCCGAAGGCCAGGCCCAGCGGCGCCGCGGCGGCCACCGACAGCCGCTCCGTCACCCACGGCACCAGCAGCGCCGCGCCCAGCAGCACGGAGAAGAGGCCCCCATACGCCGGCAGCAGCGCCTGCGTGGGCCACGCCAGCAGCGCCGTGCCCGCGGCCAAAACCCCCAGGCCCAGCAGTGCCAGCCTGGGCGCGCGGCCGCGCGACACGTCCTCCACCGTGGAGCGCCGCATCGTCGTCACCGGCGGGGAGCGCGCCGCCTCCCACGCGGGCACCAGCGCCGCCAGCACCGTGGCGCCCAGGCCCAGCAGCAGGCCCTTGGCCAGCGTGAAGGGCTCCAGCGCCAGCCCGCGCACGCTCACCACGAAGTACAGGTCATTGAACGTCTGCGTGACGAGCCCCACCAGCCCGCGCGCCAGCAGCACGCCGAGCAGCAGGCCCGCCACCGTGCCCACGGCGCCGAGCACCGCCGCCTCGCCCAGCACCAGCGCGAAGAGCTCGCTCCGGGTGATGCCAATCGCGCGCAGCCGTCCCAGCAGCCCGCGCCGCTGCACCACGGAGAAGGTCATCGTGTTGTAGATGAGGAACATCCCCACCACGAGCGCCAGAAGCGACAGCGCGGTGAGGTTGGTGCGGAAGGCCCGCGTCATCTGCTCCACCGTGCCCGCCCGCGCGGAGGCGCGCACCAACTCCGTGCCCGTGGGGAGCGTCGCCTCCAGCCGCTTCGCCTCCGCGTCGTCCCGCATCCGCAGGTCCACGCGCGTCAGCCGCCCCACCTTCCCGAGCACTTCCTGCGCGGTGGACACGTCCGTGAGCACCAGCGCCTCCAGCGCCCGCGCGGTGTCCGGGTCCGACGGCTCCAGCAGCGCCGACACGCGCAGCCGCTTGTCCTGGCCTTCCACGCGTACCGGCAATTCGCCGCCGGCGGGGACGCCCAGCGCCCGCGCGGCCCGGGCGCTCAGCAGCACCGTGCCCGGCTCGGTGAGCAGCACGCCCACGTCGCCCACGGCCTCGCCCTTCGCGTACTCGCGGAAGGGGCTTTCCGCGAACGGGTCCACGCCCAACACGGTGAGCGTGCGCTTGTCGCCCACCGCCGCCTGCACGTGGCCCTCCACCACCGGCGCGGACACTGGCGCGTCGCGGCGCAGGCGCAGGTCCCGGTACACGCGCTCGTCCACGCCCTGGGAGCCGGCGCCCACGAGCTGGTGCGTGGCCCGGCCGGCCACCGCGTCCGTGGAGCGCTCGAAGGCGCGCAGTGCGCTGTCGCTCGCCAGGTCGATGGACACCACCACCGCCACGCCCAACGCAATCCCCAGGAGCGACAGTGCCGTCAGCCACGGGTGGCCGCCCAGGTGGCGCAGGCTGGAGCGGACCAGCAGCCCCTTCATCGCGCATCCCTCCGCGTGTGCTCGCGCTCCACCAGCCGTCCGCCCTCCATCTGCAGCACGCGGTCCGCGCGAGCCACCAGCCCCGGCTCATGCGTCACCATGAGCGCGCACGCGTGGCCCTGCCGCGTGAGTCCCTCCAGCAAATCCAGCACCTGCCGCGCCGTCGTCTCGTCGAGGTTGCCGGTGGGCTCGTCCGCGAGCAGCAGCGGTGGCGAGTGCGCCAGCGCGCGCGCCACCGCCACGCGTTGTTGCTCGCCGCCGGACAGCCGGTCCGGGAAGCTGCTCGCGCGCGCCGCCAGCCCCACCCGCTCCAGCAGTGCCCGCGCCTTCGCGCTGGACTCCGCGGCGCCGTGCCCGTTCAGCTCCAGGGGCAGCCGCACGTTCTCCTCCACCGTCAGCGTGGGCAGCAGATTGAAGGCCTGGAAGATGAAGCCGATGCGCTCGCGCCGCAGCAGCGTGCGCTCACGCTCGCTCAGCCGGCCCAGGTCCCTGCCGTCCACGCGCACCTCGCCCTGGCTGGGCACATCAATGCCGCTGATGAGGTTGAGCAGCGTGGATTTGCCCGAGCCGCTGCGGCCCAGCAGCACCACGAACTCGCCCCGGTGCAGGGAGAGGCGGACGCCGGAGAGCACCTCTCGCACGGTGTCGCCTTCGGCATAGGCCTTCGTTACATCGCGCAGCTCGACGAGGGGCGGAGTGTCGGACGCAGGCATGGACGCGTCTCAAATACACGCATGCTCGCCGTGCCGCCGTGTTTTGTGTCCGCCCGTGCCGTGGAGCTCAGGCGCCCGCGTGCCGGGTGTCCCATGACTCCGAGTAGCGCCACTGCTCCAGGAAGCCCGCGACTTCGGACGCCAGCAGCGGACCCGCCGTGTCCCGGGGGATGATGTGGAAGCCGTCGCGCAGGGAGAGGAAGCGCACCGCCGGGCTCGCGGTGAGCCTGCGGGCGAGCCACCGCCCGCCCTCCGGGTCCACCACGTGGTCCTGCTCCGCCACCGCCACCAGCGTGGGACAGCGCACGTGCGCCACGTCCCGCACCGCCAGGTTCTGCAGGGTGCAGAGGTCTCTCAGCCGCGCCACCGGGAAGGCCGGGAGGACGGGCGCCTGGGCCAGCGCCTCCGGGTCCGACAGGTCCGTGCCCGTCTTCTCCACCCAGGGGTGCGCCCACTCCAGCACCGGGGTGCGAGCGAGCTGCTTGATGAGGAACATGCGCGGCCCCCGGAAGCGCACCGCCGGGGCCACCAGCGCCAGGGCCTTCACCGTTTCCGGGTGCCGGGCCGCCAGCCCCAGCGCCAGCAGCGCGCCCATGGAGAGGCCCGCGACGAAGATGTTCCGGTGGCCGTGCAGCGCGAGCAGCGCGCTGTCCGCCGCGGCCTGCCAGTCGCGCCAGTTGACGTGCAGCAGCGCCTGGGGCGTGGTGCCGTGCCCCGGCAGCCGGGGGGCCACCACGCGCATTCCGCGCGCGGCCAGGGCCTCTCCCAGCGGGCGCACGTCCCACGGGCTGCCGGTGAAGCCGTGCAGCAGCAGGCACACGTCCTCGCCCCGGCCCAGGTCGAAGGGCGCTGTCTTCCGCGGGTCCATGGGCTCGGGAGTTGGCTCTGGCATCGCGCTCACCCCGTGACGCTGGCCACGAGCAGGCGCAGGCGCTATGCCCTCTGCCTCATGGCGGACACTCCGAAGCCCCCGGACATGCAGTTGCAGATACAGATAGACGAGGACGTGGCCAATGGTCAGTACGTGAACATGGCCCTTGTGAACCACTCGGACACCGAGTTCACCCTGGACTTCATCTACGTCCAGCCCCAGGTCGCCAAGGCCCGGGTCCGCTCCCGCATCATCACCAACCCCAAGCACATGAAGCGCCTGCTGGCGGCCATGCAGGACAACATCGCCCGCTACGAGGCGAAGTACGGCGCCATCGTCCTGCGCGACGACGACAGCGGCATGCACTGACGCCCGCGGGCGCCCTACGAGTGCTGAGCGGTCGGCTGCTGGGGCGCGGGCGAGCCTTCCGGCGGCTGCTGCGAGGGCAGCGGCGGGGCTTCGGGCACGTCCTGCGGGGGCAGCTCATGCACCCCTTCCTGTGCCTCCGTCTGCTCGGAAGGGTGCTGGCGCTCGGCGAGGTATGCGTCGACGCGCTGCTCCAGGTAGGTGGCCATCTGCGGGGACACCCGGGCCAGCAGGGCCCACTCGATGTCGCCGGCGCGGTAGAGGTGGGGCTTCGTCGGAGACATGGGCTCGCCCATCACGTACGAGCCAGCCTGTCCCGAGGTGCCGCCGGCGTTGCTCTTGCTGCCGCCCCCCTCGGACCCGGCCTCCGCGCCCTCCCGCGTGCCGGCGAAGCTGCCCGGGTGCGAGGGCGCCAGGCCGTTGGTGGTGTAGGTCATGCGGTACGCGCGCACCATGGTGCGGCCGTCCTCCAGGCGGACCGCCTGCACCAGCACGCGCGACCAGTTCGCTCCCACCTCGATGTTGCCTGCAATCTTCCACGAGGTGTGCACGTAGAGCGGGTCCGAGCTGGGGAGCGTCCGATACCCCTGCTCGGTGAGCAGCTCCCGCATCTGCGTCAGCAGGGCCTCCGGAGGGAGCTTGTAGACGGCGTGGCTGCCAGTCCCCTCCAGCAACTCCTTGCGAGGGTCTCGGGTCGTGGCGCAGCCCGAGGCTCCCAGCGCGAGCCCGACGGCCACCAGCAGTGCGAGACGCCGCGTCATGACACGACCACCTTGTTCCCCCGGCCCGGGTTGGAAAGGCATCCGGCGGCCCGGGGAGTCATGAAGGCCGGATGGCCTCGGGTAGAACGCTCGGCCGACACAAACATATCGTACAAGCCGCGCCCGGCTCCTCAGTCACAGCGATGGCAGAGGGTGCGTCGTCCCCCCGCCATCCATGGGGCGGCATATTCCCTACACACCCGGTCGGGTCGCTCCTGGAGCTGCCGGACGCGGGCCTCCAGACGGGGGACGCCGTCCGCGCCGAGGCGCCGGTAGGCCTCCAGGTCCGTCTCGGCGGCTTCCCAGAAGACGCAGGTGTCCGGCCCCTCCCGCACCGCGCCGTTCTCGAACACGGGCCAGTGCCCGTTCCGGGCCTGCCAGTCGTCCGGCACCCAGCCCAGTTCCACGTTGGCGAAGTTCACCTGGGGCCAGGACGGGCTCAGCAATCCGCCGAAGCGCTTGCCGGTGTCGCGCAGCACCTCGCGGACGATGGCGGTGGCACCCCGGTCCTCCAGGGGCTCCAGGAACTGGAAGGGCGGCTGGCCCCGCACGCGCTCCTCGTAGCTCGCGTCGTACACCCGGAAGGCCCGGCCCCACCCGCGCGTCACCTCCACCAGCATGACGGCGACCAGCACGGCGAGCGCCACGCTCCAGGCCCTCGCGCGAGGGGCCCGGGCCGGGAGCAGCAGGGCCCCGACGCGGCTGCTGGTGACGAGCATGAGCGCGCTCAGCAGCAACAGCACGGCGTGGAGCCCGTACTTGAGGAAGTAGTAGTCGATGGGCAGCCGCGCCGACAGGTACGCCCCCTGGATGGCCGCATTGACGCCGGCGAAGAGCAGGGCGAAGTCGAGCAGCCGCCGCTCCACGGCCTCTTCCCCGCGCGGGGGCAGGAAGCGCACGACGAGCAGCCCCACCACCGTCCAGCACTGCACCCGCAGCGCGCGCTCGTACCCGTGGGGGATGAAGCCGCCGCTGATGTGCGCCAGGGGCAGCAGCCGCCAGTACGCGTACGCGGCCGCGCCCAGGAACGCGAGCCCCACGGGCCAGACTCCCAGGCGGAGCTTCGACGGAAGCCCGCGTCCCTCCAGCAGCAGGAGCACGCCGCAGGTGAAGAGGAAGTCCCCGAGGTTCAGCCCGTACGTGTACCGGTAGAACACGGTGAACAGCACGAGCGCGGCGCACCGCGCCCACGCCGCCCGGGGCAGCCCGTACGCGAGCCACGCCAGCACCAGCGGCACCAGCCCGAAGAGGTGCGCGTAGAAGCCCTCGGCCTGGTGGTAGTGCAACAGCCGCAGGAGCAGCAGGGGCCAGGCGACGGCGGTGGCCGCCAGCAGCGCCACCTGCGCCGCCACCGCCGCGCGGGCGGTGCCCCACCGCCGCACGGTGACGACCTCCAGGCCCGAGACGAGCGCCAGCGCCAGCACGGCGGGCACGAGGTAGAAGCCGGCGCGGAAGCTGGTGAAGGCATCCAGCCCGAAGAGCTGCTCCAGCCCATACGTCACCGTATGGAAGACGGTGAAGCCCTGGTAGGTGCCGGGCGCGTGCGTGACGAAGTCGGCCCGCAGCGCGGCGTGGTTGCCGGCGTCGCCGCCTCCGGTGCTGACCAGCCCTCCCATGACGGGGATGCCCAGCAGGCGCCACGTCAGCCCCAGCATGGCCGCGAGGCAGAGTCCCTGGACCCCGGCGAGCAGCGCGTGGTCGGGCCACGGGCGCAGGGCCGACAGCACCGTCCACGTGAGGAAGGCGGCCAGCAGGACACCGGCGGCGGCGCCCACCCACAGGGGCAGTCCCAGGGTCGCCCGGAGCACGCTCGCCAGGACGAAGGGCAGGAGCCACGAGAGCAGCAGGAAGCCGAGCGCGCCGAGCCCGCGAGGGCGCGCCGCGAGGGATGGAGAGGGCTGTGGGTCGTGGGTGTCCGGCACGGGGCGGGGCCCTCCTACCCCATGTCCCAGGGCCGGCCAAGCCAAGGGGAGTCGGGGAGACTCCCGGCCGCTGCCCCCTGGCCACGGGGCCCGGGCCGGCGCAGACTCGGGGCACCGTGCTCCGAATCCTCGTGCCGCTTTTCGTGCTGCTGTGCGCCTCTTCCGCGTCCGCCCAATGCCTGGGAGACGGCGTGCAGCTCTTCCCCACGCCGGGCGCCATCGTCCCCACCAACACGCGCTTCCTCCTGGAGGGCGTGGGCACCGCGCGCCCGCAGGTGACGGCGCTGGTGGGCAAGAAGCTGCGGTTGGTGGCCGACAAACACGTGGTGGAGGTGAAGGCGCAGCGCGGCTGGGAGAGCAGCCTCGGCCGGGCCACTGTCATCCTCAAGGTGAGCGGGAAGCTGGAGCCGGACACGCGCTACACGCTGCGCGTGGACGAGGTGATTCCCAACGTCATGGTGCTCAACGGCCCCAGCACGGTGCTGCCCGAGTGGCGCACGGGCAAGGGCCCCGACAACTTCGCCCCGAAGTGGCTGAAGCGGCCCGCCGTCTCCGAGGGCATCCTCCGCCGCACGCCGCAGGGCACCGCCCGCTTCGTCCGGCTCAACCTGTCGCTGCGCGAGGACAGCCCCGCCTACCTCGTGGTGAAGCTGGAGCCCCGGCGTCCGGGCCCCGGCGTCCAGCAGTACGTGGTGCCGGTGCACAACAACACCGCCTTCATCGGTCACGAGGCGTGCAGCGGCACCTTCGCCATGGAGGACGGGCGCAGCTACCGCGCCCGCATCGAGGCCTTCGACTCCGCGGGCCAGATGGCCCCACCCGTACCGCCCGTGGACTTCGAGGCTCCCGCGGATTGAGGCGGGAAGGGGGAGGTGACTCCTTCCACCGGACGGGTGCGAAGATGCGGCGCTCCCTCTTCACACCCCGAGGCCCCTTGTTCATGTCGCAGCGTCCCTTCCGCTTCCTCGCCGCCCTGTCCACCGCGTTCCTGCTCGCCGCCTGCGGCGGGGATGACGACGACGGGGACTCCGGCGGGCTCACCCGCACCACGCTGAAGGCCGCGGCCGACCAGTACTGGGGCGCGCCGCGCTTCTCGCCGGACAGCTCCCGCATCGCCTTCGTGCGCGCGCTCGAGCAGGGCGACACGTACGAGGTGGCGGTGATGAAGGCGGATGGCACCGACGTCCGCATGCTGGCCAACGACGGCACCTACCTGACGGGCATCGCATGGAGCC
Source organism: Pyxidicoccus sp. MSG2 (assembly GCF_026626705.1). Lineage (NCBI taxonomy): Bacteria > Pseudomonadati > Myxococcota > Myxococcia > Myxococcales > Myxococcaceae > Pyxidicoccus > Pyxidicoccus sp. MSG2. The sequence goes on from NZ_JAPNKC010000001.1 coordinate 6,761,411, forward strand.
CGGACGGCACCCGTCTCTACTACTCCGGCGACGAGGGCATCTTCAGCATCCCCGCCGCGGGCGGCACGGCGGTGCGGGAGTACGACGCCTTCGCCGCCTCGGCGCTGGACGTGTCGCCGGACGGCAAGAAGCTCGTCTATGGCGTCAATGGCAGCGGGCTGTCCATCCTCGACCTGACGACGCACACGGTGCAGCCGCTGAAGGACGACGGCTCGGCGCCAGCCTTCTCGCCGGACGGCAAGCGGCTGGCGTACGTCGACAGCCCGGAGTTCGACGTGCATGAGATTCGCGTCCTCACGCTCGCCACGGGGGAGAGCTCCCTGGTGACGGCCGACGCCAGCTACCTGTCCACGGCGGACTGGCTGCCCGACGGCCGGCTCGCCGCCCTCGCCGGGGACGGCATCTCCCTCTTCGACCTGTCGGGCGCGACGCCGAAGGGCACGCTGGTGCGCGACCAGTTCGCGGCGAAGGAGCTGGATGTCTCCCCGGACGGCAAGAAGATGGTGTACGCCATCAACGGGCAGGCCGACCTCTACGTGCTGACGGGCTTCTGAGCGGCGAGCCTTCCGGAGGGTGCATGACGACGGTGGACGTGGAGAGCCTCAAGCAGCGGATGGCCGCCTTCACGCTGACGCTGCAGGACGAAATCTGCGGCGCGCTGGAGCGGCTGGACGGCACGGCGCGCTTTCGCGAGGACCCGTGGACCCGTCCCGGCGGCGGCGGCGGGCGCAGCCGCGTGCTGGAGGACGGCGCCGTGCTGGAGAAGGCCGGCGTCAACACGTCCATCGTGTACGGCGAACTGGAGGAGCAGTTCGCCCAGAAGCTCCAGGGAGAGGGCCGCACCTTCTGGGCGGGCGGCATCTCCCTGGTGCTGCACCCGCGCAACCCGCACGTGCCCACCGTGCACGCCAACTACCGCTTCATCCACCAGGGCGGGAAGGCGTGGTTCGGCGGCGGCGCGGACCTGACGCCGTATTACCTCTATGAAGAGGACGCGGCGCACTTCCACCGCACGCACCAGGCCGCGTGTGACAGGCACGACGCGGCGTACTACCCGCGCTTCAAGGCCGCGTGTGACAAGTACTTCCACCTGCGCCACCGCGAGGAGTCGCGCGGCGTGGGCGGCATCTTCTTCGAGAACATGGGCGGTGAATTGGAGAAGGAGTTCGCCTTCGTGCAGGACTGCGGCCGGGCCTTCCTCGCCGCGTACCTGCCCATCGCCGAGCGGCGCAAGGACACGCCCGTCACCGAGGCCCAGCGCTTCTGGCAGGAGGTGCGGCGCGGGCGCTACGTGGAGTTCAACCTCGTCTATGACCGGGGCACCGTCTTCGGCCTGGAGACGCGCGGACGCACGGAGTCCATCCTCATGTCGCTGCCGCCGCAGGTGCGCTGGCGCTATGACCACCATCCCGAGCCCGGCTCCTGGGAGGCGCGGCTGGTGGAGGTGCTCCGCCACCCGCGCGACTGGGCGGGGGGCTGAGGACGCATGCGCTCGCGCAAGAAGCTGATGGCCATTGTCGCCGGGCTGGTGGTGCTGGGCCTCGCCGTCTGGGGCTGGCTCTACTACCGGGGCCTGCGCGCGCTGGGCGAGGGCCTGGCCCATGACGGCCGGGGTGGCGGTCTCTTCAAGGCCGACCCGCCCACCGACACGGAGGCGCGCGTCAACGTGCTCGCGCTGTGTGACGCGGTGCAGAGCTACCGTGACGAGCACGGCACGTACGTCGTCGCGGGCCCCACGCCGAAGGAGGTGCCGCGCGGCGGCACGCCGGTGCCCTTCCCCAAGGAGGAGGCCTTCCAGCACCTCGGCTTCGAGCCGGGCGAGGAGGTGCGCTTCCAGTATGAGGTGGTGGTGCAGGAGAGCCCGGTGGGCGAGCCCGAGGTGTCCTGCCTCGCGCGCGGCGACTTCGATGGGGACGGGCAGAATTCCGTCTACCGCGTTCGTCTGGATCCGAACGGAATGACGACGCCCATCGAAGTCGAGCACGAGGGCGAGTAGCCCGCTTCCGCAACCCCGGAGGCGCTCCGCCCGAGAATCCGGGCACCCTCTCGAAATGTCCGGAAACGGCACGGCGCTTCCGCGTGCGTTAGGCTCGGAAGCACCAGGGACGGACACCGAACCCTTCCTGGAGCTTCCTCTCCCCACGGCTGGTGAGGCATTCCCCATGTCCTCCTTCCGAATCCCCTCCGCCCTCGCGCGCCTCCTTCCGACGTCCGTGGGCGGCGGTGGCGCCTCCCCGCGCACCCCCCCGCCGAAAGAGGCCGGGCCCCTCCCGCGCCAGGGCGACATCTTCCGCAACCCGCCGCCCCCGCCCGCGGGCCGTCCCCCGCTGGCCGGCGACGAGCGCCCCCCGGTGAAGTCCGTGGAGGAACTGGTGCCGCCCGGCCTGGAGGAGACGGCCGGCCAGGAGGAATTGGGCCACCGCTTCGGCTCGGATGCCGCGCTGCTCGCCGCGCACCTCAAGCCCGCGCAGGTGTCCGGCTCCGAGCGCGCCACGCGCCTGTGGGCCTTCTTCGCCGCCTACGCCGAGACGGCCGCGGCAAAGCCGCCCCAGGAGGAGGCGAAGGCCGCCTTCAAGGAGTCGCTCGAGAGCCAGGGCTTCGCCGAGCTGCGCGACGCGCACACCCAGGAGAATGGCGTGGACCGGGGGCTGTGGGTGCTCAATGCCCGCTCTCCGGACGAGGCCCGCGAGCGCGCCGCCAGCGTCCGCCTGGAGCCCCCTCCGGACGTCCGTCACTCGGAGGTGGCTTCCCGGCAGGACAGCCCGGCGACCGACCAGGCGAGCGCCCTCCCGTCCGGCGCCCGCACCTCCGAGGCCCTGAGGGGCATGCACGTCCCCATCGCCCTGGAGGCGCGCGAGGCGAACGTGGACGCGGAGGACCCCGAGGACGTCCGCAAGCGGAAGACGAACCGCCGGCTGGGGAAGAAGATGCTGTGGAACGTGCTCCACCGCTTCCGCTCGGACCCGGAGGACGGCGCCGTGGCCGACGCGAACTGGGACCGGGCGACCTTTGGAGCCATGCTCGCCCTGGCCGCCATCGCCCTCATGGTCGCCGCGCTCGTGAGCCTCTAGGGCCGCCCACCGGCGAACCCCCCGCTCGCGCGAATCACTATGGCGGACGCCGGCTTGTGGTACGTTGCCGCACCCATTGGCTACCGACGACCTTACACTCGTCAAGCGCGTCCGGAGCGGCGACCAACGCGCATTCAAGCTCCTCGTCGAGCGTTACCAGCGCAAGGTGTACGCCGTTGCCCTGGGCATGCTGAAGGACAAGGAAGAAGCGATGGACGTCTCCCAGGAGGCGTTCGTCAAGGTCTACAAGTACCTGGACCACTTCAAGGGCGACTCGTCCTTCTACACCTGGCTCTACCGCATCACCGTCAACATCTGCATCGACGTGATTCGCAAGCGCGGCGGAGGCGGTGAGCACGTCGAGTTCGACGAGACGCAGGACATGGACCTGTCCGAGGCCCGCATCGGCGCGCTCGGCAGCCGCCTGGGCACCAACCCCCAGAAGAGCGCCCTGCGCCGCGAGCTGGCGGAGAAAATCCAGGAGGCCCTGGCCACCGTGCCGGAGAAGCACCGCGCCATCCTCCTGCTCCGGGAGATCGAGGGAATGTCCTACGAGGACCTGGCCCGGACGTTGGATATCCCCAAGGGCACGGTGATGAGCCGCCTGTTCCATGCCCGGGCCAAGGTTCAGAAAATCCTGAGTGAATACCTGGAGTTGGACGAGGCGAAGAGCGGAGTGGGGAACGAGTGAGCGGGCCTCGAATATCTGAGGGAGCCCTGCGTCCCAATTTTCGCACTCCCCACCAGGAAGCAGGGTGAAGGTCATGGCCGGAAATCCCGCGTGTGAGCGTTTCGTCCCAATGCTCTCCCCGTACGTCGACGGGGAGTTGACGCCCGCCGAGCGCATCAACGTGGAGCGTCACCTGGGCGCGTGTCGCGACTGCACCGGGCGCACGGCGGACCTGCGGGCCGAGTCGGGACTGCTCCGGGTGGGCCTGGACATGGCCGTGGACGACGTCGACTTCAAGGACTTCGCCCAGAAGGTCATGGCGCGGGTGACGCCGGAGAAGCCGCCCCTCATCGAGCGGATGAAGCTGGCGCTGTCGGAGATGTTCCTCTACCAGCGCACGGCGATGATTTCGTCGCTCGCCACCGCCGCCGTGCTGGTGCTGGTGGCGCTGCCGCTGCTCATGAGTGACAGGGCCCCGGTGGGCTACGCGGCCGAGCGCATGACGGTGAAGTCCATCCAGCCCTACCAGAACGCGAACGCCCGGGTCGCCCCGGTGGTGATGGAGACGGACAACGGCGGTACCATCATCTGGCTGGTGGATGAGGAGTCGGGTGACACCTCGTCTTCCGGCAAGGACGACGAGGAGCTGGAGGAGGAGATTGGCGGCGGCATGTCTCCGGACGGTGACGGGCTCAAGCGGCCCGCGCGCCCGGGGACGGACGCCCCACGGCCGTCGGGAGGTCCCCTGTGAGAATGCACGCTGTGTCGAGTCGCCTGGTGCTGGCCCTGCTGGGAGTCGGGTTGCTGCTGCCCGTGGCGGCCCGCGCCCAGGACGAGAAGGTCCAGGTCCAGGCGGAGGTGGTGCTCGCCTCGAAGAAGGGCTCCGAGGTGGAGCCCCCCGAGCTGGCGAAGATGAAGGAGCAGTTCCAGAAGCAGAACCTGAACTTCACGTCCTTCAAGCGCCTGTCGCTGCAGGTGCTCGAGGTGTCGGCGAAGCAGCCCACCGAGCTGAAGCTGCCCAACGGCACCAACGCGACGCTGCAGCTCTTGGGCATGAAGGACGGCACCGCCACGGTGCGCATGTCCATCCCCCGCAAGGCCACGCTGGACGTGGAGCTGGGGCGGCAGGGCACCGTCTACCAGATGGCCGGCAAGTACGTGGGCGGCGAGCTCATCCTCGTCCTGTCCCCGCCGGCGAAGTAGTCGTCTTCCCCGCGCCGCGTCCCTTCATTTGAAGATGACGCGGCGCCCGTGCGAGGGGAGCCCTTCAGGCGGCGCGGTGGACGGAGACGTCCAGCACCCGGGGGCTCGGCGTCTCGTCCTCGTCCGTCAGGTCCACGTCGAGGTCCTCGGCGTCGTCCTCCGCCTCCAGCGTCACCGGAGGAGGCAGCGGGACCTGGCGCGCGGCCACCGGCTCCTCGGCGCGCTCGCGCTCCAGGTGGATGCGCAGCCCGTCGAACATCAAATCGAACGCGCCGTAGATGCGCTCCACCATGGCCAGCGCGTCGGCGCGGATGGCGGGCGCCAGCTCCATGGACTCCAGCTCCGCCGCCAGCTCCTCCTCGAACATGGCGTGCTGCGCCTCCGCCTTCATGTGGTGGTCGGAGAAGTACTTCAGCCGGTCGTCCGCGCCCTGCACCGCGGAGATGGTGGCGGTGCGGCCGAAGAAGACGTGGCTGGTGGACTCCAGCGCCCACAGCAGGACGATGCGCAGCCGGTCATCCACCTGGCGGTACACCTCGCTGATGATGGCGTAGGCCGCGTCACGCGTCTTCACGTGCGCCTTGCCGTACATGGTGCCGATGCTGAGCGAGCCGCCGGTGAGCGCGGCGATGTCCTCCTCGAACCACTGGTCATGGCCGCTCTCCTCCGCGTGGTGCCGCGTGGCGAGCGCCTTGAGGTGCGCGTCCTGGATGAAGTGCGCGTTGAGCCGCAGCACGTCCTGGAACGTCATCACCCAGAAGGTCAGGCGAGGGGCGAATGCCATCACCTGCTCAATGGGGCGGTCCATCTTCAAGTCGGAGAAGAACGGGTGTGAGGCGAACCGCGCCTCGCAGACGGCGATGTGTTGGAGCACGGCCTTCATGGTGATTCCTCACGGTGTTGGGTCCCCGCCCCGGCCAGGCGGAGATGTCGGGAGCACTCACCCGCCGCGGGGAGCACGGCGGGCGTCAAGGCGTGCGGCTTGCGCTACCAGTTGACGGTGTACGTGCAGGAACCGTCTCCCCTGCGCCGGCAGCTCTTGGGGTCATGTTCAATACGCACCCAGAGCGAATCCTTGGGGCGGAACCTGTCACCGATGGCTTCGATGAGGCCCAGGTCCAAATCACATGGATAGGGATTGTCACACACCATGCGCGCGTTGCGCTTGTCGACGGGCTCGAAGCGGTAGCCGCCGATGGCGCCCTTGCCGCGGTGGTTCATCCGGTACGCCACGTCGACGGCGCGCAGCCCCTTCTCCAGCGTGTCGATGTCGGGAGGGAAGTGCGCGCTGTCCGGAATCTTCCGGCCAATCGTTCTCACGGTGCTCGGTCCAATCTTCTCGAAGACGAGCTGGAAGGACTTCAGCAGTGCCGGCATCGGGTACCAGGCGTCCGCCTTCAGCGGGCTGATGCCGTTCTCCGCCAGGATTTTCAGCGCACGAGATTGTGCGAGCTCCATTCCATTAACGATGGCCAGGATGGACTGCCCGATGACTTCCACGCCCTGGTAGGCCATGGGCTGGAGCGTTGTTGCGGTGACGGGGGGGGTCTTCAAATCCATACGGTGTACGCCCTCGCATTGAGTGCGAGACATTGAACCGGCTTTTTCCAATATTTTCAAATTGCCTGAGTTGTCTGTAATTTTCCGGCAGAGAGACTAAGGGGAATCCCGCAGGTGTGGATTTGACTCGCGCGCGCTGTGCAGTCGCGCTCGTGCGAGTCACGCTGGAGGTATGGGCGGGCGGGCAGGTGAAGCATGTCTGGGTATGTCGGTGAGCTGCGCTTCGGTGTGTGTCGAATGCAGTGACGGTCGCTCGCGTGCAGTGGTGCTGTGCTGGCGGGAGGGATGTCGGTGGCGCGCGCAGATGTCACCGGGTTGCGTGTGGCGGTGTCGGTGGTGCGCGCGGTTCACGCGGCGGCTCGGGTGGCCCGTGCGGCCGGTGTTGGACGTCCGTGTGGTGCGCGCGGCGGCGCAGGGGGTCCGTGCAGCCGGTGTCGGAAGTCCGTGCACGTGGGTGCCGGAACTCCAGGCACCCGGTGACGGGTGGCCATCATGGGGTGCGGCCATGCACGAAGTGCCGGGAGGCCGTGCATGCGGGTTTCGCAGCCCGGGCGTGCGGTTCTGGCAGTCGCGTGTGCGGTGAGGCGCCTGGGGCCCGTGGTGCGGCGTGCGTGTTCCGCGCGTGGGAGTGGGTGCGCGGGCCTGGGACGCCCGGGCCCGGCGCGTTCCGGGCGGGTCGGAGACGTTTCGTCCGGCTTTCCGGGCAGGGGCTGAAAAAAGGTCAGCCTTTCCGTCCCCGACAGGGGGGAGGCAGGCGGGCGACCCTCGTAATCCCGAGGGTTTAGTGCTCGGCATGGGCGTTGCTCTGAGGGAGGGGCGTGCAGGGCGGCGGCGGCGGGCAGATCGCAGGACAGGCAGACACCCTCAACCTTGGAGATGAAATCATGGCGAAGACGACTCAGCGTGGGCAGGTCATCCGTCGTAAGGCCCGGCAGGTGAAGGTGACGACGGCGCGTGCGGTGAAGGGTGCGAGCCGGAGCGCGCGTCAGGTGCAGGTGACGCTGGGCGACCTCATCGCGGCCGCGTTCGACACGGTGGGCGGCGAGGTGAAGAAGGTGGCCCAGGTGGTGTCCTCCACCGACATGACGCTGGCCACCGGCAAGCACATCGTCTTCGTCGGCTGACACGCGGGCTTCGTGATGTGCGCCACCCCGTGGCGCCAGGGCGTTGGTGGCGACGGCAAGGGGTTGCACGGGTGAGACGCGTCATCATTCCCGGACGGAATTGCTGGACGGTAGAGGAGGCGAGCGACGCGGGTGTACTGGTGGACGCGCGCGCCTATTACCGGGAGCTGTACCGGGCCGCTCAGAAGGCCCGACGCTACATCGCGATTACGGGCTGGCAGTTCGACAGCGACGTGGCGCTCTTGCGAGGCGACGACCTCGGCGAGGCGCGCGGCGAGGTGCGGCTGCTACCGATGCTGGACGAGCTGTGTCGTGCCAACCCGGAGCTGCACGTCTACGTGCTGGCCTGGGACTTCAGTCTGCTGCTCGCGATGGAACGCGAGTGGATGCAGCACCTCATCTTCAACTGGACGACGAACGAGCGTGTGCGCTTCCGCTTCGATGCGTCCAGCCCGCTGTACGGCGCGCACCACCAGAAGCTGGTGGTCATCGACGGACAGGTGGCCTTTACCGGCGGCATGGATGTCTGTGATTGCCGCTGGGACGACAGGGATCATCCGGTGCGCTCGCCGCTGCGCTGTGACAGCGGGAGGGACCCGCACGGTCCCTACCACGACGTGCAGTCCGTGCTCACCGGGCCGGTGGTGGACAAGCTCACGGAGCTGTTCGAGGCGCGCTGGGCGCACTCGGGCGGCGGCGAGCTGAAGCTGCCGAAGGTGGCGCGTGACGACGTGGGCTTCACCCCGAGCATTCCGGCGCCGCCGGGGCCGGTGGCCATCAGCCGCACCTTCGGCAAGACGCTGCTGCCTCCGCAGGAAGCCGTGCAGGAGGTGCGCGCGCTGTTCCTGGACGCCATCGACTCGGCCGAGCGCTTCATCTACATCGAGAACCAGTACTTCTCCTCGCGCGCCATCTACCAGGCCCTGGTGAAGCGCATGCGCGAGCCGGGGCGCGGCCGTCTCCAGGTCATGCTGGTGCTGCCGCAGCAGCCCGAGGCGCTGCGCGAGCAACTGGCCATGGGCATCGCCCAGGTGCGCCTCCTGCGCGCGCTGGAGCGCGTGGCGCGGGAGATGGGCCATGACTTCGGCGTGTACTGCTCCGCGGGGCGTGACGCGCAGAGCGGCGCGGACGTCTACACGTACATCCACTCGAAGGTGATGGTGGTGGATGACCGGTTCCTCACGCTGGGCTCGGCCAACACCACCAACCGCAGCCTGGGGCTGGACTCGGAGCTGAACCTGAGCTGGGAGGCGGAGGAGGACGGTGACGCGGTGTCGCGCGCCATCCGCCGCATCCGCGTGTCACTGATGGCGGAGCACGCGGGCCTGGAGGGCGTGGAGTCCGTGCGCGTGCTGGCGCGCGCCGACGGAGACCTCGTGGACTGGCTGGACGGCATGGCGGCCGCGGGCCTGTACCGGCTGCGCCCGCACCCGATGCAGACGGTGTTCGACCAGAGCCCGCTGCTCAAGTCGCTGGAGCCGGAGGAGCTCATCATCGACCCGGAGGACTCCGTGCTGGACGAGTCCCTCTTCGAGGCGCTCCACCGCGCGGAGGACGGCCTCTTCTCCTCCGGCATCCGCCTGCTGTCCCGCTGGCTGGTGGGCGCGGGCACCGAGCGACCGCATCGCGCCATCTGCCCGACGAATACGGAGGACGGGCGCTCCAGCGGCTGAGTCGTCCGTCCGCGGTCGCGGGTGAAGGCACGGGGAGCGTGGTGGACGCGAGCGCCCGCCCGGCCGTCCGCTCTGGAACGGGCCAGGGAAGGCGGGCCTGTCCGCCGGGTTGCCCGTCCCCCGTGGGTCGCCACCTTGTCGGGAGCACAACTCTCGCCAAGGAGATTCCCACATGAAGCTTCCGTTGATGGCCGCGCTGGCCGCGCTCACCTTCTGGGGCTGTTCGAGCCAGTCCGCGAACACGCGGGCGGATGACAGCGCCAGCGTTCCGGCGAGCGCGACAGGCGGCGCGGGACAGGCCGGCGCCTCCAGCGAGGACCCCGCGCGCGAGCAGGCCGAGCAACAGCAGGAGGCCCGGGAGAGCCCCGGCGAGGCGGCCGACGTGGTGGACAACGAGCGCCGGGACCGCAAGGACGCGCCCACCGTCCATGACGAAGAGGCCACCGGCGGCAGTGGCACCGACACCTCGGTGACGACGGGCGACGGCGAGAAGTGGGACGTGGTGGACGAGCCGGGCGCGCACCGCGAGTCGCGCCCCGACACCAGCAAGGACGCCGCCCAGTCGGAGGACGCGGCGACGGGTGGCTCCGGCACCGAGCCCCAGGGCGGCTCCGAGAGTGACACCGGCGGTGGTGGCGACGGCCGCTAGCAGATGGCTCCCGGCGCGTTCCACCCGCCAGGTCTCCGGGCCTGCGCGGGTGCGCGTGTACCGACGCACCGCAGTGTCACCCACACGTTGCGGGGGTCGGTTGCTTCGTCCCATGGCGCGGCCGGGTAGAGTGGGGGGCGATGACTGGCGCCCCCTTCTTCGTCCTTCTCGCCCTCGTTTCCACCCAGCAACCCGAGGCCGGTTCCACCATCGAGGAGGTCCCCAATGAGGAGGCCCCCTCTTCCGGAGGTGGGGCCTCGTCCGTCACCACGGCCCGGCTGGATGAGCCCGCTCCTCCGGGCGCGCGCACCGGTGGCGAGGGCTTCGGCTTCAGCGCCCAACTGGAAGCGGGCGCGCTGAGTTTTCCCTCGGGCACGCCGGGGGGCGAGCAGGACCTGTTCGCGCGGGTGTACCCGGCGCTGGGGCTGACGAAGGGGGAGACCTTCGTGCTGCGGCTGGGCGCCAACCTGCGCCTGCGGGTGGTGGACGGGGAGCCGAAGCAGGCGGAGACGGACTACGGCGGATACCTGCGCCGCGAGGACTGGGATGAGTTGAGCGACGCCGGGCAGGTGGTGCGCATGCTGCGCATCGGCCAGGAGGGTCGGCCGTTCTTCCTGCGCGTAGAGCCCTTCGTCGACGAGACGCTGGGGCGCGGCTACCTCGTCAATCGCTACATCAACGTGCTGTCGCCGGACTACCACCCGGCGGGCGGCACGGTGACGTTCGTGAAGGGGGCGGTGCGCGCGGAGGTGCTGGCCAGCGACGTGCTCGCCGCGCGCATCTTCGCGGCCGAGGCGCTGCTGGACATCGGCCGCATGGCCAGCGAGGACGCGAAGCGGTTCGACCGCTACCTCGTGCGCCTGTCCGCGGCGCATGACGCGGGCCGCGCGGGCGGAACGACGCCGACGATGACGCTGGCGTCGGTGGGCGGCGACGTGGCGCTCTACAAGGGCGAGCGCCTGCGCACGTGGGCGCTGCTGGGCGGCGGCGCGCGCTTCTCGGAAGGGCACACGCCGGACTTCGGCGGGCTGCTGGGCATCGCGATGGAAGGACAGACGTCGAGCGGCACGCAGCTCAGCGTCACCCTGCAGGGACGCAAGCAGGGAGGCACCTTCCGCTTCGGCATGTTCGGCCCCGACTACGAGCTGGGGCGCTTCTCCGGCGTGGGCCTGCACGAGGTGCCCCTGGCGGAGGAGGTGCTGCCCTCGGGCTTCGCCGGCTACCTGGAGCTGAGCGTGGCGAAGGGCGGCCCGGACGAGCTGATGCTGCTCGGCAGCCTGGCGGCGCAGTACTTCGGCTTCGGCCGCACGGACGCGGACGTGTCCGCGGGCTTCGAGCTGCCGGGCGCCCGGACGCGTGTCCTGGCTCGCGCGGTGCTGACGGCGCTGGGAGACCGGCCCCGTTACTCGTTGGGCCTGGAGGTGCGCCAGCGTGTCCTCAACCACTTCTATGCCTGGGGCTCCGGCGGGACGGTGCACTTCCCCCAGCCGGACGGAACGCTGGTGCGCGGCGTCACCGCGGGCCTCGGCGTGGGCGTGGACTTCCAGCGCTGAGGCGCTGGGCCTTCGGAGCGGAGGCGGGGGGTGAGGGCTCGCGCGACAGGGCTCCTGGGCGCGGTGCTCCTGGCCGTGGCGGGCCCTGCGTGGGGGGCGGGCGCGGAGGACGCGCGCGCGGACTACCTGCGCACGCTGGAGCGCTTCGAGCAGGGCGTCGGCTTCTCGCTGGAGCGCGTCTTCGACTCCGGGCTCGCCGCGGCCCGTGCCCTCCGGGAAGGCCGGGAGGGTCCTCCGGCGCCGCTGCCGGGCTTCCTCGTCAACGATGAGGATGTGCTCGACCTCCGGCCGGACCCACGCTTCTTCCTCGCGCTGGCGAAGCGGCGGGGCACCGACGTGGACCGGGAGTTCTTCTCGCTGCTGGGCCGCACCTACGCCTACGACGGCGTGTCGCGGCTGTACCACGCGCCTGGCGGCTGTGACGCCTTCGACCATCCGGAGTTGGAGCCCCTCTACCGGAACTGGACGCGCTTCTGGGCCACGCACCCGCGCGCGTACACGGAGGCGGTGGACCAGGAGGTGGCGGCGCTGGAGGACACGGTGGCCCGGAGCACCTGCGCCTGCGGCGACCGTGAGTCCGTGGAGGCCGGGCTGGAGCGCTTCCTGAAATCATTCCCGCGCTCGCCCGTAGCCCCTGACGTCCGCGCCCGCCTGGAGCAGGTGCGCGCGGGGACCAGCGACTTCCGCTTCCGCTGCCAGCCGGGCTGAAGCCGCTGCTTTGCGGGTGAGCATGTGCCTCCCCGCCTCGCGCGACACTCCCACCGAAGTCGACTTGACTACGACTGTAGTCACGCGTACCTTGCTTCGTGACTACAGTTGTCGTCACGGGAAGGTCGCATGAAGAAGCCGGTAGGAGACCAGGAGCTGACGGTGCTGCGGTACCTGGCGGAGCACGGCCCGGCCACCGTGGGCGAGGTGGCCGAGCGTTTCGGTGAGCCGCAGGGGCTGGCGCGCTCCACCATCCTCACGGTGATGGAGCGGCTGCGGCTGAAGGGGTACCTGACGCGGCACAAGGTGGAGGGCGTGTTCCAGTACGCCTCGCCGGTGCCGGAGACGGAGCTGCTGCGGGACGTGGTGGGGGACTTCGTGCAGCGGCAGTTGTCCGGCTCCCTGTCGCCGTTCGCCGCATACCTGTCCGAGGCCGATGACGTCACCGACGAGGAGCTCGCGCAGCTCCAGGACGTGGTGGCGCGGCTGCGCTCGAAGAAGCGGAAGGAGTAGCCACATGGATACGGGCTGGCTGTCTCACGTCGGGGAGTGGGCGTCCGCGTGGCCCGCGGGGCTGTGGCGGGCCTCGTGGCAGGGGGCGCTGTGTGCCGCGCTGGTGTGGGCGCTGACGAGGTCCTGGTCGAAGATGCCGGCCTCGCTGCGCGCCGGGCTGTGGTGGCTGGTGGCGCTGAAGTTCGTAGTGTCGCTGGGCTGGCTGCGGCCCGTGCCGCTGCCGGTACTGCCGGCGTCGCTCGCCGCGCGGGTGTCCGGCGTGGAGGCGATGACGTCCACGGTGAGCCCGGAGGGTGCGCTGCCCGCCGTGGCGGATGCGGCGGTGGGTGGGCGCGATGAGGCGGCTGGCGCGGTGACGAGTGGGTCGAGCGCGCGAAACGACGTCCCCGTCGTGAGCTCAGCGCCGCGAGCCGCGAGCCCGGAGCGGACCTTGGCGGCCCACGGCTCACTGTCACGTGAGGGCGCGCACGCGAAAGGCTCTGCCTTCAAGGATGGCGCGGGGACTGTTGCCCTGTCCCGTGAGGCCGCGCGCACGGAAGTGCCTGGCCACGAGCGAGCCACCAGCCTGTCGTCGCGTCCGGCGGGGCTGCCCGTCATCAGCATCGTGACGGATGAGCGCACGGAGTCTCCGGGCAACACCGCCTCCGTTCCCACCACGCGCTCCTTCATCACCGCGATGCAATCGGTTCTCTGGAGCCGGGTGCTGGCGTGGGTGCTGCTGGCGGCGTGGGCGGCGGGCGTGGCGTGGCAGCTCCGGAGCCACGTGAGGGGCTGGGCCACCATGCGGCGCCTGCGCCGGAGCGCGCGCCCGCTGGCGCACCCGGTGCTGGAGTCGGAGGTGCGGGAGCTCTCCGCCGTCGCGAAGCTGTGGCGGGTGCCGAGGCTGCTGGTGTCGGAGTCGGTGGCGAGCCCGCTGGCCACGGGGCTGTTGGACCCGGTGGTGGTGCTGCCGGCGAAGGCGGTGCGGCGGCTGCCGGTGGAGGCGCTGCGCATGGCGCTGGCGCACGAGCTGGCACACCTGCGGAGGGGAGACCTGTGGCTCGGCTGGGTGCCGGCGCTCGCGGAGGCACTCCTCTTCTTCCATCCCCTCGCACGGCGCGCCGCGCGGGAGTACGCGCTGGCGCGGGAGGAGGCGTGTGACGCCGAGGCCCTCCGGCTCACCGGCGCGGAGCCCGCCGACTACGGCGAGCTGCTGATTGCCTTCGGTGTCGCCCGAGGCGCCGGTACCGCCGCCGCCATGGGCGCGTCGGCCCACATTCACGCATTGCACAGGAGGTTGAGCATGTTGGAGCACGTCGATGCCGTTCCCGCCCGTTCCCGGCGCCTGTTGAAGGTGGCGCTCTCCGCCCTCGGCCTCGCGGCCCTGGTGCCCTTCCAGGTCGTCGCGCAGGAGCCCGCCGCTCCGGCGTCCAACGACGCGTCGAAGGGGGCGAAGGCCGCCGTGCCTCCCGCGCCGCCCGCCGCTCGCGTGGCCGCGACGCCTCCCGTGCCTCCGGCGCCCGCGGCTCCTCGCGTGGCCGGCACGCCGCCCGTGCCCCCGGCGCCCGCGGCTCCTCGCGTGGCCGGCACGCCGCCCGTCCCCCCGACGCCTCGCGTGGCCGGCATTCCGCCCGTGCTCCCGGTGCCGGCGGGGCTGCCCGTCCCGCGTGTGGGCGCGGTGCCGTCGGTGCTGCCCCTCCCGCGCGTGGCCGCGGTGGCCCCCGTGCCTCCCCCTCCGCCCGCGCCTCCCCGGGGTCGCCATGACGATGATGACGACGACGACAGCAGCTACGTGCTGCTGGCGGACAACATGGCGATGATGAACGGCAGCTCCGTGGACCTGAACCTCGCCGGCATGTTCAAGCAGCCGGGCAAGGAGCTGCTCTACGTGCGCCGCAAGGGCGAGGCGTTCATCATCCGCGACCCGGCCACCCTGAAGGCCGTGCGCACGGCCCTCGAGCCCACGCGCGAGCTGGGCAAGGCCCAGGGAGACCTGGGCGAGAAGCAGGGCGCGCTGGGTGGGAAGCAGGGCGATCTCGGGCAGAAGCAGGGTGAGCTGGGAATGAAGCAGGGCGAGCTGGGCATCAAGCAGGCCGAGCTGGCGCACAAGCAGGCCGGGCTCAACCTGGAGGAGATGCGCCTGGAGCGCCTCCCCGAGGCCGAGCGCGACCGCCGCCAGGCGGAGCTGCGCAAGCAGGAGCAGGCGCTGGAGCAGGAGATGAAGGTCCTGGAGAAGCAGCAGGAGGCCCTCGGGGAGCAGCAGGAGGCGCTGGGCCGCGAGCAGGAGAAGCTCGGCGAGGAGCAGGAGGCGCTGGGCCGCGAGCAGGAGAAGCTCGGCGAGCAGCAGGAGGCGCAGTCGAACGAGGCCGAGAAGAAGGTGCGCGGCCTCATCGACGAGGCGCTCCGCAAGGGGCTCGGGCAGCCGTTGCCCACCTGAGGACGGTTTCCGGCGCGGGCCCGTGACGCCGGAGGCACGGCTCCTCTAACTTGAGGAGTCCCTCGCCCCCCGGAGGTCCCGAATGAGCCTCGCCGCCATTCCCCAGGCCACTTCCAGCAGCACGCTCGACTCGGTGGTGCAGCGTGTGAAGGAGGGCTCGCGCGCCTGGGTGAAGCTGGGCCTGCGTGAGCGAATCGCGCTGCTGGAGACGCTGCGCCGCGCCTTCGCCACCGTCGCCGAGCCGAGCGTCCGCGCCGCCTGCGAGGCCAAGGGCATCGACCCGGACAGTCCGCTGGCGGGTGAGGAGTGGCTGGGCGGTCCGCTGGTGGTGCTGCGCAACATGCGCCTGCTGGTGGACTCGCTGAAGGACATCGAGAAGCACGGCGCGCCGTACATCCCCGCCTCCCACCTGCGCACGCTCGAGGATGGGCGGCTGGCGGCGCGCATCTACCCGAAGGACGCGCTGGACGGAATGCTCCTTCCGCGCAACGTGGGCGAGGTCTACTTCCTCCCCGGCGTCACCGCGTCCAACCTCCGCGAGCACCAGGCCTCCTTCTACCGCAAGCCCCACGGCGGGAAGGTCTGCGCGGTGCTGGGCGGTGGCAACGTCAACTCGATTCCGCCCGCGGACTGCCTCTACAAGCTCTTCGTCGAGGGCACCGCATGCGTGCTCAAGATGAACCCCGTCAATGCCTACCTCGGGCCCTTCCTCGAGCAGGCCTTCGCTCCGCTGGCGAAGCACAACGTCTTCGCCGTGGTGTACGGCGGCACGGAGGAGGGCTCCTCGCTGGTGAACCACCCGGCGGTGGACGAGGTGCACGTCACCGGCAGCGACAGGACACACGACGCGCTGGTGTGGGGCCCGCCCGGCCCCGAGTCGGAAGCGCGCCGCGCCCGCAACGCGCCGCTGATGACGAAGCCCTTCTCCAGCGAGCTGGGCAACATCTCCCCCGTGGTGGTGGTGCCCGGGCCGTACTCGGAAGGCGAGCTGCGCTACCAGGCGGACAACATCGCCGGCATGGTGGCCAACAACGCGTCCTTCAACTGCAACTCCGCCAAGCTGCTGGTGCAGCCGAAGGAGTGGGCGCGCCGCTCGCAGGTCATGGACGGAGTGCAGGCCGGCCTGGGCAGGGCCGCCGTGCGCCGAGCTTACTACCCGGGCGCGGAGCAGCGCTGGAAGCAATTCACGGACGGCCGCGCGCGCCTGCGCCTGGTGGGCAATGCGAGCTCGGGCGAGCTGCCCTACGCGCTGATTCCGGACGTGGACCCGGCCGAGGCCCAGGACCGCGTCTTCCGCCAGGAGCCCTGGTGCACGGTGCTGTCGGAGACGGGCCTGCCCGGCTCGGATGACCCGGTGGCCTTCTTGGACAAAGTGGTGCCCTTCCTCAACGAGAAGGTGTGGGGCACCCTCAACGCCACGCTCATCGTCCACCCGAAGTCGCTCAAGGACCCGGCCGTCCACGCCGCCGTGGAGCGCGCCATCCGAGAGCTGCGCTACGGCACGGTGGCCGTGAATACGTGGCCCGCCGCGGGCTACGCGCTCGTCTCGTTGCCGTGGGGCGGCCACCCGTCCTCGTCCGCGCAGGACATCCAGAGCGGCCTGGGCTGGGTGCACAACACGTTCATGCTGGAGGACATCGAGAAGGCCGTCATCCGCGCGCCGCTGACGAACCTGCCGGCGCCGCCGTGGGTGCCGGGGCACCGGGGCGTGCGGGACCTGGCGCGGAAGCTGGTGGAGTTCGAGCTGGGGCCGTCCTGGCTGAAGGTGCCGGGTATCGCCACGGCGGCCCTGCGGCGGTAGGCCTGGGGCGCCAGGGCCCCGGGCGGCGGGGACCGGGCGGGCGGCCGGGCCACGGACTGCGTGGACGCGGCGCCCCATGGTAAACCCGGGCGCATGGCATCAATGCACGCACGGGAAGGCGGGCAGTTCCTGCAGCAGGGGCGCTCCGAGGAGGCGGTGAAGAGCTTCCAGAAGGGGCTCTCCGTCGACCCGGATGATGTGGACTGTCTCCTGGGGCTCGTCCGCACGCACCTGAGCACCGGCGCGGCCGGCGACGCGGAGGCGGCCACGCTGCGGCTCTTGAAGGTGAAGCCGGACCACGCGGAGGCGCAGGCCCACCTGGCCATGCTGCGCGCGCAGGCGGGTGACGCCGAGGCGCTGGAGGCCCTCAAGACGCTGGCCGCGGCGCCCACCGCCGGCTACTTCGAGCGCTTCAACCTGGGCGGGCTCCTGCTGGACCGTGGCGACCTGGCCGGTGCGCGCGCGGCCTACGAGTCCGCGCTGGACGTCGCGCCCGGCAGCGCCCACGTGCACTTCGAACTGGGCCGCATCCACCTCCAGCAGGGCAGCGTGGACGGCGCGGCGGCGCACTTCCAGAAGTCCTCGGAGCTGGCTCCGGCCGAGCCCATGCCGCTCTTGATGCTGTCGCGCGCGCACGCCGCCCGGGGGGCACTGGGGCTGGCCATCCAGGCGGGCACGCGGGCGCTGGAGAGCGCCCAGGGGGGCATGCGGCGCTCGGTGCTGGAGGACCTCTTCCGGCTGTACCTGACGGCGGGCAACCCGGAGGCGGCGAAGCGCGCGGTGCAGGAGCTGCGGCAGCTGGTGCCGGCCAACCACAACTACGTCTATCTGCACGGGCTGGCGGTGATGAGCGCCGGGGCCTTCCGCGAGGCGCAGGACCTCTTCGAGGAGGCGCTGCGCATGGCGCCTCGGAGCTGGCAGACGCTGCAGGCGCTGGCCCAGGTGCACCTCGCGTTGATGGAGCGGGGGCTTGCCCGGAAGCGACTGGAGGAGGCGGTGGCGCTGGTGCCCACGGAGCCCGGGCCCGCGAATGACCTGGCGCTGCTGCTCTTGCAGGACGAGGCGCACGAGCGCGTCCGGCCGGTGCTGGAGCCCGTGCTGGCCGCGCACCCGCAGGACGCGGTGACGCACCTCAACCTGGCGGTGTCCTGGTTCCCCACGGACAAGGCGGCGTGCGTCCGCCATGCGAGGCAGGCGCTTGCCCATGGCGACGGCACCGTGCGCGAGCAGGCGGAGCGGCTGTTGAAGCAGCTCGGAGGTTAGAGCCCGGCGGTGCTCCGCGCCCTGCGGACGACCCGGCCCCCGAGCCGAGGCTCGCTGGAGTCGGGGCGTGGGCCGCCCGCGAGGCGTGTTACCCCATGAAGGGGGGAGCCTCGCCGCGGAGTCTGTGACGGGCACGCGTGTCCTCCCGCCCGGGGCCTGGGGAGGCCCTCCGCCATGGAAGTCCCGGCGGTCCTCCAGGAATTGGTGGTGGTGCTCGGTGTCGCCGTGGCGGTGGTGCTCGCGCTGAGCCATGTGCGGCTGCCCACCATCGCGGGGCTCATCGCGGCGGGGGCGCTCATCGGTCCGGGTGGGCTGGGGCTGGTGCGAGACGCGGCCCTCATCACCGTGCTCGCGGAGATTGGCGTGGTGCTGCTGCTGTTCAGCATCGGCCTGGAGTTCTCCCTGGCGAGGCTGCGGCGGCTGTGGCGGGTGCTGCTGCTGGGCGGCGGCCTCCAGGTGGGGCTCACCACGCTGGGCGTGCTGGCCGGCGCGCTGGCGCTGGGCGTCCCGGCGGCCCGGGGCATCTTCTTCGGCTTCCTGGTGGCGCTGTCCAGCACGGCCATCGTCCTGCGCGCGCTGGCGGAGCGGCACGAGGTGGACGCGCCGCACGGGCGGCTCATCATCGGCGCGCTCATCTTCCAGGATTTGTGTGTGGTGCCGATGATGCTCGCCATTCCGCTGCTGGCCGGACAGCGGGGCGGAGCGGGGGCGCTCTTCTCGGTGCTCGCCAAGGCGGCGCTGCTGGTGGTGGCGACGGCGGTGCTGGGGCGCACGGTGGTGCCCCGCTTCCTCAAGGACGTGGCGGCCACGCGGCGGCGCGAGGTGTTCATCCTCGCCGTGCTGGGGCTGTGCGTGGGCATCGCCTGGGTGTCCGCGCTGGCGGGACTGTCGCTGGCGCTGGGCGCGTTCCTCGCGGGCCTCGCCCTGGCGGACGGGGACTACGGGCACCAGGCGCTGGCGGACGTGCTGCCGCTGCGCGAGACGCTCTCCAGCTTCTTCTTCATCTCCGTGGGCATGCTGCTGGACGTGCGGGTGCTGATGGAGCGGCCGCTGCTGGTGGCGGCGCTGGTGCTGGGCGTGCTGGTGCTGAAGGCACTGGTGGGCGCGGTGAGCGCCATGGTGATGCGCTTCCCGCCGTGGGTGGCGGTGCTGGCGGGGCTGGGACTGGCGCAGATTGGCGAGTTCTCCTTCGTGCTCGCGCACGAGGGGGGCCAGGCGGGGCTGCTCAGCGCGGACGAGCAGCGGCTGTTCATCACCATGAGCGTGCTGACGATGGTGGTGACGCCGGTGGCGCTGCACTTCGGGCCGAGGCTGGCGGCGGGGGCGGCGCACCTCAAGCGCCTGGAGTCGCTCATCGGCGCGCACGGGCCACACCACCTGGAGGCGGGGCACAGCGAGGCGCTGAGCGACCACTACATCATCGGCGGGCTGGGCACGGCGGGGAAGCTGGTGACGCGGGCACTGCGGGAGAGCCAGGTGCCGCACGTGTGCATCGACCTGGACCCGGAGGTGGTCTCCGAGGCGCGGCGGCGGGGCGAGTCGCTGTACTACGGCGACATCACCAGCGCGGAGATTCTGGAGCGGGCAGGCATCCACCGGGCCCGGGCGCTGGTGCTGCTGCTGGACGACCCGCTGGGCGCGGCGAGGGCGGTGTCCACGGCGCGGCGGCTGCACGCGAGCGTGCCCATCCTGGTCCGCGTGCAGCGACTGGGGGATATCGCGGACCTGCGCGAGCGCGGGGCCAGCGAGGTGCTCGCGGGAGAGCTGGAGACGGCGCTGGAGGCGGTGTCGCGCGTGCTGAAGTCCACGGACCTCTCGGAGGAGGCCGTGGCGCAGCTCCTGGACACGCTGCGCAAGGACCACCCGCACGGCCCCGGGCCGAACGGGCCACCGCCGCCTCCCGCGCTGCCGCCTCCCGCGCGCAACGGCGGGCCGGAGCGGCCGGAGTACCGGCACTGAGGAGAGGCCGCTACCGCCCGAACAGCCCCCGCTTCTTCTGTGGCTTCCCGCCCTGTGCACGGGACAGACGCTCGCCGAGGATGCGGCTCATCTCCAGCGCCACGGCCGGGTTCGCCATCACCACGCTGCGGAAGTCCTCGCGGCCCACCGCCGCCAGCTCGCTCGCGGCGGTCGTCACCGCCGTCGCCGTGCGCGGCTCGCCCGTCAAGAGCGCCAGCTCGCCGAAGAAGCCGCCCGGCTTCACCGTGGCCACCACCTGCGCCGCCGAGTCCTTCAGCTGCACCTCGCCGGACAGCACCACGAAGAACGTCTCCCCCGGGTCACCCTGGCGGAACAGCTCCGTGCCCCCGGGGTGGTGCAGGTGCTCCGCGCCGCGCGCCACCACCTCCAGCTCCTCGTCCCTCAGCGGCGCGAGGAAGTCCACCTTGCGCAGCGTGGCCGCCAGCAGCGAGCCCGCCCCGGCGCCCACCGGCGGCTCGGCGCTGAGGAAGTCCACCGCCGCCGAGAGCTGCGAGCGCCGCGACACCATGATGACGGTGTGCCCCGCGCGCAGCACCGTGCTCCCCTCCGGCAGCGTCGCGCGGCCCTGCGGGTCCACCACGCCGATGAAGACGCACTCGCGCGGGAAGCCCGGCGTGGCACGCACCTGCGCCACCGTCTGCCCCGCCACCCGCGCGCGCATCGGGAGGGCCAGCTCGAACAGCAGCGTGTCCCCGTCTCCCAGCGGCAGCGTGCCCGCCACCTGCGGGAAGTCGATGGCCGTGGTCATCTTCGCCACCACCACCTCCGCCTCCGCGACCAGCTCCTTCACGCCCGCCAGCCGGTAGGCCTCGCGGTAGCTCGTGTCCAGCATGCGCACCATGAGGCGCGCCCCGGACGTGCTGCGCACCAGCATGGCGAAGGCCAGGTTCTCCGAGTCGCGCGCCAGCACCCCCGCCGCCACGTCCGCCGAGCCGATGCCCGCCGCCTCCAGCACCCGCGGGTTGGTGGCGTCTCCGCACACCGTCACCGCGCCCACCTCCTCGAAGATGCGGTTGCAGACGGTGGCGTCCCGCTCGATGACGGTGACGGTGTGCTGCTCGGCCACCAGCCGCGCCGCCAGCACGCTGCCCACCCGGCCTCCACCCGCGATGACGATTTTCACGACGCCTTCCTCCCGTGGCCCGAGTCCCCAGTGTCGCCGTGCAGCACCTTCTCCAGCGAGAGCGTCCGCTCATCCAGCTGCGCCAGCATGTGCTCCGCCGTGGCCTCCGGAATGAGGCCGTTGCGCCGCGCACCCTGCAGCGCGGTGCGCTCCGCGTCGATGAGCCGGCGCCGCATGGAGATGAGGTCCCTGGCACCTTGAGCGAGGTGCTGCTCGTTGAGGCGCCGCAGCTCGCGCTCGGAGCGGGCGATGTTGACCTGGTACTCGCTGCGCAGGTGGTCATACGCGGCGCGGGGCACCAGCCCCTGCTCGTGCAGCACCTCCAGCTCCTGGTGCGCCGCGCGGCTGGCGATGAGGCGCCCGCGCTGCTCCGCCATGGAAAGGGCCACCTCGTCCTGGTGGAAGAGGCCCAGCCACTTGAGCACCTGGGTGAGCATGAGCCCCTGGCCCACCAGCGACACCAGCGTGACGCCGAAGGCGATGGCCACCAGTTGCTCGCGCGCGGGCGTGGCCGCCGGGAGGCCCAGCGCGAGGCCGATGGACAGCGCGCCCTTGATGTTGCCGGCGATGAACACGTGCTGCCAGCGGAAGGGCAGCGCCTCGGCGGGCCGCAGCCAGCGCAGCAGCAGGAAGGGGATGTAGGTGCCCACCGCGCGCCCGGCGAAGACGCAGGCCACCGCCAGCAACGTCTCGGGCAGGTAGCCGCTCAGCGTCTCCGGCCGCGTGGTGAGCCCCACCGCCAGGAAGAGGAAGGTGTTCACCCCGAAGGTGGCGTACTCCCAGAAGGTGTGGATGGCCACCTGGCTCTGCGGGGCCACCTCGCGCCGCAGGGTGACGCCCACCGCGAGGCCCGCGACGACGGCGGAGATGGCGCCGGACAGGTGGAGCTGCTCGGCCACCACGAACGAGGCGAGCGCCACCGCCGTCGTCACCATGATTTCCGCCAGCGGGTCTTCGATTCGGCGGATGACGAAGCCACCCAGCAGCCCCAGCGCCAGCCCCACCACGCCGCCGCCCACCGAGGCCAGCAGCACCCGCGCGCTCATGGTGGCGATGGACGGCGCCGCAGCCCCCGCCACCACGCTGGCGATGGCCGCGTAGGCCACCAGCGCGGTGCCGTCGTTGAAGAGGCTCTCGCCCTGCATGATGCCGGACAGGCGTGGCGGCACCGGGGCGCGGCGGAACGCGTAGAGGATGGAGACGGTATCGGTGACGGACAGGAGCGCGCCCAGCAGCAGCGCCGGCCATACCGGCAGGCCCAGGGTGAAGTGCAGCGCGGTGCCCGTGGCGCCGATGGCCAGCACCATGCCCAGCGTGGACAGGAGGAGGATGGGCAGCGCGTTGGCGCGGATGCCGGACAGGTCCGCGGTGATGCCGCCCTCGAACAGGAGCGCGGGCAGGCAGAGGAGGAACACGACTTCGGGGTTGAGCGGTGGGACGCCGGGCAGCAGGTGGCCCACGGAGATGACGAGCCCTCCCACCACCAGCGCGACGTTGTACGGCAGGCGCGCGCGCTTGGCCGCGACGGCCAGGACAATCGCCGCCACCATCAACCCGATGACCAGGGGCATCTCGACGTGCACGGCCGCAAGTCTTCCAGAACCGGCGCCCCGACGCACGGGGCACGTCGAGGAATCCGCGTGCTGTCCTGTCGGAAACCTTCAGCGCTTCAGGCGGAGGATGAGGTCCTTGCGCGGACCGCAGTCGCCGCGGCCGTCGCAGTTGCTGGTGGTGACATACAGGTGGCCGTCCGGACCCATGGAGACCTCGCGCAGCCGGCCGTACGTGTCGCGCAGGTACACCTCGTGGCGGGCCACGCGGGCGGGGTTGTCCTGGGCGAACTCCACGCGGTGCAGGTGCCGGGAGCCCAGCGTGCCGATGAGCAGCGAGCCCTTCCACTCGGCAATCGCGGTGCCGGTGTAGAGCGCGGCGCCGCCCGGGGGCATGGCGTCCTCGAAGGTGAGCGACGGCGTCACCTGTCCCTGGCGCGTCTCGCACGCGTAGATGCCGGGCCAGCCCAGGTTGTCGCCGCGCCGCGCGAGGCTCACCTCGTCATGGCCCCGGCGCATCGTCTCGCCGCTGGGCCCGTGGTCGGTGACGTAGAGCGTCGTCGCGTCCTTCCAGTCCCAGCCCTGGAGGTTGCGGATGCCGGTGAGGAACGCGGGCGAGTTGGGGAACGGGTTGTCTTGCGGCACCTGCCCCTCGGGCGTCAGGCGCAGCAGCTTGCCGGCGGGGTCATTCACGTCCTGCGAGCGGTCCGGCGCGCGCGAGTCGCCCGTGCCCACGTAGAGCATGCCGTCCGGGCCGAAGTGGATGCGCCCGCCGTCATGGTAGGTGGCGGAGGCGATGCCGCCGAGGATGACCCGGTCGAAGGTGGCC
Organism: Pyxidicoccus sp. MSG2; assembly: GCF_026626705.1. Taxonomy (NCBI): domain Bacteria; kingdom Pseudomonadati; phylum Myxococcota; class Myxococcia; order Myxococcales; family Myxococcaceae; genus Pyxidicoccus; species Pyxidicoccus sp. MSG2. Next base: position 6,785,097 of record NZ_JAPNKC010000001.1, read on the forward strand.
GTGGCGTGGTCCTCGGACAGCGTCCACCGCTCCACGCGATTCTCATCGCGGCCGCCGGCGTCGGTGGTGACGTACACGTAGAACCGCCGATTCGTGGCGAAGTCCGGGTGCGCGGCGATGCCGAGCAGGCCGCCCTCGGCGGTGCGCGTCGTCTGGAGGGTGGCCACCGGGTTGGGCTGGAGGGCGCCGGCCTTGAGGAGGCGCACGCGGCCGGGACGCTCGGTGACGAGCGCGTCGCCACCGGGCAGCCAGGCGATGCCCCAGGGCACCTCCAGTCCCTCCGCAACCACTTCCACGTCGAAGGGCACGGTGCCGTCGGTGCCCCAGCCGTCCTCCACCAGGATGCAGTCCTGCGGGGAGGCGGTGCCCTGGGCCTGACTCTTCCGGCAGGCGGATGCGAGGGCGGCGAGCACCACGAGGGAAGAGAGCAGGAGGCGGGAGGCGCGCATGAGGGATTGATGCCAGCCTGGCGGTGGGCGCGCCAGCGTCACTTGAAGCCGGCGTCATGCGGCTGACGAGCCCGCGTTCCAGCCCGGGAGGTCCATCGGTGCTGGAATCGGCAGACGAGACTCCGACGGAGCCGCGACCTGGCCCTCGTCTCGTGAAGAAGCCGCTGACGGCCTGACGCCGACGGCAACCCTTTTCCCTCCCCACTGCTGAGTCACCACCGGCCCGGCGCCGCCGAGCTGGACGTCAGACGTGTGTCGTTTCGTCCCCAGGCTTGGGGGCCTTCACAGGAGGCGTGTATGCGCGTGAAGCGAAGTTGGGCCGCTGTGTTGCTGCTGCTCTTGCCGGGTGTCGCTTGGACGCAGTCGGAGCCAGAGACCGACGAGCCAGACGTGCTGCCCCCGACGCGTCAGTGGCACTCCCTGACGCGACTGGAGGCGACGACGTGGGCGTTGCTGCCTCGGGCGGGCATGGGGCGTGACGAAGGGTTCGTGCAAATCGAGCCCACGCTCATCATCGACGGCGGCGAGGAGCTCGGCGTCAACGTGGGCGCCCCGGTGCGGCTGCGTCTGTGGGGAGGTGGAGAGGGCGCGGGCCTCGTGCGGCGAGAGGACTGGGACACGCTCTCCGACTGGGGGCAGCTCTTCCGTGGCCTGAAGTTCGGCTCGGACACCGCACCTCTGGCCGTGTGGTTCGGAGGGCTGGAGAACTACACCCTCCTGTCCGGCCATCTCGTCCGGCGCTACTCCAACCGGACGAACCCGGACTACCACCCGGCGGGAGGCTTCCTCCTCGGCACGCTGGGGCCCCTCTACACGGAAGCCTTCGCCTCGGATGTGCTGGGAGCGCGTCTCATGGGCGCGGAGTTCTCCCTGGACCTGGAGCATGTCTTCTTCGGAAAGCCTCGCATCCCCGCCTGCTACACGCTGGCGCTGTCCGCGGTGCATGACTGGGGGCGTGCCGGAGGACGCGCGCCCTCGCTGACGCTTGCGCACCTCGACGCGATGGCCGTCTTCCGGGTGCGTCCGACGTACGAAGCCTTCGTGTCCGCGGGTTGGGGAGGACGGCCCGGAGAAGGCGGCGCGTGGGGCGCGGTGGTGGGCGCGGGACTCGACGTGCTGACGTCCACGCTGGACATGAAGCTGCGGCTGGAGGGACGGCGCCAGCACGGCGGCTTCCGGCAGGGCGTCTTCGGCCCCGAATATGAGCTGGCGCGCTTCCAGGCAGCGGGCGCGGACGGCAGGCCGCTGGCGGATGCCCCCTTCCCAGAAGGCCATTCCCTCTACGCCGAGGCGAACGTGGGTTGGGATGCCGTCAGCTACGGCGGGCTCCAGAAGCACCTGAGCCTGTCGCTGGGAGTGGAGGCCTTCACCTGGGGCCGCCTCGACGCGGACGGGCACGTCGCGGTGCAACTGTTCCGGCGCAACCTGGAGCTGGCCGTGAAGGGACTGGGCGTGAGTCTGGGGAGGCCCGGGGCACGCTACCTGGGTGCAGCGGAAGTGAGGTGGCGATTCCTCGGTGGAAGGCTCTATGCCATGGGCACGGGCGGCACGCTCCTCTTCCCCGGAGCGGAAGGGACGCTGCGCCCGGCGGCCTTCGCCTCCGTGGGACTGGGGGTGGGCAATGCGCGCTAATGCCGTGGTGCTGAGCGTTGCGTTGCTCACCACGGGATGCGCCTCGGTGTCGCTCGCACCGAGCCGAAGCGAGGAGCTGCGTTACATGCCGCGCGGTGGGTCCGCGCTGACGCAACCGCCGCACGAGGAGCACCCGCATACCTGGGAGGCTTCGCCATCTTCCATCGCGGGAGAGGCGCTCCAACGCAGGCTGGCGCGTCGCAAAGCGCCACAAGGCGGCGTGACGGAGGCTGCCTCGGGCGGCGTGGCGGGAGGCGCTGCCGCGAGTGCCTCACAGGTACGGGACGCGGTGCTCGAAGCCGTAGACGACGTGAAGGGCTCCACGGACAACATCGCCAGCACACTCTCCACGCTGGCCAACCGTCCACCTACCCGCTTCGGCAACCGGGGCTTGACCGGAGCCAACGGCGTCTTCACCGGCAACCTGGACCATGCCTCCAATCAGCTGCCATGGCTGCACAGTGCGCTCGTTAGCACGACGGCGCTGGTGGCGGTTGCCGGGGAAGTCGGTAACGCGGACATGGAGCTGGGCATCCTCCGGATGGCGGGCCCGCGCCTTCAGTCGGCCATGTTCGGCTCCATGCTGCTCGCGGCATGGCTCGACTTCCTCACCCTCGCCGATGCCGTGCTCCGCGAGTGCTCCGCCTACAGCGCCGAGCAGCTCCTCATGGACCTGGAGCGCGTACAGAGGCGGATGGAGCCCACCCTGGCGGCGTTCTCCTCAGGAGACGCGGAGCAGGTGGAGGAAGCGGCCACGGCGATGCCCGAGTTGATGGGACAGCTCACCCGAGAGTTCGGCGCCATCCGCGACGGCGCACGCAAGGCTACCGAGCAGAACGGGAAGTTCATGGCGGCGGCGCAGGCGATGGAGATGCTCACGCTGGTTTCGACGCTGAAGGTGTCGCTGCCTCGCCTGCCGCCCGCCGCTCCCGCCACCGTCGGCGTGAGCCTCGTCATGGGCTCTGGCGGTGTCATGGCCGGCTCGCAGCTTGTCGTCTCCGCCGAGTGGGTAGAGATGATCCGGCGCCTCGTGCAGGCGGGCGTCATCTCCATCCCCGCCGTCAGTGCCGCTGTCCGGATTCACGGCGGGCAGGTGATGATGGCGCAGGCGAACGGGGACCTGCCGGAGGGGCTACGCGACGCGCTGGGCGACAGCCCCGAGGTGCGCGGCATGAGGGTGACGGGCAAAGCCGGGGCGGGCATGTCCGAGCATCCGAAGCACCACGTCATGCCGAAAGAGCGCCGCACATGGTTCGAGGAGCGCGGCTTCAAGGGCGACATGGACATCGACCAGTTCTGCGTTCGGCTGGAGTGGGCACACCACGAGGCGATTCACGGAGGCGGCAACTGGCGCCTGGGGCGTATGTGGCCCAACGAATGGAACCGGATGATCATGGAGGTGCTACAGCAAGCTGAGCGCAGGGCTGGCCAGATGTTGACGCGAAACGAGATCCTCAACATCGTCGCATCTCGAATGAAGCGCTATGGCATCCCGATGAAGTTCACTCAAGGGAGGAGGCGATGACCGATGGACGCTCCTGGCGGGGTGATTGGAAGGCACGCCTGTATGAGCGCGTCCGTGAACGCGGTTACGACTCGCTCACCGCATTTGCCGAGGCACGTCCTGCCGTCCCGCTGAACCAGCTCGCCGAGGAGCTTGGCAAGGACGACGTCGCTGGGGTGCAGGTGTTGGGAGGACTGCATGCTGAGGCAGAGCAGCGCAGGATGGTCACACGTTTCGTGCGCGACGTGCTCGTGCGTGAGCTGTCGGAGACTCTCCCAGATGGCTGGCCGGTCGTGCTGGACCGTGACTCCCGATTCGCGGTCGCCAAGGCGCTCGGCTGCTGGTACGCCGACACCCCTGATACTCACAAGGAGCGCGTCGACCGGGCCGGAGACGCGCTCCTCGCCAATCCGCCGCCCGCTGGCTGGCGCCCGCTCGGCCCCGACGACGAGCTGCTTCGCACGCTCTTGCCGGACGAAGAAGCCTGACCAGTACGGGCGCCCCTGCGAGCCGAAGAGCGGCGCTGCTCATTGCCCCCATGGTCACCGTTCACCGGCTCAAGCAGCGCTTGCGGGCTGAAGCATTTCCGGAGTGGGCAAGAGCTGCAGCGGCAAGTGTCCGTGTCGGCTGTGCCTTGCTGGCCCTGAATCGGCTGGCTCGATGGTGCCCCACGGCCTCGCGCTCCAGCCCAGAGGGCCGGGGAGCGGGCAGGCGGGCGACCCTCCCGAGGCCGGCCCGCCCGCTGCCGCGTTGGTCCGCGCCGGGGCCGTGGGCACCTTGTCCGGACCGAGCGGCACCACCACTCACATTCCAGGGAGGCGACCCATGGCGCGCATCGCGTTCATCGTGGCCAATGACTTCGAGGACTCCGAGTTCCGCGTCCCCTACGACGCCGTCAAGAAGGCGGGGCACGAGGCGGTCATCATCGGCGTGGAGGCGGGCAAGGAGCTCAAGGGCAAGAAGGGCCGGGAGACAATCAAGGCCGAGAAGGCCGTGAAGCAGGTGTCCGCGAAGGACTTCGACGCGCTGGTGATTCCGGGCGGCTACTCGCCGGACCACCTGCGCACGGACATCGGCATCGTGGGCTTCGTGCGGGACTTCTTCCGCGCGGACAAGCCCATCGCGGCCGTGTGCCATGCGGGCTCGCTGCTGGTGGAGGCGGACGTCGTGGACGGGCGCACCGTCACCTCGTGGCCCTCCATCAAGACGGACCTGCTCAACGCGGGCGCGCGCTGGGTGGACCGCGAGGTGGTGGAGGACGGCGGCATCATCACCTCGCGCAACCCCGGAGACCTGCCGGCCTTCAGCCAGGCGCTGCTGCGTCAGGTGTCCGGAGGCCTCGCCCCGCGTCTGGAGGAGCCGCTCGCGCCCGAGGCCGTGTCGGACCAGCCGCCCACCGTGCACTGACGGACGGAGCGCCTCTCCCGCCGTGAGACGGTGAGGCGCCGCGCGCTCGTGCGTTGTTGGTGGACGTGGGGCCTGCCCTGGGGAACAGGGGGCCGGCCGTACGGGCCATGTACACCCATTCGCACTGCCGGCGCCCGGGCTCTCCGGGCCGCCGGCTTTGTCGTTTCGTGCGGGTGGGAGGTAGCGGGATGCGGGCGACGGCGGGGTGGGCGCTGGCAGTGGTGCTGGCGGGGTGTGGAGGGACGCTGGAGCAGGACGGGATGCCCCTGCACGAGGAGTCGCTGGGCACCATCCGACAGGCCGAGGCCCCCGACGGCCCGGTGGCCTGGGTGCGCTTCGCCCGCGGCGAGGGACTGCAGCTCGGCTCGGCCGTCACGCAGGACCGGGACGGCAACGTGCTCACCACGGTGCTCTTCTCCGGCGGCGCGGACCTGGGGACGGGGCCGCTGGGCCTGGACGACCCGGAGGTGCCGGGCGTCGTGCTCGCGAAGCACGCCGCGGACGGGCGGCTGCTCTGGACGCGGGTGCTCCAGGGTCGTAGGGGCGGGCTGTTGTCCGTGAATGCGCTGGGCACGGACCGGGAGCGGAACGTGCTGCTCGCGGGCTGGAGTGAAGCGGGCGCGGAGCTGGACTCCTCGGGTGGAACAGCGCCGGTGAGGGTGGAGGGCGCCTTCCTCATGAAGCTGGACCACTCCGGGCGGACGCTCTGGACGAAGCGGCTGGCGGGGCATGGCGCCCTGCTGGCGAACGGGTTGGTGACGGACCGCGCGGGCAACGTGTTCATGTCCGGCTCGCTGTACGACGGGAGCCTGGACTTCGGCGGGCAGGTGCTGAGCGCCGTCGGGCTGCGGGCCTTCCTGGCGAAGTATGGGGCGGATGGGACGTTGAAGTGGCTCCATGCGGAAGGCGAGTCCTCGCAGGGCGGAGGCGTCGCGCTGGACGAGCAGGGCGATGCGTACTTCTGCGGTACGGCGCCGGGTGAGTCCTCGGAGGAGCCGAGCACCGGGACGCGGACGGGGCTGCGGCGCCTTGCCTCGGAGACGGGGGCGGTGGTCTGGGCGCAGGAGCTGGAGGACGGGGACTGCTCGGGCGTCGCGGTGCATGGCAACCGCGTGGTGATGACGGGGAGCTTCCTCGGGGCCTTTACGTTTGGCGGGAAGACGTATCGCGCGTCGGACACGCCGGGCGTGCTGGACGCGGATGCCTTCCTGGTGGCGTACACGCTGGCGGGCGAGGAGCGCTGGGCGCGCAACTTCGCACGGGCGAGCACCGGCGTGGCGATGGACCAGGCGGACGGGGTGCTCGTCACCGGGCACTACGAGGGTGGCGACAGCGTAGGGCGCCGGGCGCTGCCTGGGACGGCGGGCTCTCTCGACAACATCTTCGTGGCGAAGCTGGACCGCATCGACGGGACGTTGCGGTGGGTGCGCGGCTTCCCCTCGACGGCGGCGCTGGCCCTGGATGTTTCCGTCACGCGCGAGGGCGAGGGCGTCCTCGTGGGCGCCTTCGGTGGGCCCACGGACTTCGGTGCGGGGAGGGTGGGGCCGGAGGGCGGCTATGACGCCTTCATCCTCCGGCTCGGGAAGTGAACCGCCTCGCCCTCAGTGGTCTCCGTACCGCTTCTCACCCGCCTCCACGCGGGCGGCGAGCCGATTGCCTCGCGGGGGCAGGGGGCACGTCGCGAAGCGGGTGAAGGCGCAGGGCGGGTTGTAGGCGCGGTTGAAGTCCAGCACCACGTGCCCGTCCTTCGGCGCATCCGCGTAGAGGAAGCGGCCCGCGCCATAGGTGGCGTCGCGGTTCGTCTCGTCCGCGAAGATGATGAAGAGCTTGTCGCCCTCTTCCACGGGCGTCAGCCGGTGCTCCTTGCCATTCACGGTGAAGACCAGCGTGCCCGGCACCTTCATCGCCTCCTCGGTGCCCAGGACGTTGGGCACCTGGATGGTGCGCGGAGTCTCCGAGGGCTCGAAGCGCGCGTCCACGCGCCACGCGGCACTCGCCGGGTACGTGGCGATGCCGTGGAACTGCTTGCGCGCGGGCGCCTCCTTGTCCTTCACGCGCACGCCCAGCTTGTCGCCGCGCAGAATCACCTGGAGGCTCATGCTGCCGAGCTTCAGCACGTCCGGAGCGCCAGTCTCGTCCGACTTGACCGCGCCTCCGGTGAAGGGCTTCCCGCCGAGCGTGAGCGCGACGCCGGGCGCGGGCTGGAAGCTGGCGGTGTTCCCCTTGCGCGTGAAGGTGCCCAGCTTCGCGGGAGTGCCCTCCGGGAAGTCGAGGTCGCTCTCCGGCGCGGAGCCGGCGGTCTGCTCGCCCTCCTTCAGCCAGAACAGGCCCACCAGGGTGAGCCAGCCCTCTTCGGACTGGAGGTTCTTGAGGCGCTCCTCCTGCCAGGTGCGGGTGGACGCGGCGAGGTCTTCGGCGGCGGGCTTCGGAGAGGCGGTCATGGTCTTGTCGGCTGCGGGACGGGGCTGCGCGGGCGCGGGCTTCGTGGCCGGCGCGGCGTGGAGGGCGAGAGACAGGGCCAGGGCGAACGGCGTCATGTCGGGTGCCTCGGAAGAGGGAGCTTCAAGGACGGCTCCGGTGGCCCCCTGTCTAACAGGACGCCAGGCGCGGCGCAGGAGCTCGGTGCCGGCCACGGTTGCACGGCCCACATCCTCCGTGCGAAGCCGGGCCTCCGCGTGGACCTCGACCTGAAGCCAGCGCCGCCGCCCGGTGCCTTCCGCAAGCTCGCGCTGGGCACGTGGCGCGCGCCGAGAGACCCCAGTGCATACGCGGCACTGGAGGTGCGCATGGAGCGGGCGCTCGCGTACCTGGAGGCGTACCGCGCGCACACCGGCCGGCGCCTCACGGTGACGCACCTGGTGGCCAAGGCCGCCGCGGACGCGCTGCGCCAGTTCCCCGAGGCCAACGTGCTGCTGCGGTGGAACCGGCCCTCGCTGCGCAGGGACGTGGGCGTCTGCGTGCTGGTGGTGCAGCCCGCGGAGACGGGCCGCGCGGACCTGACCACGGCCACGGTGCACCGCGCGGACACGCTGTCGCTCGGCGCCTTCGTGGAGGAGATGGAGTCGCGCATCTCCGACGTGCGCGCGCGCCGGGACGCCGTCATCGAGCGGGGCAAGCGCCGCTCCTACCGCATCCCCGGGCTGTTCATGGGGCTGGCGCTGCGGCTGCTGTCCTTCGTCTGGTACACGCTGAACGTGGACCTGCGGTGGGTGGGGATGCCGAGGGACCCCTTCGGCTCGGTGGCGGTGACGAGCCTCGGCTCGCTGGGGCTGGAGCGGGGCTACGTGGCGATGATTCCGTACACGCGGGTGCCGCTGCTGCTGGCTCCGGGCGCGGTGCGGCGCGTTCCCGTGGTGGACGGCGGCGTGCTGGTGCCGGGCCGGCAATTGGCGCTCACCTGCACGTGGGACGCGCGCCTCCTCGACGTGGAGCTGATTGCCCGGGTGCTGCGCCACATCGGCGCGGCGCTGGAGGACCCGGAAGGCACGTGGGGGGCGCCGACAGGGGTTCCCGGTGGGGAACCCCCGGGGGCTGTCAGCGGGACGGCGGTGGGGTAGAAAGGAGCTCGTCGCTCCTGGAGGTACCGTCATGCCCGTGGATACGAACCGACGCATCAGCTCCGCCCGCCCCGTGGGCCGCGCGCTGGGTGGGCAGGACCGCTACGAGAAGGAAGCCCTCGAAGGGCCGGCCGAGGGCTCGCTCGCGATGACCCGCCGGCAGCGCCTGTCCGGGGGCCCCGTGAAGGCGGGCGAGGAGAGCCCCTTCGCCGCGAAGCTGCGGCGGCTCGCGGGTGGGACGCCCTCGGACGAAGGGGAGCGCTGAGCTCCATCCCCTGAAAGGTGGTGGAGGAGAAGGGGCCACTAAACCCTGCCTGTTTGGATATTCCTCATTAACTGGTAATATTGGAAATCCAATATTTCCAGGTTTCATGAGGGAGAGCGACGTCTCCCATCCATGGCCCGGAGGGGGGATATCGCAATGAAACGACGCATCATTGGAGCCGCGCTCGTCACCACGGTTCTCGCACTGCTGCCCGCGGTGAGCTGCGGCCCCGTGGAACCGCCCGAGGGCTCCGAGCCTCTAGAGGAGCTCACCTGGGACCTGCTGGAGAGCAGGCGGTTGCGGACGTTCGACGAGTGGCTGGCCAGCTCCGGCTACCAGCTCACGGAGGAGCAGCAGGCCCACCTCGAGCGCGAGGGGATGCTCCTGGGGCTCGTACCGAAGGATGTGCTCCCCATCAGGCACTCCAACGGTGTCGTCGAGGTGTTGCCCGAGAGTCAGGAGCGGCTCACGGAGTGGGACCGTGAGCCGGATTCCATGGCGAAGTTCAGGCTCTGGTGGAGCCTGGGACTCTTCGACCCGGCGGATCCGGTCCAGAAGCAACTCGCCGGTGAGTTCGTGCAGCGCGGCCGTGCCTCCGGCCACACGCTGCAGTCCCTGCTGGGTGACGCGGGCACGGATGCCGGGACGGACGCGGGCACGGATGCCGGGAGGGACGCGGGCACCGATGCGGGGACGGACGCGGGCACGGATGCCGGGACGGATGCGGGCACCGATGCCGGGACGGACGCTGGCACGGATGCGGGCACGGACGCCGGGACGGATGCGGGCACGGACGCCGGGTGCGAAATCAGCGTCACCGTGACGGTCACCCAGGGGGGCGTTGCCAGGAGCAGCGCCACGGCCTGCGAGGATGGGTGGTTCTCCAACACCCTCATCGACAACAAAGGTGGCCAGGCGTGTGGCGCCTCGCTGAGCGTGTCCTCGCAATACACCTCCGCCTGTACCGCCGACGCTGGAGTCTCGGTCAGCGGCCCGAGGATCTGGGGCCAGTCGAGTTCAGCCGGCAGCGCCAGCGTCCCGTCCGATAAGGACACCGCGGGTGCATTCGTCGAAGGGGCCTCCTACAGCGGTGGGCTCAAATCGGAGTTCTGCCTGAATGGCGCGTGCCAGAGCTTCCAGCACTCCATCTCGAGCAACCTCGGCCTGAAGGCCAACGGCCAGTCGAACTCTTCCAGCTCCCACGCCAACCATGTGGCGGGCAAGGCGGAAGGGCAGCACTCGGTCGGCCCCGGGCAGACACCGACCGTGAGCGGCAGCGCGGAGGTGGACCGCACCAGCAACGGAGCGGGCGCGACGAGCTACCACTGGGATCACTCCATGTCGACCGACGCGGACACCATCACCGGCAGCGCGGACTACTCCTTCTGGCTGCTCTACAACCAGGACATGAAGCGGAGCAAAAACGTCTCCATCAACATGCAGTTCAATGCCAGCGCTTGCGCCATCACCGACAATACGAGCGGCACCAGCGCAGCCGGAGTCAGCCAGAGCTGCTGGTCTCAAGTCACCTGCCAGGGCGCGGCGTGTGAGCCCTTCGGCGGAGCCCTCAAATCCTGCGCCTGCCCCCCGAAGTAGCACACGGGTTCGACGTGCCGTCCGGCCGCGCGCGGCCGGCACGTCCCCTCGGGGGATGTCCCAGGCCTGGTTGAAATTCGAAGGGGCGGCTGCCCCGGGGCATCCCGGGGGGGCATCCTGTGCCTGGCGGAGGCGTGGACGGCGATGAAGGTCTACCTGGATGACGAGCGCCCCACGCCCGAAGGCTGGGTTCCGGTGCGATGGCCCGAGGAGGCGATTTCACTGCTCGAGGGCGGGCAGGTGACGGAGCTGAGCCTGGACCATGACCTCGGGGATGACGCGCACGGCACCGGATACGACGTCCTGCTCTGGGTGGAGGAGGCGGTGGCGACGCGGGGCTTCGTGCCGCCGCGCCTCCGCGTGCACTCGGCGAACAGCTCCGCGCGCCTGAAGATGGAGCAGGCCATTGCGCGCATCGAGCGCTTCACTCGCGAGCGCGGGGACGGATGACGGCATCCTGAAAGAAGCCTCCGGGGCGCCAGGAGGGTCGACAGCTCCTTCCTGGCGGCCCGGAGTGGGACGCGCGTGGGGCGCGCTTCACTTCATCGGGTCGGGGGCGGGGCCTGCCGGTTCTGGGGGGCCTGCGGCGCCTGCGGGACGACCTGGATTCGGGTCGCGTAGCTGTCGCCGTCGGCGGCGAGGTTGAACGCGGCCTGCACGGGAGTGCCAGCGCGGAGGCTCTGCACGGAGATGCTCCGGCCGCCTTGCGTGGCGCGCGTCTTGTCGCCCACGAACAGGGTGTAGAGGTCACCGGTCTCCGAGTCGCGGAGCTGGATGCGGTCCTTCGACGTAGCGGCCACCTGGCCCTGCATGAGGACGCTCGCCACCACGGTGTTGTCCGGGTCCGCCGCTGGCGCCGAGCCCACCGAGCCCGAGCCACCGGTGCCTGCGCCACCCGTGCCCGCGGTGTTCGTACGCCGCAGTTCGTCCACCTGCCGCTGGAGCTCCTGGACCTGGGCGCGGAGCTTGGCCACCTCTTGCGAGTCGCGGGTCGCGCCGGCTGCACCCGCGGCGCTCGCGCTTCCACCGCTCACTCCGCCACCGCCAGTGCCACCCGTCGCACCTCCGCTGGCGCCGCCACCCGTTGCACCACCGCTGGCACCTCCACCTGTGGCGCCGCCGCTGGAGCCACCACCCGTTGCTCCGCCAGACGCGCCTCCGCCGGTCGCACCGCCACTCATTCCGCCACCGCTGGTGCCGCCACCACCGGTGCCTGTGCCTGTCGTCCCGGTGCCGCTCACATCCGGGTCGCTGGTGCCCGAGCCGCCCGTGCCTGTCGTGCCAGTGCCACTCGCATCCGAGTCGCTGGTGCCCGAGCCGCCCGTGCCGGTGCCACTCGCATCCGGGTCGCTGGTGCCCGAGCCGCCCGTACCGGTTCCATCAACCGTGCCTGGCCGGGTCTCCGCGCCGGTGTTGGTCTCCGTCGTCGCGCCGCCCGTGGTGCCTGTCGTGCCCTGCGGTTCCGTCGCCTGGGATGTCCCCGCGCCACCCTGGGTGCCAGTGGCACCGCCGCTCGTGGCTCCACCTGCGGCCGCGCCTCCGCCTGAGCCTCCGCCTGCTGATTGGGCGAGCCCCACGCTCGAGAGCAAGAAGCTGAAGGCGAGGGCCGCAGTGGTAATCGCGCGTCGCATGGTCGGTTCCTTTTCCCTTCCCTTCGCAAAGGTGAGGTCCGAGGGCGAGGCGACAAGCGCTCATCGACCGCGCCATGCGACAGCACGGCCGCATGCCAGGCCCCGGAGCGGGAGTCGCACGGTCTGCGCTGGTCACCTGTCACGCAGATGTGACACCCCGCTTCGTTGCCGAGCCACGACATTTCAATATGCTCATGTCGTCATGCCAGCCGCCATCTCCGCCCTGGATGTTCGCTCCGCCTCCCGTCTCTTCAAGGCCCTGGGAGACGAGACCCGCCTGCGCATCGTCGCGCTGCTCAGCCACGGCGAGCTGTGTGTCTGCCACTTCGAGTCCGCGCTCGGGCTGACGCAGTCGAACACCTCCCGGCAGCTCGCGGTGCTGAAGAACGCCGGCATCGTCGAGGCCCGCCGTGAAGGGAGCTGGGTCTACTACCAGCTCGCTCCCCAGCTGGACGAGGTGTGCAGGGTACAGCTCAAGGCGCTAGTGGCCGCCTTCTCCAAGCGGGACGTGCTCCGCGAGGACGTGAAGCGCCTGCTCGAATCCCGCGGCCCCAACGCCTGCAAGTGACGAAGGAATCCATGAGCACCTCCTCTCACGCGGACAGCATCGTCAGAAAGCTCTCCGTCATCGACCGGCTGCTGCCGGTGTGGATTTTCGCCGCCATGGCCTTGGGAATCGGCCTGGGCCGGGCCTTCCCGGACCTGGGTGCGCGGCTGGACACGGTGAAGCTGGACACCGTCTCGCTGCCTATCGCCATCGGCCTCTTGTGGATGATGTACCCGGTGCTGGCCAAGGTGCGCTACGGCGAGCTGGGCCGGCTGCGCGCGCGTGGCAGGCTCTTCACCACGTCGCTGGTGCTCAACTGGGTGGTGGGGCCAGTGCTGATGTTCGCGCTGGCGTGGCTCTTGTTGCCGGACCTGCCGCACTACCGCAACGGGCTCATCCTCATCGGGCTCGCGCGCTGCATCGCCATGGTCCTCATCTGGAACATGCTGGCCTGCGGCAGCAACGAGGTGGCCGCCGTGCTGGTGGCCCTCAACTCCGTCTTCCAGATTCTCTTCTACTCGGTGCTGGGCTGGCTCTTCCTCACCGTCGTCCCGGGCTGGCTCGGCGCGGACGTCGCGGCGTTCGACGTGCCCATGGGGAGCATCGCGAAGAGCGTGCTCATCTTCCTGGGCGTGCCGCTGGTGGCCGGAGCGCTGACGCGGCTCGGGCTCACGCGGCTCAAGGGCGAGGCCTGGTACGAGCAGCGATTCCTGCCGCGCCTGGGGCCCACCGCACTTCTCGGGCTGCTCTACACCATCGTCCTCATGTTCGCGATGCAGGGCGACAAGCTCACCCGCCTGCCAATGGACGTGGTGCGCATCTCGCTGCCGCTGCTCGTCTACTTCGGCATCATGTTCACCAGCGCGTTCTTCCTCTCGCGCCGGTTGGGCTTCAGCTACGAGGAGACGGCGTCCCTCTCCTTCACCGCCGCGGGCAATAATTTCGAGCTGGCCATCGCGGTGGCGGTGGGCGTCTTCGGCATGGCCTCGGGGGAAGCCCTGGCCGGAGTGGTCGGGCCGCTCATCGAGGTGCCCGCGCTCATCGCCCTCGTGTACCTCTCGCTGTGGCTCAAGCGCCGGCTCTTTCCCGCGTCGGGTGAGGCCGTCCTTCCCCGCCGCTTCGACGGCAATGCGCCCTCGTCCCATACAAGTGGGGTCTCACGATGAGCACGGTCATCTTCGCCTGTGTGCACAACGCCGGCCGCTCGCAGATGGCGGCGGCCTTCTTCAACGCGCTGGCGGACCCGGAGAAGGCCCGTGCCGTGTCCGCCGGCACGCAGCCCGGCGAGCGGGTGCACCCGGAGGTGCGGGCCGCGATGGCGGAGGTGGGCATCGACCTGTCGGGTGCACGGCCCCAGCGACTCACGGACGAGCTGGCCCGGGACGCCCGGTGGCTCATCACCATGGGCTGCGGTGAGGCGTGCCCCTATGTGCCGGGGCTGAAGCGCGAGGACTGGCCGCTCGAGGACCCCAAGGGCAAGCCGGTGGAGCAGGTGCGCAGAATCCGCGACGAGGTGGCCTCGCGTGTCGCGCGGTTCGTGGCGGGCCAGGGGTGGGCTCGCGAGGGGACGCACCCGGGCTGAGGAGCCGCGCCCCGAGCCCCTCTGGCGTTACTACCCAACGACGAGCAACCAGCCAGCCACGGGCGCCCACCGAGAGCCTTCGCGCCCGTTCTGTGCTGTCCTGTGAAGGCGCGCGAGTGGACGCGACACAGGAGCCGCCGTGACGGGACGGGAGGGGCCGGTGACCGGGAGCAGGAAGGGAGGCCGCGCCTCCGCGAGAGCCGTGCGTCTGCTCAGCGCCCGTCCCTGGCCGCTCACCATCGCCATCGCCGCCACGCTCGGGCTGCTCATCTACACCGCCACCACCAGCCTGCCCTACCTCATCTCCTCGCCCACCACGGACCCGCACTTCGGCGCGCTCAACGACTGTCTCTCCCGCGCACTGCCCGCGCCCCGGCTCGGCTGGGCCGTGTCCCCGGATGCCTCGCGCGCCGCCGTCTATGGCCCTCGCGCCGTGGCGGTCTGCGGCCCTGACGGCGTCCCCACGCGGATGGACGTGGCGGGAGCGCTCGCCGCCACCTTCGCCGGAGACAACCGGCTCTGGGTCTCCGCCGGAGGCCACCTGCTGCGCGAAGAGCGTGGGGCCCTTCGTCCAGTAGGCGACTTCGCGCCCGTGTCCCTCTCCGGCCATGCGGGCGGGGTGCTCGCCCTGGACGAGGCCGGGCAGCTCGTCTCCGTCTCGTCTGAGGGGGGCGTGCTCGGGCAGGCGACCGTCCCCGGTGCCGGGGCCCGGCTCTCCGTGGGAGCCTCCGGCACCCTGGCCGCCGTGCTCAATCACGGCATCCTCCGCGTCTTCGACGCCCGCACGCTCGCCCCACTGCCCGCCGAGCCCCCGTGCCCCGTGTCGGGCCTGTGGTGGCTGGATGCTCCGGACCGGCTGCTGATCGGCTGCGCGCCAGAGGGGACTCCGGCCTTCACGCTGGACCTGCGCGCCGGGACGCAGGTCCCTGCGCCGGGCACGCCGGCAACGCCTGCACGCCGGCTCCTCGGTCGGGCCCTCTATGTCGAGGGGTGTGACGGTTTTCCGTGCACGGCTCCGCCTCCCTGAGATGTTGGTAGAGGGCTCTGGCACCGCATGTTTCACGGGGCGTCCGAGCATGTGAGCCGTCAGGGTTCACTACCTGACGGACAGGCGCCCTGGGATCCGGCTTGGAATCGACAAGCCCGCGAACTCCCTGGAGATTCGCCCCGCCGGGCGCCGCTCAGAGCACTGCTGCAGCGTTCATCCCGATCAGAGGTTCTCCAGCGTGGACGACACCAAGCTCCCCAATCCCAACGCCAACGGCCGCAAGCGCGCCTCGCGGAAGTCACCCAACAATGGGTCTTCCCACTCCGAGGCCCCCACCCGCGCCGGCTCCGAGCGAGAGAATGTCGCGGCCAACCGGCTGCGGGCCGAGCGTGCGCGCACCCGCGCCGCCGAGCCGAAGGCCGAGGAGCCCGTCATCGGCCGTGGCGGCGGCGCCCGCACGCCTGGCGCGGGAGCGCGCACGCGCAATGGCCACCCCATGCAGCCGCTGCTCGCCGCGCTCCGCTCTGTGCAGGCCGGTGACTTCTCCGTGCGTCTGCCCGGTGGCGGCGCCGACGCGGTCATGGACGACATTGCCCGCGCCTTCAACGCGGTGGTGACGCTCAACTCCGCGATGACGCAGGAGATGGTCCGCGTGGAGCGCGTCGTCGGCCGCGAGGGCCGCATGGGTGAGCGCGTCTCGCTCGGCGACGTCCGCGGCGACTGGGCCACGAGCATCAACTCCATCAACGCGCTCATCGGCGACCTGGTGCAGCCCACCACGGAAGTCGCGCGCGTGCTGGTGGCGGTGGCCGAAGGCGACCTCACCCAGAAGATGGCCCTCGAAATCGATGGCCAGCCGGTGAAGGGCGAGTTCCTCCGCATCGGCACCACCGTGAACGCGATGGTGGACCAGCTCAACTCGTTCGCCGCCGAAGTGACGCGCGTCGCGAAGGAAGTGGGTAGCGACGGCAAGCTGGGTGGTCAGGCCGACGTGAAGGGCGTGTCCGGCGTGTGGAAGGACCTCACGGACAACGTGAACCTGATGGCCAACAACCTCACGGCCCAGGTGCGCAACATCGCCGAGGTGTCGACGGCCGTCGCCAATGGCGACCTGTCCAAGAAGATTACGGTCGACGCGCGCGGAGAGGTCTTCGAGCTGAAGAGCACCATCAACACGATGGTGGACCAGCTCAACGGCTTCGCCTCGGAAGTGACCCGCGTGGCCCGCGAGGTGGGCACCGAGGGGAAGCTGGGCGGTCAGGCCGCGGTGCCCGGCGTGTCCGGCACGTGGAAGGACCTCACGGACAACGTGAACTTCATGGCGTCCAACCTCACCACCCAGGTGCGCGGCATCGTCAAGGTGGTGACGGCCGTCGCCAACGGTGACCTCACCCAGAAGCTGATGGTGCCGTCGCAGGGTGAGATTGCCGCGCTGGGCGCGACGCTCAACAACATGACGGACACGCTCAACGTGTTCGCGCAGCAGGTGACCAGCGTCGCCCGCACGGTGGGTGTCGAGGGCAAGCTGGGCGCCCAGGCCCAGGTGCCCGGCGCCGCTGGCACGTGGAAGGACCTCACCGACAATGTGAACCTGATGGCCAACAACCTCACGGCCCAGGTCCGCAACATCGCCGAGGTCACGACGGCCGTCGCGAAGGGCGACCTGTCCAAGAAGATCACCGTGGACGTGAAGGGCGAGGTGATGGAGCTGAAGGACACCATCAACACGATGGTGGACCAGCTCCGCGCCTTCGCCTCCGAGGTGACGCGCGTCGCCCGCGAGGTGGGCACCGATGGAAAGCTCGGTGGCCAGGCCGACGTGAAGGGCGTTGCCGGCGTCTGGAAGGACCTCACCGACAACGTGAACTACATGGCCTCCAACCTCACCACGCAGGTGCGAAACATCGCGCTGGTGACGACCTCGGTGGCCAATGGTGACCTGTCCAAGAAGATTACGGTCGACGCTCGCGGCGAGATTCTGGAGCTGAAGAACACCATCAACACGATGGTGGACCAGCTCAACTCGTTCGCCTCGGAAGTGACGCGCGTCGCTCGTGAAGTCGGTACGCACGGCAAGCTGGGCGGTCAGGCGGAAGTGCGCGGCGTGTCCGGCACGTGGAAGGACCTCACGGACAATGTGAACGTGATGGCCGTCAACCTCACCACCCAGGTGCGCGGCATCGCCAAGGTGGTGACGGCCGTCGCCAATGGTGACCTCACCCAGCGCCTGAAGATGGAGGCCAAGGGCGAGGTCGCCGAGCTGGCCGACACCATCAACGCGATGACGCAGACGCTGTCCATCTTCGCCCAGCAGGTCACGGACGTGGCCCGCACGGTGGGCGTGGAAGGGAAGCTGGGCGCCCAGGCGGTGGTGCCCGGAGTGGCCGGCACGTGGAAGGACCTCACGAACAACGTGAACCTCCTCGCGAACAACCTCACCGACCAGGTCCGTAACATCGCCGAGGTGACGACGGCCGTCGCGAAGGGCGACCTGTCGCGCAAGATTACGGTCGACGCGAAGGGCGAGGTGCTGGAGCTGAAGAGCACCATCAACACGATGGTGGACCAGCTCCGCGCCTTCGCTTCCGAAGTGACGCGCGTCGCGAAGGAAGTCGGTACGGAAGGAAAGCTCGGTGGTCAGGCCGACGTGAAGGGCGTGTCCGGCGTCTGGAAGGACCTGACGGACAACGTGAACTTCATGGCGTCCAACCTCACCAGCCAGGTGCGCGGCATCGTGCGCGTGGTGACGGCGGTCGCCAACGGCGACCTGAGCCAGAAGCTGACGATGGAAGCGAAGGGCGAGATTGCCGCCCTCGCGGACACCATCAACGCGATGACGCAGACGCTGTCCATCTTCGCCCAGCAGGTGACGGACGTCGCCCGCACGGTGGGTGTCGAGGGCAAGCTGGGCGCCCAGGCGGAGGTGCCGGGTGTCGCGGGCACGTGGAAGGACCTCACGAACAACGTGAACCTGCTCGCGAACAACCTCACCGCGCAGGTGCGAAACATCGCGGAAGTCACCACGGCCGTCGCGAATGGTGACCTCTCCAAGAAGATTACGGTCGATGCGAAGGGCGAGGTGCTGGAGCTGAAGAGCACCATCAACACGATGGTGGACCAGCTCCGCGCGTTCGCCGCCGAGGTGACTCGCGTCGCCAAGGAAGTCGGTACGGAAGGCAAGCTGGGCGGCCAGGCCGACGTGAAGGGCGTGTCCGGCGTGTGGAAGGACCTCACGGACAATGTGAATGTCCTCGCCGGCAACCTCACCGACCAGGTGCGAAACATCGCCAAGGTCACGACGGCCGTCGCCAACGGCGACCTGTCGCAGAAGATCACCGTGTCCGTGAAGGGCGAGGTGCTGGAGCTCAAGAACACCATCAACACGATGGTGGACCAGCTCCGCGCGTTCGCCTCCGAGGTGACTCGCGTCGCCAAGGAAGTCGGCACGGAAGGCAAGCTGGGCGGTCAGGCCGCGGTGCCCGGAGTCGCGGGCGTGTGGAAGGACCTCACGGACAATGTGAATGTCCTCGCCGGCAACCTCACCGACCAGGTGCGAAACATCGCCAAGGTGACGACGGCTGTCGCGAACGGCGACCTGTCGCAGAAGATCTCCGTCGAGGCGCGCGGCGAAATCCTGGAGCTGAAGAGCACCATCAACACGATGGTGGACCAGCTCCGCGCCTTCGCCGCCGAGGTGACTCGCGTCGCGAAGGAAGTGGGTACGGACGGCAAGCTGGGAGGGCAAGCCGCGGTGCCGGGTGTCGCCGGTACGTGGAAGGACCTCACGGACAACGTGAACAGCATGGCCTCCAACCTCACCGCGCAGGTGCGAAACATCGCGCTGGTGACGACGGCGGTCGCCAACGGTGACCTGTCCAAGAAGATTACCGTCGACGCGAAGGGCGAAATCCTGGAGCTGAAGGACACCATCAACATCATGGTGGACCAGCTCAACAGCTTCGCTTCCGAAGTGACGCGCGTCGCTCGTGAAGTCGGTACGGAAGGAAAGCTGGGGGGGCAGGCGGAAGTGCGCGGCGTGTCCGGCGTCTGGAAGGACCTGACGGACAACGTGAACTTCATGGCCCGCAACCTCACCACGCAGGTGCGCGGCATCGTCAAGGTCGTGACGGCCGTCGCCAACGGCGACCTGAAGCAGAAGCTCGTCGTCGAAGCGAAGGGCGAGGTGGCCGCGCTCGCGGAGACCATCAACAACATGACGGACACGCTGGGCACCTTCGCCGAGCAGGTGTCCACGGTGGCCCGCGAGGTGGGTGTCGAAGGGAAGCTCGGCGGTCAGGCCCGCGTGCCCGGTGTGGCCGGCACGTGGAAGGACCTCACCGACAACGTGAACTTCATGGCGTCCAACCTCACCACCCAGGTGCGCGGCATCGTGCGCGTGGTGACGGCCGTTGCAAACGGTGACCTGACCCAGAAGCTCATCGTCGACGCGAAGGGCGAGGTGGCGGCGCTCGCGGACACCATCAACAACATGACGGACACGCTGGGCACCTTCGCCGAGCAGGTGTCCACGGTGGCCCGCGAGGTGGGTATCGAAGGAAAGCTGGGCGGCCAGGCCCGCGTGCCCGGTGCGCGGGGCACGTGGCGGCAGCTGACCGACAACGTGAACCAGCTCGCCGGCACCCTGACGAGCCAGCTGCGCGCCATCTCCGACGTCGCCACCGCGGTGACGAAGGGCGACCTGACTCGCAGCATCACCGTCGTCGCGGAAGGCGAAGTCGCCGCGCTGAAGGACAACATCAACCAGATGATCGTCAACCTGCGTGAGACCACGCAGAAGAACCAGGAGCAGGACTGGCTCAAGACGAACCTGGCGAAGTTCTCCGGCATGATGCAGGGCCAGAAGAGCCTGGACGCCGTCAGCCGCCTCATCATGAGCGAGCTGACGCCGCTGGTCTCCGCCCACCACGGCGCCTTCTTCCTCGTGGACGGCGAGTCCGGCACGCCGCTGCTCAAGCTCACCAGCACCTACGCGTACCGGGAGCGCAAGCACATCGCCAACCGGTTCCGCCTGGGCGAGGGGCTCGTCGGTCAGGCCGCCCTGGAGCGGAAGACGATTCTGCTCACCAAGGTGCCCTCGGACTACATCACCATCTCCTCGGGCCTCGGTGAGTCCGCGCCGCTCAACATCATCGTCCTGCCCGTCCTCTTCGAGGGCGAGGTCAAGGCGGTCATCGAGCTGGCGTCGTTCCACCCGTTCAGCGCGATTCACCAGATCTTCCTGGACCAGCTCACCGAGAGCATCGGCGTGGTCCTGAACATGATCATCGCCAACATGCGCACGGAGCAGCTGCTGCTCCAGTCGCAGGGCCTCACGCAGGAGCTGCAGAGCCAGTCCAAGGAGCTCACGCAGCAGCAGGACCAGCTCAAGCGCACCAACATCGAGCTGGAGGAGAAGGCGAAGCTGCTCGAGGAGCAGAACCGGCGCGTCGAGGAGAAGAACAACGAGGTGGAGCGCGCCCGCGTCAGCCTCGAGGAGAAGGCGGAGCAGCTCACCGTCATCTCCAAGTACAAGAGCGAGTTCCTGGCCAACATGAGCCACGAGCTGCGCACGCCGCTCAACTCGCTGCTCATCCTCGCCAAGCTCCTGGCGGACAACAAGGACGGCAACCTCAGCAACAAGCAGGTCGAGTACGCCAACACCATCTACGCGTCCGGCGGAGACCTGCTCAGCCTCATCAACGAGATTCTGGACCTCTCCAAGGTGGAGGCCGGGAAGATGCAGGTGGAGCCGCGGGACATCGTCCTGTCGGAGCTCAACCAGTTCATCGACCGGGGCTTCCGCCCGGTGGCGGAGCAGAAGGGGCTGGCCTTCACGGTGGAGGTGGCGCAGGGCTCGCCGCGGCACATCCGCACGGACCCGCAGCGCCTGCAGCAGGTGCTGAAGAACCTGCTGTCCAACGCCTTCAAGTTCACCGACGAGGGCAGCGTCCGGATGAAGGTGTCGCTGGCCGAGAAGACGGTGCGGTTCGACCACGAGGTGCTCAGGCGCTCGCGGCACGTCCTCGCCTTCGCGGTGACGGACACCGGCATCGGCATCGCCAAGGACAAGCAGCGCCTCATCTTCGAGGCGTTCCAGCAGGCGGACGGCTCCACCGCGCGCAAGTACGGCGGCACCGGCCTGGGCCTCTCCATCAGCCGCGAAATCGCCAAGCTGCTGGGCGGCGAAATCCACGTGCAGAGCGAGCCGAAGAAGGGCAGCACCTTCACGCTGTACCTGCCGCCCGAGTACGTTGGCCCGGAGGACGACGGCCTGCCGCCGCTGTCCGTTACCAGCGACGGCATCCCCCGCGTGCCCGCGGCGCTCGAGCCCCTGTCCGCGGTCTCCGTGCCGCCGGCTCCGGCCCCGGCCCCCGTGACACCGACCGCGGCGGAGAGCAGCCACGTGCTGGATGCGGCCCTGCCGCCGCAGGTGGAGTCCTCGCTCGCGCCCGTCTCGGTGGAGGATGACCGCGAGCACATCCGCGAGGGGGACCGCGTCCTCCTCGTCATCGAAGACGACGTGAAGTTCGCCCGCATCATGGTGCAGATGGCGCGGGAGAAGGGCTTCAAGGCGCTGGTCGCCACCCGCGGTGACACCGGCCTGTCCATGGCCAACGAGTACCAGCCGCACGCGATTACGTTGGACATCCAGCTGCCCGTGGTGGACGGCTGGAGCGTGCTGGACCGCCTCAAGCGCAACGCGCGCACGCGGCACATCCCGGTGCACGTCATCAGCGTCATGGACAAGCACCAGGGCAACGCGCAGGGCGCCTTCGGCTACCTCACCAAGCCCGTCAGCAAGGAGGGCCTGGAGCGCGTCTTCAACCAGCTCTCCAGCTTCCTGGAGCGCAAGGAGCGCAGGCTGCTGCTGGTGGAGGACGACGACGTCCAGCGCGACAGCCTCGTGAAGCTGCTCAGCGAGGGCGGCGACGTGGCCGTCACCGCCGTGGCCACCGGTGAAGAGGTCCTCCAGAAGCTGGAGGAGAACGAGTACGACTGCCTCGTCATCGACCTGCTCCTGCCCGACACGGACGGCACCAAGCTGGTGGAAGAGGTGAAGACGCAGCAGCGCTTCCGGGATTTGCCCATCGTCGTCTACACGGGCAAGGAGCTGACGCCCAAGGACGAGGCCCGGCTGCGCCGCTACACCGGCAGCGTCATCCTCAAGAGCGGCTCCAAGAGCCCGGAGCTCCTGCTCAGCGACACGGCGCTCTTCCTCCACCGCCTGGACCAGAACCTGCCGCCGCGCGCGCGGGCCGCCCTGTCCCAGCGCAACGAGAAGGACGCGGAGCTCACCTCCCGGAAGGTGCTCGTCGTCGACGACGACATGCGCAACATCTTCGCCCTCACCAGCGTGCTGGAGAACCACGGCATGCAGGTGGTCTTCGCGGAGAACGGGCGGGCCGCCATCGAGATGCTGGAGCAGCACCGTGACGTCGACATCGTCCTCATGGACGTGATGATGCCGGAGATGGACGGCTATGAGACCATGCGTGCGATTCGCAAGGACCTCAAGTACGCCAGCCTCCCCATCATCGCCGTCACGGCGAAGGCGCTGAAGGACGACCGCGAGAAGTGCATGGCCGCCGGGGCGAGCGACTACCTGCCCAAGCCGGTGGATACCGACAAGCTGCTCGAGCTCATCCGTTTGTGGGTGAGCGCCTGACAGCCTGAGTGATGGCTAGCACACGGCTGGTCTCCGTCGGGCTTGGGCCCGACGGAGGCTGCGCCTAGCCTCTTGAGCCATCCTTTCATCCCATCTCCATGACGCCTAGCGAACACATCCCGGCCGAACGCACCCAGGACGGCGCCGCACGCCCCCGGGCGAGCATCCTGATGGTGGATGACCACCCGTCCAACCTGCTGGCGTTGGAGGCCATCCTCGATCCGCTGGGTCAGGAGCTGGTGAAGGCCACCAGCGGTGAGGAAGCGCTCAAGTTCCTGCTCAAGCGCGACTTCGCCGTCATCCTGATGGACGTGCAGATGCCGGGGCTGGACGGCTTCCAGACGGCGACCATCATCAAGCAGCGCGAGCGCACGCGCACCATTCCCATCATCTTCCTCACCGCGCTCAGCCGCGACGCGGCCCACGTCTTCAAGGGCTACGCGCACGGCGCGGTGGACTACCTGCTCAAGCCGTTCGACCCGGAAATCCTCCGCTCCAAGGTCAGCGTCTTCGTGGACCTGTTCCTCAAGGAGCAGCAGATCCAACGGCAGGCGGCGCAATTGCGCCAGCGCGAGCGCGAGTCCCTGGAGCGGCAGAGCGAGCTGCGCTACCGGCGGCTCACCGAGTCGCTGCCCGAGGTCATGTGGGCCGCGCGGCCGGACGGCTCGTTCACCTACGCCAACCGCGCCGGGCGCGACTACACCGGCATCCAGGAGGACGAGCCGTTGTCGCTCGCCACCTTCCTGGACTTCGTCCACCCGCTGGACCGCGAGGACATGCGCGGCGTGTGGGAGCAGGCCATCCGCCTGGGCCAGCGTGTGGAGCGCGAGTTCCGCCTGCGCCGCTTCGACGGCGTCTACCGCTGGCACCTGGCGCGCGCGGTGCCGGAGCGCGACGAGTCCGGACAACTGGTGGGCTGGATTGCCATCGCCACGGACATCGACGACAAGCGCCGGGCGGAAGAGGCCCTGGGGCGCTTCAAGACGACGCTGGACGCCACGCTCGACTGCGTCCTCATGTTCTCTCCCGACTCGCTGACGCTCACCTACGCCAACGCGGGCGCGGCCAAGCAGCTTGCCGGCACCGTGGACGAGCTGGTGGGGCTGTCCGTGCTGGAGGTGGAGGGCGCCTTCGACGACGCGGGCTACCGCAAGCTGCTGGCCCCGCTGCTCAGCGGCACGCTGCCGAGCCAGACGTACTCCACCACCCACCGCCGCCGGGACGGCAGCGAGGTGCCGGTGGAGGTGGTGCTCCAGTACGTGGCCGCCGACGAGGGCCCGGGCCGCTTCATCTCCGTGGCGCGCGACATCACCGAGCGGCAGCGCGCGGAGACGGCACTGCGGCTGGCCAGCGAGGCCAAGGATGCCTTCCTCGCCGCGGCCAGCCACGAGCTGCGCACCCCGCTGGCGGCGGCCAAGGGCCACGCGCACCTGGCGCTGCTCAAGCTGGGCAACGAGACGGAGGCCGGCCCGGGCAAGTCGCTGAAAATCATCAACCGGCAAATCGACCGGATGGCCAAGCTGGTGGAGGACCTGCTGGACATCAGCCGGCTCCAGGCGGGCCGTCTGTCGCTGGAGCTGGAGCGCTTCGACATGAGCGACCTCGTGCGCGAGACGAGAGACCGCATGGCGGTGCTCTCCCAGGGGCACGAGCTGCACGTGGAAATGCCGGAGCACCTGGAGGGCACGTGGGACCGCGGGCGCCTGGACCAGGTGCTCACCAACCTCCTGTCCAACGCCATGCGCTACTCCCCCGAGGGCGGGCCGGTGCTGGTGCGGCTCACCGGCGAGGGCGAGGCGGGCGTGCACCTGGCGGTGAAGGACCGCGGGGTGGGCATCCCCAAGGAGAAGCAGTCGCTCATCTTCGAGCGCTTCGGCCGCGCGCACGGCAGCAAGTACGGCGGCCTGGGGCTGGGGCTCACCATCAGCCAGGGCATCGTCGAGCAGCACGGCGGCCGCATCTGGGTGGAGTCCGCGGGCCAGCCCGGCGAGGGCTCCACCTTCCACGTGTGGCTGCCGCGCGAGACGGTGCCGCAACTGGCCACCGTGCACCAGGCGTCCAGCACCCGCACCGCGAGCTGAGGGCCGCGCTCCGCGCTACTGCACCCGGGGCGGCCCCCCGGGGCGCAGCGGGCTCACGCCCGTCACCGACAGCACCCGCGTGGAGGGCTCCAGCCGGTACGTCACCACGTGGTTGGAGGCGCGCAGCTCGAACTCCTCCGCCGCCTCCTCGTCGCTGACCCACTGGCGCAGGCCCACCGTCGCGGCGACGCCCGCGAGGAGCGAGTCCAGCACCGCGCGGTCCCCCGGGGCCAGCGCGGACCACGCGGCACGCGCCTCCCACGCGGTGGCGACCCGCCACGCTCCGCCCTTCTTCCTTCCCATGCTCACGCGGAGCCGGGGGTCCGGCGGATGTCCACCAGCATGAGGGTCCGTGCCGTGTCGTCCCGCTCGTAGGTCACCACCAGCGTGGCCACGGTGAGGTGCTGCCGGGCCGGCTGCTCGGTGATGGGCGCATTCAGCCTTCCGTACTTCGCGGCCAGGTCATCCACGGCGTGCTGGAACGCATCGAAGAGGGCGGTGGACATCAGCCCGACTTCCTTCCACGCCTGGGACGTGAAGACGACGCGGTAGGGTCCGGTGGCTTTGGGGAGGGTGCGTTGCATTGTGCTGGGCAGGCTGGGGGGACGCGGAATGCTGTCACGGGGGACCCGGCCCACGACTCCCTGGCCACAGGGCTTCGCCGGACTCCAGGCGACGGCATTCCATCGAGTGACTTCAGAGGGGGAACGGCAATATCCGCCGGGTCCGGGTGGGAACATCCGCCCACCCGTCGGCGGGGTGCTCGCGACCGGCTTCTTCGCCGGCCGGGTGGCTCGCTACCGGGAGGCTGACGGGGGCGGAATGGTGGTCAGCCGGAGCGTGACTTCCGTCAGCCGGATGGCGGCCCGCGCGGAGTCCACCTGGTACAGCAGGACGAAGTCCCCCACGGTGAGCGACAGCGCCGTGTCCACCCCGGCCTCCTCGATGAAGCGTGGGTCTGGCAGCCGCCCTTCGGAGGCGAGCGTCGCCAGCGCCGTCAGCCGCTGCTGGAGGACCCCATAGTCTTGATGGGAGAGGTGGCCGAGCTGGCGCCATGCGGACGGCGCGACCTCGACTGCGTACGAGGGGAAGGATGGGGGTGTGGGGGATTCCATGCGCACCCACCCCAAAGCAACCTCCGCACCAGCCCGAAGGTGCCAGGAATCAGACGTTTGGCTCATGCCCGGGGGAGGGAGCCTGTAGGAATTCCGGAGCCGCTCGCACCGGGGTCTGTAACTTTTGCGAGTCGCGTGTCTCCGGTGCGCGTTTCGGCCCCGCGGGGCTGTTGCCTCGCGGACAGGCGGAAGATTTTGGGGTGCGTCACCGCTCCCGCCGCGCGGCGCCGGACCAATCATGCCCTGCCAAGCGCGCAGGGCCCTCCGCTTCCGTATGCCGAGCATCGCCGACCTCATCGACACCCACCGCGAGCTGCTCGTGCGGCGCTTCCTGGAGGAGGCCAGCAAGCTGGACAGCGCCAGGGACCTGCGGCCCTCCGAGGTCATCAACTCCCTTCCCGAGTACCTCTCCCTGCTCGCCGTCATCTCCCGCCAGGGACGCCGCGAGGACGCGGCGCGGACGAAGCAGCGGCTGGAGGACACGCACATCAGCGGGCGCCTGCGGCTGGGCTACAACCAGGACGAGGTGACGAGCGAGTACGTCCTCATGGGTCGGCTCATCGCCGGGCTCTGGGAGGAGCTCCCGCTGGAGGCGCAGCCCTCGCCGGAGGACTCGCAGCTGCTCTTCACGGAGCTGGACGCCGCCATGGACTCCACGGTGGCCCTCTTCACCGGCGACTCCGTGGAGGACCGGCAGCGCGAGAAGCGCACCCTGCGACGCCTGGAGGCGCTGGCACCCAAGGCGTTGGGGCGCGATGAGGCACCGGGCCCCCATGTGATGCCCATGGTGCGGCTCATCCTGGACGCGATGGAGGCGGACGGGGCGGAGCTCTTCCTCATCGACGCCGACGCGCCGGGGACGTTGCGGCTCGCCGCCTCCGCCGGCCGGTGCGAGGGACTCGCCGTCCCGGAGCGAAGGGTGTCCCTCGACGGGGACTCGTTCCTCGCCCGGGTGGCGCGCTCCGAGGAGCCGCTGGTGCTGGCGGGCACGTCCGAGTCCCCCGCCGCGCTGCGCGAGGGACTGTGCGGCGGCGGGCTGTCCACGCTGATGGGGCTGCGGCTGTGGCCACACGGCGAGCTGATAGGCGTCCTCTACATTGGTGTCGCCCGCGCCCGGCCCTTCCAGCCGCAGGCCAAGCGCTACCTGGAGACGCTGGTGGAGTACCTCTCCGGCATCCTCGACCGGGCCCGCCTCTTCGGGCAGCTCCGGGACGCGCACTCGCGCCTGGGCATCTCCGAGGAGCGTTACCGGCTGGCCAGCCGCGCCATCACCGACGCCATCTGGGACTGGGACCTCTCCACCAACACCCTCTTCTGGAACGAGGGCGTGGAGTCGCTGCTCGGCTTCCTCTCGCACGAGGTGTCGCCCCACATCGACTGGTGGACGTCGCGCATCCACCCCGACGAGCGCGAGCGCGTGGTGAGGGACCTCCACCGGGCCATCGATGGAGGCCTGGGCCGCTGGCGCAGCGAGTACCGCTTCCTCCACCGGGACGGCCACTACGTGCACGTCACCGACCACGGCGTCATCGCCCGGGACGCGTCGGGCCGGGCGGTGCGCATGGTGGGCGCGATGCAGGACATCAGCGTGCGCAAGCAGGCGGAGGAGGCACGCTCGCGGCTGCTCAAGCGCGAGAGCCAGCGCGCCGAGCAACTGCGCGGGCTGGCGGCCGCGTCGGTGACCATCAGCGGCACGGGCTCGCTGGACGCGCTGCTGCGGGTCATCACCGAGCGGGCCCGGGCGCTCATCGGCGCGCACCAGGCGATGACGTCCATCACGGTGAAGGGGCGCGCGGGCCCGACCATGCAGGCCGTCTCGCTCTCCGACAAGTACGCCGCGTGGCGGGCGGGCGCGACGCCGCTGGATGACGGCGGCCTCTACACGTACGTGGCGCGGACGCTCCGGCCGGTGCGCCTGACGCAGGCCCAGCTGGAGTCACACCCGTACTGGAAGGGCACGGGCCCGCGGGTCAGCGGCGGCCCGCCGATGCGCGGGTGGCTGGCCGCGCCGCTGCTCGGCCGGGACGGGACGCGCCTGGGGCTCCTCCAGCTCTCCGACAAGTCCGAGGGGGAGTTCACCGAGGAGGACGAGGCCATCCTCATGCAGCTGGCGCAGCTGTCGAGCGTGGCCCTGGAGAACGTCCAGCTCTACGCCGCGCTGAGCGAGAGCGAGGACCGGGTGCGGCTGGCGCTGATGGCGGCGCGGCTGGGCACGTGGGATCTGGACCCGGCGTCGGGAGTGCTGCGCTGGGACGAGCGCTGCAAGGCGCTCTTCGGCCTGCCTCCGGACGCGGAGGTGACGTGGGAGACGTTCGTCGCCGGGCTCCACCCGGAGGACCGCGAGCCCACGGTGCTGGGCGTCCAGCGGGCGCTCGCGGGAGAGGCGGGGGGCGTCTTCAACCTGGAGTACCGCACCCTGGGCCGGGATGACGGCGCCGAGCGCTGGCTGTCGGCACACGGCCAGGCCTTCCTGGATGCCCGGGGACAGGCGGTGCGCTTCATCGGCACGGTGCTGGACGTCACCGAGCGCAAGCGCCTGGACGCGCAGCTCCTGAGGCGCGAGGAGGAGCTGCAGCGGCGCGCGGACCTGGAGGAGAAGCTCATCGGCATCGTCAGCCATGACCTGCGCAACCCGCTCAACGCGATTGGCTTCTCCACCACGTTGCTGCTGCGCCGCGCGGACCTGGACGAGGCCGCGAAGCGGGGCATCGACCGCATCCGCAACGCCAGCGGGCGCGCGGACCGGATGATTCGCGACCTGCTCGACTTCACCCAGGCGCGGCTCGGCGGGGGCATTCCCATCCATCGCAAGCCGGCGGACCTCAACGAATTGGTGCGCACGGTGGTGGAGGAGGTGCGGCTCGCCAACCCGGGGCGTCGCATCGACGTCACGACGGAGGGTACCGGCGCGGGCGAGTGGGACACGGACCGGCTGGCCCAGGTCGTCACCAACCTCCTGAGCAATGCGCTGCGCTACGGCGCGGAGGACGCGCCCGTGCAGGTGCGGACGCGGGCGGAGGACGGCGTGCTGGAGCTGAGCGTGCGCAACGCGGGCGAGCCCATCCATCCGGAGGTGCTGCCCATCATCTTCCAGCCGATGAAGCGGGGGACCTGGCGCGAGCAGGCGACGAGCCGCGGGCTGGGGCTGGGGCTCTACATCGTGGACCGCATCGTCCACGCGCACGAGGGCAGCGTCACCGTGAAGTCCGCCGCGGAGGAGGGGACGACCTTCTTCGTGCGCCTGCCCCGGCACGCGGGCCTCACGGGTTGAAGTCGCGCTTCAGTCCGGGCCGCAGCCCAGCCGCTGCCGGCCGATGGCCAGGTCGTCCAGCCACCAGTCGGTGGGCACCGTGAGGCCCTGGTAGAGGACGACGCCGGTCTCCAGCACCGTGAAGTCGGTGGCCTTCTCGCGCACCGGCGGCGTGGCCGTGGGCGGGTCGGAGAAGACGAACTGCTCGGGCCAGGCGAGCTCCGCGCCGTCGAGCCACACGCGCGGCGTGGCGGCCTCCGCGTGGGTGCCGTTGGCGCCGTCGAACTGCCACTCGAGGCAGGCCCAGGCGTCGAGCACCAGCGGTGTGCCGGAGACCTGCACCCACTCCGGGAAGCCCGGCGGCTCGGGCGGGTGCCAGATGGCCATGTACTTCTGCTGGTAGGTGGCGACCTCGTACCAGTCGAGCGTGTCGAAGGCGCCGCCCGCGTGGCCCGGCCGTGGGTAGCGCGCGCTGAAGAGGCCCGCGTGCGACATGGGGCGCGCGGGCGTCGTGTACACCCAGACGCGTCCCCAGAGCACCGGCCCGAAGTGGGCGGGCAGGTCGAAGCGAAGCGTCTTCTTGGGCCCGCCCTGCGTGCCCTCCTTGCCGCCGGCCAGTGCCTTCGCGTGCAGCGCGTACCGGCCCCGGTGCGGCCGCGTGTCGTCCACGAGCAACTGGCCGCTGAACTCGTCGCGATGCGGCGTCCAGCCGGCCGGTAGCGCGCCCTCCTCGAAGTCCCAGCACAGCGCACCCGGCGCCGCGCAGCCGGTGGCGGAGCCCGGGGCTTCGTTGCTGGCGCCGCGCTCCGGCGGGCCATGGGTGCAGGCGGCCGCGAAGGTGAGGATGAGCAGTGCGCTCGATGCTGCCATTGGAGTGTGCAAGCGGGTGGCTTCTTATCGCTTGCGCGTCAGCAGCACCACCGCACCGAGGATGGCGCCCATGGCCACCCAGGCCGTGGGCTTCATCGTCTCGCCCGCGAGCACGCCGCCGAGGAACACCGCCACCACCGGGTTGACGTACGCATAGCTGGTGGCCAGCGACGGGCGCGCGTTGCGCAAGAGGTAGCCGTAGGCGCTGTAGCCCACCAGCGAGCCGAAGGTGACGAGGTAGAAGTACGCGAAGATGGCGCGAGCGCCCGGCATCGTCGTCGGCAGGTGCTCACCCGTCGCCAGGCCGAACGCGTACATGAGCGCGCCGCCGCACAGCATCTGCGCGGCGGTGGACATCAGCCCCTGCGGCATCGGCAGGCGGCGGCTCCAGATGGAGCCGAAGGCCCAGCTCAGCGGCGACAGCAGCATCGCCACCGTGGGCAGCCAGTGGCCCCCCAGATTGCCGCCCAGGTTGAGCACCACGATTCCGCCGAAGCCCAGCGCCAGGCCCCAGCGCTCCGCGCGCCCCGGCCACTGGCCGAAGAGGCCGCCGAAGAGCGCCGTCCACATGGGCAGGCTGCCCACCACCAGCGCCGCCACGCCCGACGGCACCCACTGCTGCGCGTAGACGAGGCCCCCGTTGCCGATGCCCAGCAGGAGGAAGCCCACCACCGCGCTGGACGCCCACTGGCGCGCGGTGGGCACTGGCGCACCGCGCAACCACAGCACCGCGAACAGCACGCTGCCCGCCAGCATGAAGCGGCTGCCCGACATCAGGAACGGCGGCAGGCCTCCCTCCAGGCCGAAGCGGATGGCCAGGTAGGTGGAGCCCCAGATGAGGTACAGCGTCACCAGGCTGGTGATGAGCCAGCCCCGGTGTGCGCCTGGAGCGCCAACGCCTCCCACGGGCAGGACGGCGGGGGTGGACGGCGGTGAAACCAGGGGCTGTGCGGGCGACGAAACAGACACGGTGCCGCCGCTTGTAGCGCTCGCGTCAGAGCGGGGCCATGTGCGCATTGCCATACCCCACAGTCGTCGGGCCCGCGGTGCGGTACAGTGCTCAAGGGCATGCTCCCGGGCGCGGCGGCGCCTGCCTGCCCTCCTGCTGCCCGACATCGGGAATGTCTCCGCCACCTGGACGTACGGACGAGGGGAACGCGGATTGAACGGCCGGGCCCGCTTTCTTAAACTTCCAATGGAGCCTCGGTGGGCATCATGCCGCGCCGCTGGCTCTGGAGTGTGAGCAGGGATGCCGTCCGAAGAGCTGGGAGAACGTGAGAAGGAAGTCCTCCGCGCGGTGGTGCAGGAGTACATCACCACGGGCGGACCGGTGGGCAGCCAACAGCTCACCCGCCGGCCCGGGTTCGAGGTCTCCTCGGCCACCATGCGCAACGTGCTCGCCGACCTGGAGGAGCTCGGTTTCCTGGAGAAGCCGCACACCTCGGCCGGCCGGGTACCCACGGACCAGGGCTACCGGTTCTACGTCGACACGCTCGTCAAGCTGAAGGACCCGACGCCCCGCGACAGGGAGCTCATCCACGCGGGCCTCATCCAGGAGACCAACCTGGAAGAGGTGCTGGGCGAGGCCAGCCGCATCCTCCATTCGCTCACGCGGCACGCCGGGGTCGTCGTCACGCCGCGTCCCGACGCGTCCGTGTTCCACCGCATCGAGTTCGTCCGCCTGCGAGAGGACCGGGTGCTCGCCATCCTGGTGGGGCAGAGCGGCCAGGTGCACAACAAGGCGATTACCGTCGAGTTCCCCATCACCTCGGACGAGCTGCTCAAGGCGAGCAACTACCTGTCCGAGCTGTTGCGAGAAGTCCCGCTGGAGGAGGCGCGCGAGCGCATCCGCGCGGAGATGGACCAGGAGCAGGCGCTCTACAACGCGCTGACGGCCAAGGCGCTGAAGCTGGGCGCGGCGGCCACGGATTTGCCCACCACGGAGCGGGTGCTCATCCAGGGCACGGGCTCGTTCCTGGAGGCGCCGGAGTTCGCGGACGTGGAGCGCATGCGCGCGCTCTTCAAGGCGCTGGACGAGAAGCACAAGCTGCTGTCGCTGCTGGACCGCGTCCAGCGCGCCAACGAGATGCAGATATTCATCGGCGCGGAGAGCGACTTCTCCGCGGCCGGCGACGTGTCCGTCATCGCCAGCCCGTACGGAAACCAGGAGCAGGTGCTGGGCACGGTGGGCGTCATCGGCCCCACGCGCATGGACTACCGGCGCGTGATTCCGCTGGTGAACTTCACCGCGCAGGTGCTCTCGCGCGTGCTGGAGAAGGTGTAGCGCTTCCTACTCCGCGCGGGTGACGAGCAGCTCCTGCTCGCCGCCCGTGCGCCGCAATTGGATGCGCACCGGAGAGCCGGGCGCGCCCTTCGTGCGGGACTCGGCCTCCGTCCTGTCGCGAACCACCAGCCCGTCCACCGCCAGCAGCCGGTCTCCCACGGAGACGCCCGCGCGCGCGGCGGGCCCGTCCGGCGTCAGCCAGGCGAACGTCACCAGGCCCCGGTCCTCGCTGAAGCCCGCGCCCAGGGTGCCGGGCGCCGCGCGGCGCGGGGACACGATGATGTCGCCCAGCTCACTGGCCTCGGCCTCCACCACCTTCACCGTGCGCGTCTCCGTGCGTCCCTCGGGGGGCATGAGCCGTACGGTGTGCGGGCCGGGGCGCACGTCGTCGAGGCGGAAGCGGCCGTCCGCGCCAGTGCGAGCGTCCGGCTGCGCCGTCACCGTCCGGTCCAGGAACACCGCCACGCCCGGGGCCGGCCCGCCGCCCCGGCTCCACACCGCGCGCCCGGAGATGGAGGACGCGCCGCCGGTGAGGGGCACCTCCACTTCCGCGGAGCCGCCCGGCGTCAGCGTCACCTGGGCCTCGCCCGTGCGCCCGTCCGCGGTGCGCACGGAGAGCTGGAGGCGCTGACCGGGCGCGTCCGGCAGGAAGAAGGTGTCACCGGGGAAGCGCCGCGCGGTGGGCGACGCGCCGGCCCACGGCAGCTCCTCGCCATCCGGCTCGTGCAGCTCCAGGACGAAGCCGTCCGGCGGTGGGCCCCCGGCGGACACCACGCGTCCGCGCAGCGTGGCCGCGGGCTGGAGGCGCACGCTCTGGGGGCCCTGGCCTTCCGTCACGCCGGTGAGGCGACCCACGCGTCCACCGTTGTGCGCCACCAGCGTCAGGGGCACGGCGCCCTGGGGACGCGCGAGCAGCTGGAAGTGCCCGGACTCGTCCGCGCGCACCGTGAGGTTGATGGCGAACTCTCCGGGCTGGACGGCGACCACCACCGCGAGCGGGCCCGGCGCGCCCGAGGGCTCCAGCACGGTGCCGGAGATGGCGTCATGCTCCCTCAGCGTGAGGTCCAGTCGCAGGTTGCTTCCCGCGGTCACCGTCACCGCCGGGTCGTTCTCCACGTGGAAGTAGACGGTGGGCTCCGCGCGTGACTGCGTGGAGAACTGGTACACGCCCTCGGGCAGCTCCACCTGGTAGTGGCCCCGGGCATCCGTCTCCACCGTGGCCGCGCCCAGGCTGCCCCGGGGAATCGCGTGCACCAGGATGCTTCCCTCCAGGGGCGCGCCCGACGGCCGCGTCACCTGGCCCCAGACGATTCCGGACTCCGGCAGGGTGAAGTCCACGCGTGTCGTGATGCCGGCCTCGAGCGTCTCCACGCGAAGGGTCCACCGGGAGGAGCCCTCTCGCCGGACCTTCACCGTGGACAGCCCCGCTTCGAGTCCCTCCAGCCGGTACGCGCCCTGGGCGTCCGTCAGCGTGGTGCGTGCGACGCCCTCGCGCTGGCGCAGCGCCACGGCGACCTGGGCACCCGCGACGGGCCTGCCCTCCGTGTCCACCACCGTGCCCTCCACCACCGCCGTCGCATGCTCCAGCTTCACGTCCAGCGGCGTGTAGCGCTCCGCGACGACGACCACGGCGTCCGCCACCTGGCCCGTCATCCCGGGGGCCCGCGCGGCCACGTCGTACTCGCCCGGCGGCAGGTCCATCCGCCACGTCCCGTCCGGCCCCGACGTGGCGCGGCCCAACTCTCCCGCGCTACCCCGGGGAGAGGCCACCAGCACCGCGCCCCGCACCGGCGCACCGTCCGCCGACACGGTGCCCTCGATGCCGCTGGCGCCACCCAGCGTCACCGTGAGGCCGCGCAGTGTCTCGCCCGGCGCCACGGACAGGGGCGCGGGGATGTGGCCCACCGCGTCGCCCCGCCTGGCGGACACGCGCCAGGTGCCCGTGTCCACTTCCAGCGCGAAGCCGCCGCTGTCTCCCGTGGTGGTGCGCACCGGCTCGGAGCCGCCGACGGCCGTCACCTCCGCGCCCGCGACGGGCTGGCCTCGGGCGTCCACGACGAAGCCCTCCAGCGTGCCCGCGCCCCACAGCCCCACTACCAGTGCGCCGGCATGCGGGACCTCGAGCAGGCGCAGCATGCGGCGGCTATAGCCCGGTGCCTCCGCGGTGAGCGCGTAGTGGCCGGGCGCCAGGTCGGAGAAGGCGAAGCGGCCGTCCGCGCCGCTCCGCGCCACCGCCGTCTCCTCCGGCAGGTGGGCGGGGTCCGCCCAGGCGACGGCCGTGCCGGGGTAGGGCCACAGCGTCACCTCCGCGAGCGGCACCGGCTCGTCGCGGCCCTCCACCACCGTGCGTCCCTCCAGGGACACGCCCGGAGGCAGGGACAGCTCCACCGCCGTCTCCGCCTCACCCGAGGGACGTGTCGCCGTGCGTCGGGCGGGGGCGTGGCCCGGCGCGTGCGCCGCGAGCAGGTAGTCCCCCGGGCCCGCGGGCAGCCGCAGCGTGCCGTCCGTGGCGGTGGTGCCCTCGCCCGCACGGCGCCAGGGGGGAGTCCCGGTGCCGTCGTCCACCCCGCGCAGGTACGCCCGCACGCGCGCGCCCGCCACCGGACCGGCGGCGCCCACCACGCGCACCACGAAGGCTCCATCCTCCGGCGCCGTGGCCTCTTCCAGCAGCGGGGTGGGCGGCTCGCTCTCGCGAGGCGGGGCCTCGGGCGCGGTCCCCTGCGCGGTGGCGATGGCGCGGACCCCCGGAGTCGGGGGCGGATGCGCTCCCGGTGCCGGCATGCGGAACCAGAACAGCAGCACGGCCGCGATGGCGAGGCAGGAGGCGAAGAGGAGGGGGAGTCGGGAACGCTGGCGCACGGCTCGGCCTCCCCACGGCGCAAGGGGGAGACCGCCGTGGACGGCTCCAGCCTAGGCCAGACGGGACCTGAATCGAAATTCAGGACGGGGCGGGCGCGTAGACGCGCAGCGCCGCCGGGGCCACTTCGAAGCGCATGGGGGTGTGGCCGATGAGCTCTCCGTCCGCATTCACCTC
This sequence comes from Pyxidicoccus sp. MSG2, assembly GCF_026626705.1. Taxonomy (NCBI): domain Bacteria; kingdom Pseudomonadati; phylum Myxococcota; class Myxococcia; order Myxococcales; family Myxococcaceae; genus Pyxidicoccus; species Pyxidicoccus sp. MSG2. The sequence continues at coordinate 6,820,555 of NZ_JAPNKC010000001.1, forward strand.
CTGGACGGGGTCGGCCTCCACGTAGAGCCGGGCCGCTCGCAGCGACGTGACGGCCGGGTGGTCCTCGTGGTCGCCGGAGCGCAGCGACAGCGCCACGCGCGCCAGCGTGGCGACGTCCTGCAGGTGGCCCAGGCCGGTGCCCTCGCGGCCATTGGCGGCGGACGGCGCGGTGATGGCGTACACGTGGAGACGCCTGTCATCCAGTTGCGCGTCGGGCGACACCACGTTGCCCGCCCCGTGGTAGCGGCCGTTGCCCACCACGAGCTGCAGCGCGTCCAGCTCCAGCTCCTCGCTGTCGGCCTGGATGCGCACGTGGAAGTGCTGGAGGTCCTTCACCTCCGCGGCGGCGGCCACCGGGTAGGCCAGCTTCCCGGCGCGCTGCTTGAGGCGCTTCGTCAGCCGCTTCGCAATCGCGGTGGCCAGGCCCAGGCTGGCCGCGTTGAGGAAGGGGCGCCCGTTGGCCAGCCCCACGTCCACGCGCGCCGTGTAGCCGTTGGCGATGACGTCGCACGCGGCCTCCACATCCGCGGGAATCCCCAGCGAGCGCGCGAAGTCGTTGCCGGTGCCCAGCGGTAGCACGCCCAGCGTCACGTCCCGGCCGAGCAGCTTCGCCACCACGCAGCTCAGCGTGCCGTCTCCGCCGCCCACGAGGATGCGGCGCGCGCCCAGCTCCGCCATCCGCTCCAGCACGTGCTCCAGGCGCTCGGTCCTGGACAGCGCGTGGCATTCCACCAGCGGGACGCCCCGGTCCGCGAGCGCGGCGCGCGCCTGTTCGAAGGCCTCGCGGCCCGAGCGTGAGCGGGTGTTCACCACCAGCACCGCGGGGCCGTCGTCCAGGGCCCGACGACGTGGCGGCTCGATGAGGGCGGGTTCCAGGGCGGCCTCTCTTTCCATGACCCTTTCAAGCTGTGCACGACGGGGCAGGCGGGCCAGCGGCACGGACGGGCGGTGCGGCGTCGGAAGTGTCTGAAAGGGAAACCCCCAGGACGCCGGGAGGGCGACCTGGGGGTCGGGGGCACGGCACGAGGGGGAATCCACACGGGATGCCGCGTCCCCGCGGCCGGACGTGAGCGCTACTCCTGCGCGTCGCGGCCTTCGATGATGCGGCGCTGGATTTCCTCGCGCAGCGGCAGGGCCTCCGCGGTGCTCAGCGTGCCGTCGCCGTTGGTGTCGTACGTGGCCATCAGCGTGGCGCGGCGTGCCTGGGCGGCGGCCACCCGGTCCTGGCGCAGCGTGAGGCGCTCCCCCTCGTCCAGCATGCTGTTGTGGTTGGTGTCGTACTCGGCCAGCAGCGCCTGGCGCTTCTCCTGCCAGTGGGCGCGCACGGCCTGCCGCGCCGCGAGGCGCTCCGACTCGTCGAGCTTGCCGTCGTCATTGGCGTCGAACTTCTCCAGGCGCTCGTCGCGCAGCCGCTCGCAGCGGGCCTCCATGGCGTCCACCAGCGCGGTGCGCTCCTCGGCGGACAGCGTGCCGCTGCCGTCCTCGTCGAAGGCCCAGCGCACCCGCCAGAAGGCCCAGTTGCGCGCGCGCTGGCGCAATTGGGCGAGGCGCGGGCGGACGGTGTCGCGCCGCTCGCCCAGGTCCCCCTTCAGCTCGGCCAGCTCCGCGCGGCTCAGCGTGCCGTCCCCGTCCGCGTCGTACTTCTCCAGCACCTCCTGGCGGCGGGCGCTGAAGTCGCACAGGTTGCCCTCGTCCGTGGGCTCCTGGTTGATGGTGTCCACGTCCTCCGTGGCCATGGACTGCATGGCGGTGGTGTCCGCGTCGGCCACCGCGTCCCCGCCGATGTCGCCTCCCTCCTCGGAGGCGGTGAGGAAGGCCGCGGCCTCGCCGACAGCGAGGTCCTCCTCGGCGGCGTCCTTCCCACAGGCGACGAGGCCCAGGGGCAGGGTGAAGCACAGCGCGGCGGCGAGCAGACGGCGGTGGGAAGAGATGAAGCGCATGGGGTTCCTCCAGAAGGTTCTTGGGTGCGGCGTGTTCCGGCCTCGCTCCTCCTGAACCCGGCCTCCGTGGAGAAGTTGCGGGGGGAATTTCCGCGCGCGCCCTGGGGCCTGCGTGGTGCGGGCGCAAGGGGCGATGTGGGGCTTGACGTTCCCGGGTGGACACCTGTGGCCCGGGGCCCGCTTCCATGACGGCAGGGGGCTGCCCACCTTCCAGGCGACGCTGGCTACACACCGGCGCCGACATCCGCCAGGAGGCAACGCATGGCACGTGGAAGCAAGGCGAAGTATTCGACGAAGCAGAAGCGAATGGCCGAACACATCGAGGAGGGCTACGAGAAGAAGGGCACGTCCGAGAAGACGGCGGAGGCCCGCGCCTGGGCCACCGTCAACAAGCTCACCGGTGGTGGGATGAAGGGTGGTTCCGGCAGCAAGGCCAAGGCCGCGCGCCGCCGTCCCGTCGCGCGGAAGAATGCGCGCAAGGCCGGCGCGAAGGGCGGCAAGGCTCGCGCCGCCGTCACCCGGAAGGCTACGCGCTCCACGCGCTCAGGTAGCAAGACCACGGCGCGCGGCACCGCGGCGCGCCGGGTTACCGCGAAGCGCGGCTCCACCAGCGGCCGCACCCGGAAGAGCACCGCCACGCGCGGTGGCTCGCGCGGGAGCACCCGCAAGAGCACCACCCGCCGGAGCCGGAGCGGCGGCCGCAAGGGCAGCAGCCGGAGCAGCACGCGCAAGTAGGGCATCCACCCCGTCTCCATCTCCCGCGTGGGAGATGGGGCGCGGGGAGCCACACGACGCGCGCGGAGCCGCGCTACTCGTCCTTGGCCGTCTGCGCGGCGCCGGCCTCGTTCCATGGCCAGTCGCGCGGCGAGGCCTCGAGACGCGCGAGCAGTTCCGCCGGGTTCTTCACCAGCGTGCGACAGCCCGCGGAGCGCAGGTCGTCCGGAGGGAAGCCGCCGGCCAGTACGCCCACCGTGGACAGGCCCAGCTTGTTGGCGGCGAGCGCGTCATACGGCGTGTCCCCCACCACCACCGTGGCGCTCGCGTCCGGCTTTCCCAGCCGCTCCAGCGCGGCCTCGAAGATGTCCGGGTGGGGCTTGCTCTTGTCCACCTCGTCCTTGCTCGTCTTCGCCTCGAACAGGCCGTCGATGCCGCACAGCTTCACGTAGTGCTTCAGCTCGTCCTCCCTGGCGCTGGAGGCCAGGGCGGCGCGGATGCCGGAGGCGCGCAGCCGCTGGAACAGCTCGCGCACGCGCGGGAAGGCGCGCACCTTGGGCAGGAACTCCTTCACGAAGAGCTGGCCGCGGTACTCCTCCAAATCCGTGCCGAAGCGCTCCAGTTCCTCGTCGTTGAAGAAGACGGGAACGAGCTGGTCGGCGCCCTTTCCAATCTGGCTCCGCACGTGTGAGAACGGAATGTCCCGACCGAAGTGCAGGAAGGCGCGGCGCCACGCCTCGGCGTGCTCGTCCACCGAGTCCACCAGCGTACCGTCCACATCGAAGATGACGTTTTCAACCATGAGTGCCGTTGCTCCCGGCACCGAAGGTGGGGACGACGCGAGAGCCGGTCAACCGCCCGTGGGCGGCGCGGCGGGAGTGGACTCCACCAGTGTCCGCGACTGCACCGCGTACCCTTCCGGCGCGGTGAGGGTGAAGGCGTCATTGGGCAGCGGAGCGTTCAGCTCCACGCGGCCCAGCACCGTCTCTCCCACCTGCTTGCCTCCCAGCCACCGGGTGATGCGCTTGGGCACGCACAGGTCGAGCGCCTTGTCGCAGTGCTCGTCCTCCACGCGCTCCTCGGCCTGCGTGCCGTCCGGGGCGCGGGTGCGCTTGCCCAGGAAGTCCAGCCGGGGCCAGCGCAGCACGTAGACCATCTCCGTACCCAGGGCCTCGCCCTCCAGCGTCTGCACCAACTCCACCGCCTCCGGGGCGCGCGGGTGCGTGGCGCGGCGGGCGGTGGCGCTGCGCAGGATCAGCGGCGTGCGGAAGCCCTCCGGCGTGAAGGGGCTGAACGTCTGATTCAGGAAGCCGGCCAGCTTCGCCGGGGGCAGCTCCGACTTGAAGGTGCTGAAGGACTTCTCCCCGTCCACCTGCTGGAACAGGTGCGTGCCGTCCCACGAGAAGGTGCGCGAGGCCGGCGGGCCCAGCGAGCCGCGCATGCGCTGCGGGGCACGGTAGTCGAAGGTGAAGGACATCGCCTCCTGGCCCTCGTCCTTCACCGTGCCGGCGATGCGGTAGCTGGTGAGCTTCGCGTCGCGCTCGGCCAGCCGCGTCCGTACCTCGGTGGCGAGGTTGGCGTCCGCGCTCTTCTGGGAGCAGCCGGCGAGGGCCAGGAGGACACAGGGCAGCAGGAGGCGGGCGCGCATGGGAGGGCCGGGAAGGAGAAGGGGTGCCAGAAAAGCAAGGAGGCCCGCCTGTCACCAGGGGGCCTCCCGCCAACCGCCCGCTTTCGCGGAAGGTGAGACTACTTGACCGCCACGCCGATGGCGCTGGAGGAGGTCACGCCGATGATGGTGCCGGCCAGGGCGTAGATGCCGTGGCGGGGCGTGGTGCCGGCGGTCATCAGCTCCACCTTGGAGGCGCCCATGGCCTTGGCCTCGGCGATGAGGAGCTTGTTGATGACGGTGTCCAGGTCGCTCTGGACGATGTCGATGATGTGGAAGATGGCGGTCAGGCCCAGGGCGTTCGCCTGAACGACGGCGACGGCCTCTCCGTTGGAGGCAATCTCGGTACCGGAGACGACGGCGCTCTCCACGCTGGTGCAGGCAACCAGGCTGCTGGCGGCAATCGCGGACACGATGAACTTCTTCATTGTCTTCCCCTCTCTAAAGGACGCTTGTGCGGTGGCCGAGCGCCTTGGAGAGCGCCAGGCCGTTTGATTGGAACCTCAAGCGGCCGGGGTCGTACCAGATGTCGACTCCATGTCAAGGTCCGTCCAGGACAGAGTGTCCCAGCGGGACTGGGCAGCGGCGCATTGCAATGCACACCTCCCCTTGCTAGCCCAACCCCGAGGCTTTTCTCGCATGGACACCGTCCCCGTCGCCCGTCCCGCTCCCCGGTACTGGGTCCACCTGTTGCTGCTCGTGTTGACGGTGGGGACCACCTTCACCTCGTACCTCCTCTACTTCCACTTCCAGCGGCCCTACTCGCCGTCGGAGGTGTCGCCCGACGCGGCGCTGCGCGCGCTGTCCTTCAGCCTGTCGCTGCTGGCCATTCTCGGCTCGCACGAGATGGGGCACTACCTGCTGGCCCGCATCCACGGGGTGGACACGTCGCTGCCGTACTTCATCCCGCTGCCGGTGCTGGGCGTGGGCACGCTGGGCGCCGTCATCCGCATCCGTGACAGGATTCCGCACCGCAACGCGCTGGTGGACATTGGCGCGGCGGGGCCGCTGGCGGGACTGGTGGTGGCGATTCCCATCCTCTTCTGGGGGCTGGCGCACTCCACGGTGGTGGACGCGCCGAGCCTGCCCCTGGCCTTCCCCGGCGACGACTCGCTGTGGGCCTATGGGAAGGAGTTGTTCGCCTGGGTGATGGAGAAAATCACCCACGCCCCGCCCGCCCCGGAGGAGGCCATCCACGGTGTGCACACCGTCTTCGGTGACAGCCTGCTGATGCAGGGACTCACCCGGCTGGCGGTGGGCCCGGTGCCAGAGGGCAAGGACGTGCTGGTGCACCCGGTCGTGATTGCCGGCTGGTTCGGGCTGCTCGTCACGCTGCTCAACCTGATGCCGGTGGGGCAGCTCGACGGCGGGCACCTGGCCTACGCCATCCTGGGGAACCGGGCGCGGTGGGTGGGGCGCGGGGTGGCGCTGGTGCTGCTGTTCCTCACTTTCTTCGTCACCGCGTCCTGGGGCCTGTGGCTGCTGGTGACGAGCAAGCTGGTCGGCTTCGGGCACCCGGAGGTGGTGGAGCCCCGCGAGCCGCTCAGCCTTTCGCGTAAAGTCATCTGCGCGCTGTGCCTGCTGGCCCTCATCGGCTGTGCCATGCCCATCCCCTTGAGACAGGTGGTGTCATGAAGTTCCAGTGCGACGCGTGCGAGCGGCTCGTCCCCCTGGAGGTGTTCCGGGTGGAGGCGGGCGTGCTGGTGGTGAAGTGCGACCGCTGCGGCGCGGAGAGTCGTGCTCTCGTCCCCGCGTCCTCGTCCTTCGCGATGGGCGCCTCATCGGTGGCCGGAGAGGGCCAGGGCGTTTCTCCGCCGCCGGAGCCCTCGCCCGGTGCGAGCGCGCCGCTGCCCCCGCGCGCCAGCTCGCCGGCGCTGCGCGTGGTGCGGGGACGGGCGGCGGAGGTGCCGCTGACCGACGAGGCGCTCTTCGAGGCGCCTCCGGGCTCCTGCCCCAAGTGCGTGGCGCCGCGGCCCGAGGGCGTGGAGTCCTGCGCGCAGTGCGGGCTCGTCTATGTGAACTTCAACGCGGATGAGCACCGCCCCTCGGGGATGCTGGCGGACGCGTGGAAGGCCCTGGTGGCGGAGCACTGGGACGACTGGGAGGCGCACGACCGGTTGATGACGCTGGCCATGGGGCGGGGCGAGCTGGCCATGCTGGGACGGCTGTACCGGCTGCGGCTGGCGCGGGCGCCGGATGACGCCATGGCCCAGCGCGGCCGTGACGAGCTGGTGCGGCGGGCCACCCTGGTGGTGCCCGCGACGGCCGAGGTGTCCTCCGGGCCCTCGGGCCTCCAGAAGCGCGTCAAGACGGTCGGCCTGGTGGTGCTGTTCCTGGTGGTGCTGGTGCTGGCCGTGCTCGTGTTCCAGAACCTGCGCGAGCTGATGGCGGGGGGCTGAGCCGCCGCGGGGTGCTCCTTGGCGCCAACAGCGCCAGGCGCTTCCCCGTGGAGCGGCCGGCCATGCGGTGGAACGGGGCGGAAGGTGGACGGAAACGCGCCTGAAACGGGGCTCGCTGCTATCTTGTCCGGCCGCCTCCGTCCTCCTCCGGTGCCATGTCGCTCCCCAGGTCCACGTCCCACACCGTCGACAGCCTCCTTGGTCCCGGAGGGGCGCTCGAAATGGCGCTGCCCGCGTACGAGCACCGCCCCGAGCAGCTCCAGATGGCGCGAGCCGTGGAGCGCGCCTTCAACGAGCGCAGCTACCTGCTGGCGGAGGCCGGGACGGGCACGGGCAAGACGCTCGCCTACCTGGTTCCCGCGCTGCTGTCGGGGCGCAAGGTGGTGGTGTCCACCGCGACGAAGACGCTGCAGGACCAGATCTTCTTCAAGGATTTGCCGCTGATGCGGGAGAAGATGGGGCTGCACTTCGAGGCCGCGTACCTCAAGGGCCGTAGCAACTACCTCTGCCTGCACCGGTACGACGCCTTCTCCAAGGACCCGCAGTTCTCCTCGCGCGAGGAGTCCCGCCTCTGGCCGAAGCTGAAGAAGTGGGCGGACGCGACGGAGACCGGAGACCGCGCGGAGCTGGACCTGCCCGAGTCCTTCAGCGCCTGGTCCCGCCTGTCCACCACGTCCGAGACGTGCATGGGCACGAAGTGCCCGCTGTACGAGAACTGCCACGTCACGCGCATGCGCAAGCGCGCGGAGGGCGCGGACCTGCTGGTGGTCAACCACCACCTCTTCTTCGCGGACCTGTCGCTGCGCAGCTCCGGCAAGCGCAACGAGGGCGTGCTGCCCTGGTACGACGCCGTCATCTTCGACGAGGCGCACGCCCTGGAGGACGCGGCCAGCGGCCACTTCGGCGTCAGCGTGTCCAACTACCGGCTGGAGGAGCTGGCGCGGGACGCCATCGCGGCGCTGAAGGACGACGACTCGCGCCACGCCATGCTGCGCGCGCTGTCGGCGCGGCTGCGCAGCAGCACGGAGGCCCTCTTCGCGCAGGCGCCCCGGGCGTTGGGCCTGTCCGGACTCGAGTCCTCCGTGGCGCTCAAGCCGGAGACGATGGGGAAGCTGTCCACCGCGGTGGAGGGCGTGCGCGAGTCGCTGGGCGCGCTGTCCTCCTTCACCGTGGGCGAGCGCGAGCCGGAATTGGCGGCGCTCACCCGCCGGGCCGACGAGCTGGATGAGCAGCTCGGCTTCCTGGAGAAGGCGGAGTCGGTGGACCACGTGTACTGGGCGGAGCAGCGCGGCAAGGGCCTGTTCCTGCGCGCCAGTCCCATCGACGTGGCGAAGGAGCTGCGCGAGCGGATGTACGGTGCGCTCGACACGGTGGTGTACACGTCCGCGACGCTGGCGGCGGACAGCCGCTTCGACTTCTTCGCGAAGCGCATGGGGCTGTACGGCGAGGACGGGCAGCCGGTGACGCAGGTGCGCACGCTGGCGGTGCCCAGCCCGTTCGACTTCCCCACGCAGGCGGCGCTGTACACGCCCACGCACCTTCCGGACCCGGCGGCCCCCGGCTTCATCGAGGAGGCGGCGGAGGAAATCCTCAAGCTGTGCGAGGTGACGGGAGGCCGCGCCTTCGTGCTCTTCACGTCGCTGCGCAACATGGTGCGCGCGTACGAGCTGACGGCGGGGCGGCTGCCCTACCAGGCGCTGCTCCAGGGCGAGCGGCCCAAGCAGCAGCTCCTGGAGTCCTTCCGCGAGACGCCGAGCGTGCTGTTCGCGGCGCACAGCTTCTGGGAGGGCGTGGACGTGCCGGGGGATGCGCTGAGCCTGGTCATCATCGACCGGCTGCCCTTCGCGTCACCGGGAGACCCGCTGGTGGCGGCGCGCATCCACCAGATTCAGCAGCGGGGCGAGGAGCCCTTCGAGCAGTACCAGCTCCCGCAGGCGGCGCTCGCGCTGCGGCAGGGCTTCGGGCGGCTCATCCGCACGCAGGCGGACCGGGGCATCGTCGCCATGCTGGACCGGCGCATCGTGACGAAGGCCTACGGCCGCGTCTTCCTCTCCAGCCTGCCGCCCGCGCGGCGCGTGGACGACGTGGTGGAGCTGAGCCGCTGGTTCAACGGCCCGGTGCGGCCGGTGCGCACGATTCGCTGAAGAGGCGCCGGGCTCGCGGGCTATGCGTGCGCGGCCCCGGTATGGGCGGTGATGGCTCCGGCGATGATGGGCCAGTCCGCCTCGTGCAGCTCGTGTCCCGCGTCCTCGAGTGTCACCAGCCGCGCGCCCGGCACCGCCCGGCTCAGTGCCACGCCGTGCGCGTAGGCGACGACAGGGTCCAGCGCGCCGTGGATGACGAGCAGGGGGGCGCGGAGCTCATGCGTCCGGCCGTACCACTGCTGTCCGCCGGTGAGGAGCGCGTAGTTCATCATGCTCTGGATGCGGGACGAGCGACGGAACTCCCCGGCCGCCACGCGGCGCGCGAGGGCCGCGTCGTAGGGCCTGCGCCCGCTGGCATTCAGCCGCCCTGCCTCCACCATGAAGTCGAGCACGGCGGCCTCGTCGCTCCAGTCCAGCGCGGCCGAGGTCCCGAAGTGCGCGAGCAGCGCCGGGGAGAGGGGTGGGGGCGTGAAGCCCAGGTCGCCGAGGAACTCCGCGCTGATGAGGGTGAGGGAGAGGACCCGCTCCGGAGCCTTCAACGCCACGATTTGCGAGAGCATCCCTCCGAGCGACATCCCGACGAGGTGCGCCCGCGCGAGGCCATGGCCGTCCAGCACGGCGATGACATCCTCCGCGAGGTCGTCGACGGTATAGCCCGGAGCCCCCGGGGGATACGTCGTGGAGCCGCCCATGTCGCGGTGGTCATGGCGGATGACGTACCGTCCCGCCGCGACCAACAGGTCGACCAGCGGGTCGGGCCACCACTTCATCGACGACATCGCACCCATCACCAGGAGGATGGGCGGGTCGGCCGGTGAGCCGAAGGTCTCCGTACAGAGGCGGATGCCCCGACTCTCAATCACGCGCTCGGCCATACGAGCTCCTTTCCCATGTGGGAGGCTTTGGGGTGAATTGATAACCGACGCGACGGTTATAAACAAGTCGCGGGTGGAGGACGCCCGGTCCCCGTGAGGGCGCTCAGGACTTCGGAAGCGGGAAGGACTCCAGGGGGAACAGCAGGCGGAGCACCCGGCGCAGGCGCTCCAGCACGTAGCGGGTGAGCGAGGGCTTGCGCTCCACCATCCACTGCATCGTCGCCCCGGCGATGATGTCCTGGAGCACGGCGGCCACCTCGTCCCGCTCGGCGCTCTGGGGGAGCCGGGCGGCGATGGCCTCGCGGACCATGAGGTTTCGCTCGAGGGCCATGCGCCTCAGGGTGGTGTCCCGCAGGTCCTTCCAGGCGAGGAGCAGGTAGCTGTCGAGTCCCTCCCCCGTGCCCATCCCGGAGACTATCTCCGTCAGGAAGCGCCAGAGCCCCCGCGCTCCGACCTCCACGGGCATGCTCGCGAGGTAGTCGCGCCGCTGCTCTCCGGAGCGCTCCATGGCCCGCAGGTACAGCGTGTCCTTGTTCTTGAAACGCTGGATGAGCGCGGCGCGGGACATGCCCAGCTCGACGGCCACGTCATTCAGGGTGAACTCGGCCGGCCCGCGACGCAGCAGCACCTCCATGGTGGCATCGAGGATGGCTTCATCGCTGTGCAGCTTGGGGCGGGGCACGGTCCCCGTACCTATCACGTCGCGAAGAGGGGAAACGCATCCCGCGGCGTCTTGCGGGCGCCCGCTTCAGGGCACGCCGCGCAGCCGCAGTCCCACGCGCGCCGTCAGGGGTGGGCCGAGCGTGTCCACGCCGGCACGACCCGCGAGGTACTCCCGGTCGAAGAGGTTCTCCACCGCGGCGAAGAGGTCCAGCTTCCAGAAGAGGTGCCGGCTGGCGGCCACGTCCACCAGGGCATAGCCGCCCATGCCGCGCTCGTTGAGGTCGTCCTCGTACTGGGGACCGGTGACACGCAGCTGCACCGTGGCGGTGAAGAGGCCCGGGTCGTCGAAGGTGACGATGGCCGTGCCCCGATGTCTCGGGTCCTGCGCGAGCTGCTTGCCCACCAGCTCGGGTTGTCCTGGCGCGAGGGTGACGGTGGGGTCCACGAAGGTGTACGCGAAGATCGCCGTCCACTGACGTGACAGCCGCCAGTCCAGGCCCGCCTCCACGCCGCGCACGCGCGCACGGCCCAGGTTCTCTCGACGGCGCGTGGCGCCATCCGGCAGCGGCTTGGCGAGGGTGACGTTGGTGATGGCGTCGTCGAGCACGTTCCAGAAGCCGGTGACGCGCGCGGTGAGGCCGCGGGAGGCCTCGGCTTCGAGACCCGCCTCGGCGCCCCACAGGCGCTCCGCGCGCAGGTCCGCGTTGGCGGCGGTGAGCACGGTGCCTACCTGGAAGGGGCGGTACAGCTCATTGAGCGTGGGGGTGCGGAAGGCGCGGTAGCCGGAGGCGCGCAGGGTGAGCCACTCCACGGGCCGCAGTCGCAGGCCCAGTCGAGGGCTGAGCTGTTGCTCGGTGCGGTCCTCGAAGGTCGTGGTCTCCACGGTGCCGCTGGCGCGCTCCACGCGCTGCTCGCCCTGCGTGTTGCGCCAGAGGTCCAGGCGGAGCGCGGCGGACAGCTCCAGCGCGGGGGACACGGTGTAGAGGTCCTGGACGAAGACGCCGCCGGAGAGCTGGGTGCCGCCCGCGGCGCGGAGCAGCGTGGAGGACGGCGTGGGCTCGGGCGGGAAGAGGCGCTCCTCGGAGGTGCCGGCCATTCGCCGCGCGTCGAGGCCGGTGCTGAGCGTGTGCGTGCCGCCCCACGTCGCCGTCGGGGCCGTCCAGACAAGTGAGAGGCCCTGGTCATCGGCGGGCACGTCCTGCGAGGCGGCAGTCGTTTCGCTGGAGCGGTCCTGGGCCACGCGCGCGCGTTGTTGCTCGAAGCGCTGGAGGCGGCCGTAGAGGTCCAGGGCGAAGGTGCCGCGTGCTTCCGTGCGCAGCCGCGCGCCCGCGCCGAAGTGCGCCAGCTCCACGCGCGCGGTGGTGAAGCGGGTGCCGCCGTTCTGGTTCTCCCGGAAGAGGCCGGCACGGGCGGAGAGGGAGAGCGCGTCGGAGACGTCCGACTCCACGCGGCCGTTGAGCACGGCGTGGTTGCTGGGCGTGGTCGTGTCGATGGGGCCTCGCTGCGGGGCGACGACGAGCGGATAGCCGTCGCTGGTGAGCAATTCCGTCTCCAGCGAGGCCCGGACGGGGCCCCAGGTGTCGGCGCCTCGCGCGGCGAAGAAGCCGGTGTCGAGGTTGCCGTAGGCGAGGTCCGCCGCGAGGTCGGGGGCGGCGATGGGTCGGGAGATGAGCTGCACGACGCCACCGAGCGCGGCGCTGCCGTAGAGGGCGGAGCCGCCGCTGGGGACGACCTCGATGCGCTCCAGTCCGAGCCGGGGCAGCGAACGCCAGAAGACCCAGCCTCCGAAGGGGTCATTCACGGGGATGCCGTCCAGGAGGACGAGCGTGCGCGCGACGCCCGAGGGCGCGAGGCCGCGGAGATTGAGCCCCTGGGCGGTGGGGTCGGAGACGAGGCTGGGCGTGCGACGGAAGGTGGAGGCGGAGGGCAGGGTGCGGATGAGGGCATCCTGCGTGAGCGTGGGACTGCGCTCGATTTCCGCGCGGGGGATGACCACCGTGGTGGCGGGCACGTCGCGGATGGGGCGGGGAAGGCGGGTGCCCGTGATGACCGTGCCGGCGGAAGGAGGCGCTTCCTCGGGAGCGGAGGTGCTCACTCCCGCATCGGCACCCTCCGTCGCTTGGACTCCACCGTCGATGGGCTGTGCTCCGACCCCTGTCGATATCAACAACGTCAGAAGCGTTGCCCATGGACCGAACCGTCTGAACGGCGCGGAGCACGGAGAGATGACCGACGAAGATGGAGGCGAGCACGGTCCGGGCATTCAGTCCGCTCTAGCGGAAGCCCGGGCAGGTGGGCACCCGAAGACGCGGACCGCGGGCACCGATTCCGTCACGTGTTGAACGGCGTCCGGTGAAGCGTGTCCGTGGGGCCGGCTCAGCCGCCGGTGCGGTTCCCCGCGACGCCTCGCACCGTGTGCACCGCCGCGTCGATCTCCGAGAGGATGCGGCGCGCATGAACCAGGAACGCCTCGCCCGTGGGGAGCAGGCGCATGCCACGGCCCGTCCGCTCGAACAGCGGCGCGCCGAGCTCGTCCTCGAGCGCGAGGATGTGTCGGCTGAGTGGAGGCTGCGTCAGGTGCAGCCGCCGCGCGGCTCGGCCCACGTGGCATTCCTCGGCCACGGCGACGAAGGACTGGATGTGCGTGAGGCTCACGACGCGAAGTCTACCTCGGTCCCCAGCGCCGGTACACGCGGGCCGCTGTCATGCCGAAACAGCATTGGACGCAGTGCCGGAGTGAACGCCACCTTGTCCGCCATGACGATTCCCCTGTTCAAGGGCTCGGACGTGGAGCGCCTGCGCCGAGCAAGCCAGGCGGCCGCCGGCACGCTGGCCCATGTTGCTTCGCGCCTCGCCCCCGGCATTACAACGGCGGACATCGACGCGTGGGTTCGCGAGGACACGGCGCGCCGGGGCGGCAAGCCGAGCCAACTGGGCTTCCATGGCTTCCCCGCCACCGTCTGCACCAGCCGAAATCAGGTGGTGTGCCACGGCATCCCCCGCCCGGACGAGCACCTCGCCCCGGGCGACATCATCAACGTGGACGTGACGACGTTCCTGGACGGCTTCCACGGGGACACCTCGGCCACGTTCCTCATCGGCGAGGTGTCGGCGGAGGCCCTGCACGTGGTGGACGTGGCGCGCCGGTGCAGGGACGCGGGCATCGCGGTGGTACGTCATGGCGCGAAGCTGGGCGACATCGGCGCCGCCATCGAAGAGCTCGCCCGCAAGGAGGGCTGCAGCGTGGTGGAGGAGTTCGGCGGCCACGGCATCGGCCACCAGATGCACGGGCCGCCCATCGTGCCCCACACCGGGAAGCGAGGCACGGGCATCAAGCTGCGCTCGGGCATGGTCCTCACCATCGAGCCCATGGTGAATCTGGGCCGCCCGGGAATCCGCCTGATGCCGGACGGCTGGACGGTGGTGACGGAGGACGGGCGTCTCTCCGCCCAGTTCGAGCACACCCTCCTCGTCACCGGTGACGGCTGCGAGGTGCTCACCCGGCGGGAGCTGCCACTCCACATCCCCGTGCCCGGCGCGGTGCGCCCGGAGGGCGGGCAGGCAGCCGTGCCTGCCGTGGCTCAGTGAGGTGCCTACCCTTCAACGTCGAAGCCAGGAGGGCGGGCGATGAAGAGAGAGATGTTGCTGCACGAGCTGCACCCCGCGGTGGTCCACGTGCCGCTGGCGCTGCTGCCCACGGCGGCGGTGGCGGACCTCATCGCCGTGGCGACGGGCGACCGGGCCTGGGCGAAGGTGGCTCGGCGGGTGTGGGTGGCGGGCACGCTGGGCGGCGTGTTCGCGGGAGTCGCGGGCCTGGCCGCCAGCCAGGAGGTGCGGATGGATTCGCCGCGCGCCCGGGACATGACCTTCCTGCACGGCGCGGGCAACACCGTCATCCTGATGGGCGCGATGGGCGTGACGGCCTGGCGGCTGAAGCGCGAGCCCACCGTCCTCTCCACGGTGCTGGGGCTGGCCGCGTGCGGACTGGCGCTCTACACGGCGTCGCTCGGCGGGAGAATGGTCTACGAGCTGGGCGTGGGCATCAACCCCATGCCCGAGGACTCGCCGCAGGGCACGCTGAAGAGTCCTCCGCTGCTGTCGGAGCGGGCGCCCGGGGTGTTGGTGAAGGACGCGCTCCAGGGCGTGAAGTGGCTGGTGTCGCGAGCCCGCGAGCTGCTCACCGGCACACGGCCACTGGCTCCCGGCGCCGAGGGCCTCCGCTCCAGCGAGGACGCCACCCTGCCGCTTCCTCTCGACGCGTCCTCCTTCTCGGGACGTGCGATGCCGCAGGCGTAGGCCCGAGAGCCGCGTGCTCGGGAATGGGACAGTGTGTTCCCACTTCCGGGCAGGTCTGCTGGACGTCCGGGATGGCTCGCCGCCGTCCCATTGAGGCGCGCGACGTCGTCCTGAAGCGGTGGCCGTGGCACTCTTGTTGCTCACGTCCGTGAGACGCCTCCCAGGCCCTCGCGGGCCTGACCGCCCGCTCGCTTCAGCCCCTCCATCGAATGACCTCACTCCTCCAGGAACTCCGGTTCGCGGTCCGTTCGATGTTTCGCGAGAAGGTGTTCACCGCGGTCGTCGTCACCACGCTGGCGCTCTCCATCGGAGCGACCACGTCCGTCTTCAGCGTCGTGTACCAGGTGCTCTGGCGGCCCCTGCCGTACCCGGAGGCGTCGCAGCTCTACCGGCTCTTCCAGACCACCACGCCGGGCGCGGGCGCGGGGCCCCACCGCGACAGGACGCGAGTCACCCGCCCCGTGTGGAACGCCTGGCGCGAGGGCGCGCACGGCTTCTCCCGCATCGAAGGCTTCAAGGGCGAAAGGCAGGTCCTCAGCGGAACGGAGTCCGATGACCGACTGACGGTGGGGCGCGCCTCCGCCGGGCTCCTGCCGATGCTCGGAGTGCAGCCCTCGCTGGGGCGGCTCTGGGGGGCGGCGCTGGAGGTACCGGGGCGGGATGGCGAGGCCGTGCTCTCGCATTCGCTGTGGCAGCGGCTGTACGGGGCGGACCCGGGTGTCCTCGGGCGGAGCATCGTCCTGGACGACCGGGTCCACACCATCATTGGCGTCCTGCCCGCGAGCTTCCAGTTCGAGCCGGAGGTGGAGGTCTGGAAGCCGCTGGCGCTCGACCCGACGACGGAGCAGGGCAGCGCGTTGCGAGTCTTCGGGCGGCTCCAGCCGGGCGTCACTGCCGAGCAGGGGCGCTCCGAGCTCGTCCAGCTCGCCCTGGGCGCCGAGCGCGTTCCGGGTGTGGTGGTCACCGGAATGAGCCTGGAGCCGCTCCACCAGCTCTGGGTGGAGCAATCCCAGACGCAGTTGCAGGTGGTGAGCGCGGTGGCGGCGCTGCTGCTGCTGCTCGGGTGCGCCAACCTCGCCAATCTGCTGCTGGCGCGGGGCAGCTCGCGCATGCACGAGATGTCGGTGCGCCTCGCGCTCGGTGCGAGTCGGATGCAGCTGGCGCGGATGGTCCTCGTGGAGAGCGGAGTCCGGGCGGTGCTCGGGGGCGGCCTCGGCCTGCTCATCGCGCTCTGGGGAAGGGACCTGCTGGGCACGCTCATTCCGCCGCAGCTCATGTCCGGGCCGGGCGTCGAGCCCTTCGTCCTGGTGACGGCCTCGGTGGTGTCCGTCGCGGCGGCGGTGCTGGTGGGCCTGCTGCCGGCGCTCCACGTCTCGCGGGGGCCGGGGGCACCTGCCCCCATGGCGCGGGGCACGCGCGTCACGTCGATGGGCTTCACCCGCTCCGTGCTCGTCGTCGTGCAGCTGTCACTGGCGATGGTGCCGCTGGTGGGCGCGGGGCTGATGCTGCGCACGGTGTGGAAGCTCCAGAACGTTCCCCTCGGCTTCGAGGCGCGCGGCGTGACGGTGGCGGAGGTGTTCCTGCCGCTGGAGAAGTACGCGGGAGAAGACGCCGCGGCCTCCGTCGCGCGGAACCTCGTTGGCCACCTCGAGTCGATTCCCGGGGTGCAGGCGGTGGGCCTCACGGGCAACCTGCCCTTCTCGGGAAGCGTCTGGCGGCAGACCACGGGCGTCCACGTCATGGGGGAGGCCGCCTCCACCGAGGCGTCGGCCCAGGCCGGGTACGTGCCCGTCACCGGAGGATACTTCCCGGCGCTCGGAATCCCGCTGAAGGAGGGGCGCTACCCGGACGCGAGGGACACGGCCTCCAGCCCGCGCGTGGTGGTCGTCACCGAGGCCTTTGCCCGCCGCTTCCTTCCGGGCCGGAGCGCCGTCGGCGCGCGTCTCGAGCTGGACGTGGTGGATGACGGCTCGCGAAAGGTCCACGAGGTCGTGGGCGTCGTCGGGGACGTGCCGATGGAGCGGCTGTCCACGGTGCCCTCGGGCGATGTCTATGTGCCCCTGGCCCAGGACCTGCGCCACAACCTGAGCGTCGCGGTGAAGTCCACGCTGCCCGCCGGTCAGCTCATGCCCCTGCTGCACCAGCGGCTGCGCGCGACGGACGCCAGCCTTCGCATGGTGAAGGTCCGCCCGTTGGAGACGGTGGTGGAGGAGAGCTACGCACAGGTGCGCGTGGTGGGAGGGTTGCTCGGCGCCTTCGCGGTGCTGGCGATGGTGCTGGCCGCGGTGGGCCTCTACGGCATCCTCGCCTTCTGGGTGGCGCAGCGCACCCGCGAGCTGGGGATTCGGAGTGCCCTGGGCGCGACGCCGCGTCGCCTGCTTCGCATGGTCATCGGGCAGGGGCTGCGGCTCACGGGGATGGGGCTCGCGGTGGGGCTCGTGGGGGCGGCGCTGATGGCGCGGGCGCTCGCGGCGATGCTCTACGGTGTGTCCACGTACGACCCGCTCATCTTCCTCGGTGCTCCCGCCGCGCTGCTGCTCACCGCGCTCGTGGCGAGCTGGCTCCCGGCGGCCTCCGCCATGCGTGTGGCGCCGAACGAGGCGCTCAAGCGAGAGGGCTGAGGGCCGCCCTCCACGGAGCCGGCGTCGAAGTGTTCACCCCGGGGCGCTCGGCGTCGTGGGGAGTGTCCTCGCGGACCATGCACTTCACGCGGCAGAAGGCCCGGCCCCTGGGGCCGAGGTGACACGAGCCCTCTGGTGGGTGGCCACTTCCCGTGACGCGCCTCTGGAGGCTCCTCGTGACCCGTGCGCGTCACTCGACGGAGCCCTCGTCTTCTGGGAGGTTTGAAGTCACGGAGAAATGGAGCTAGAGCTGCATGGCAGCGACCGGGGGACGCATGCGCGCACGGGTGGACATGGCGGGGATGGGTGGCGTGGTGCTGGGCATCCTGCTGCTCGCGGCCGGAGTCCCGCTGCTGGTGCCCCGCTGGGTGCTGGAGGATGCGTCGGTCGCCGTGCCCCCGTCGGTGGCGCCCGCCGTGGCCCGGAGTGACGCGTCGCCCGCTCCTGCCGTCACGAAGGATGCGCCCGGTCCCCGGCTCCAGGTGGAGCTCGCCACGGGAAGCCAGGGCACGGTGGTGGAGGTGGCTCGCGCCCGGGCCGCGTCGCCCGCGCTGGCCCGGTTCGCGGCGCTGGTGCCGCTGACTCCGGATGAAGAGGCGCTGCTTCGCGAGGAGTCGGTGGACGATGTGGCGGCGCTCGTGGCTCGCACGGAGCGGGCCTTCATGGACGCGACGCCCGAGACTCGCGCGGAGAAGGAGCGGCGCTACCTGGCCGCGCTGAATCTGGCCGCGAAGCTGGTGGCGCCTCCCGAGCCCTCCGCCACGGACGCCCGCGCGCGGGAGGTGGATGCGCGCTACCAGCAGGCGCTCGCGGCGGAGCGGGTGAAGTGGAAGGACCTGTCTGTCGAGGAGCAGGCGCGCCAGCAGGAAGTCTTCAAGGAGTGGTTCTTCGGCCGGGAGGAGTCGCGATGAAGGCGTACCTGAGAGTGCTCCAAGCGCTGGTGCTGCTCATGCCGGTGATGGCGATGGCCGGGCCCCATTACGTGGCCTCGCGCGACTGGGGCAGCTTCATCTGGCTGAGCACGTACCTGGACGCCGGCCAGACGTACACCTTCGAGACGCGGGACTTGACGGGCACGTCGCCGGACACGGTGCTGCACGTGCTGCGCGACAGGAGCGGCTGGAGCCAGGTGGCGGTAGGGGACGACTGCGCGGGGGCGACGCGCTCGTGTGTGACGTTCGTTGCGCCGGACTCGGGCTACTACCGCGTCTGGGTGCGCGCCTACGCGGATGGGCGCGGCGGCACGGCGAGCCTGTACCGCAACGGCACGCTGCTGCTGGCCAACCAGCCGTTCGGCGGTGTGCCCGTGGCCTTCTCGTGGAAGGCGAAGGAGACCTTCCGCGCCAACTCCACGACGCCCAATGCTGGAGACCACCTCATCTTCCTGCTGCGCTCCAACACGGAGTTCCTTCAGCTCGATGACGACAGCGGGCCCAAGGCCTACCCGCGCGTCGTGGCGACGAGCACGCAGAACGCCGGAGCCCAGCGCGTGGTGGTGGGCCGCTACCCGGGCAGCACGGGCACGGCGAGCTTCGTCCATGACGAGGAGCTGTGGTCCACGGTGTTCGACGACAACGACTCGGATGAGGATGGTCTCTCGGACGCGCTGGAGCCGGTGGTGGGGACGAACCCGGAGGAGGTGGACTCGGACGGTGACATGGTGCCGGACGCGCTGGAGCTGTTCGGCAACGACGGCTTCTCCTTCTCCGAGTGGGGGAGTCCCACGACGAGGGACATCTATGTAGAGGTGGACTGGATGCAGCACCCGACGAACCCGTACCTGACGCGGCAGCCGTACGCGGCGCTGGTGGCGGACGCGGCGGCGGTGTTCGCCCAGGACTCCGGAGTGCGGCTGCACGCGTTCATCGACGGGACGCTGCCCTGGTACGAGGTGGTCTGCTACGGCGCATGCAGCGGCGGGGTGGACTTCTACTCGCTGAAGGGGAGCTCGTTCTCCACGTCGAACCCGGAGCGGAGGCCGTACTTCCATTACGTGATGTGGGCCTACAAGCACACCAGCAGCACGTCGTGCTCGTCGGGCCGGGCGGAGATGCTGGGCAACGACGTCATCATCAGCATGGGGTGCTGGAGCAGCCCGAGCGCCGGAGAGCAGCGCGGCACCTTCATCCACGAGCTGGGACACAACCTGGCGCTGGACCACAACGGCAACGACGTGGCGAACCAGTACAGCGTCGTGCACGACAGCGTGATGAACTACCGCTACCAGCTCACGGGGGTGAGCAACTCGGGGTGGTACTCGTATTCGCGCGGGAGCAACGGGTGCGCGTCGTGCGGTACGTCGCCGAAGGCGGCGTGCGCCGCGTGCCGTGACGGCTTCCTGGGGTGTAGCTATCCCGGGTGCGGTGCGTGTGATTGCGATGTGAATGAGTGGGGCTCGCTGGCGCTGGACTTCTTGGATGATGGTGACGCGGACGACGGCACGGGCCCGGTGAAGGGACGCACGCTGCTGGCGCGCTACGCTCCGGACGACAAGGGCGGGTCGGCACGGTTCCAGCCCTTCGTGCCGCACGTGGAGCGGCCGGCGGAGGCACGGCGCGAGGCGGTGCGCCACAAGCGGGAGCGCCTGCTGTTGCGAGGACAGGTGGAGGGGAGGGACTTCCACGTGTCGGCGGACGGCACGGTGCTGTACGCCGAGTGTCCGTGAGGCTCGGGGCCTTCCTGCTGGTGCTGTTCTTCTCGGGGTGTCGGGCGCGCTCCGAGGTCACGACTTCGGACGCGGGCCCAACGGTGTCGCAACCGCCTGCGATGGAGCGGACACCGCCTGCCGTGTCCGCCATGCCGGAGGCGGTCTCCTCGTCGGCTCCCGCGGTGGCTGCGCCCGTCCCCACGGAGACTCCCGCCAACAAGACGGTGGGCCCCTGTGACGAGGTCTGGCGCGCAGCGCAGGTGGACGTGGCCTTCAAGGAGGAACCGGAGGACGCGGCCGGACAGCGCACGGGCCCACGGCTGGAGCGGCGCTTCATGGTGGCGCGGCAGCTTCAGGGCGCGTACCGCCATCAGGACCAGTGGGCCTCGGTGCTGGAGTACGAGACGGACACGGTGCGAGGAGGAGTGAGCTACAGCCTCACGGTGCCGGACGTGCTCGCGGACCTGAAGGGGCGCACGGTGGCGTGGGTGAGCCACCGCGAGCCGGCGGGGTGTCTCTCCAGTGACGGTGAGGAGCCCGTGCTGCTCGCGGGCGACACGCTGCGAGACGAGAAGGGACGGCTGTTGCTGCTCACGGTGCCGAGCGCGCCCACGACGCCAGGAGGCGAGGTGTTTTTACCAGCGGGCCTCGTCCCGGAGCTGAAGGTCCGCTGGGAGGAGACGGGCTGTGCGGCGGGGCAGGGCGCTCGCACCCGAGGCGTCCGGCTGCGCTTGAAGGATGCAAAGACCCGGGGCGCAATGTCCGCGCGCGTTGGCGAGACGGTGCCGCTGACGCTGAATGGCATTCGCTACGAAGTCCGCGTGGCTCGTGCGAGGGCGGATATTTCAGGCCACTGCGGACAGGCCGTGTTCACGCTGTTCCGCGAAGGGATGCGCGAGCAGCGACCTGCGGAATGAGGACGCTGGGGTTTGACGCCGATGTGAACCTTCCGGGCTGTCTGGCTGCCGGTGTTCGCCGTGTCCTGGCTCGCCTGTTCAACCGTCACACCGCCCGCTCTACCAGCAGAAGTGGGGCGGAGCCGAGGCGGTAAGTGACCTGATTGGCCGAAGCGCTCCTCTCTAGGAGCCTTTCCAGAGAGCGTCCCGAAGAGAGATTAGGCTTCCCACCCGGCGAGCCCAATGGGAGGCGGTCCATGCAGGTCCCGAAAGAGGAGAGCGTCGAGCGCGCGCGGCGCCGCTGGTTGTGGGCGGTGTCGCTGGTGGCCCTCGCTGCCTCCTGCCTCGCGGTCCTCGCGGTAGCCCCCTTCTCACCCTACTGCGTCAAGCGCGGCGCGGGCCTGAGTTGGCGCGTGGGGAGGTATTGGACCGAGACCGGCCCCGGGGGCACCCTGCGGATGTGTTTCACCGGCAGTGCCGGGCTGGCCGACTTCGACCTCGAACTCGACCGGGATGACGATGGCCGCTTCGATCTTCGGGCGGTGGGCATGTCCCGCTTGCACCCTGCGCCCAGGCAGTGCCTCGAGCGCGAGGGCCTCGGCTGGCGGGAACTCCCGCCCCAGGACTGCGTCCGGGCCTTGAGCTTCGAGGACGCGCCGGACGCGGGGCCAGGCGAGCACTGACAAGGGAGCGGCCTGCCGCGCCGGACGAGCCCATCTTCGACGCCGCCTCCCTGCCCACCCGCTGCGCCTTCCAGAGGGCAGGCGAGCACTGTCCTTCGTCACGGCATCACATCCGCGCGGCGCCCACTCGACCGAGATGGGAGGTCTGCCCGATGCCCGTCGAACCCGCCAGCTCGCCGCGCCACGAAGAGGTCGTCCCGTTCCTCGCGGGTGATGGGCGAGCACTCAACCTCATCCACATTCACGGAGAACAGGAGGCACCCAAGGGACCGGTGGTCCTCGTGCACGGTGCCGGAGTCCGCGCCAACATCTTCCGTGCCCCCGTCCGACAAACGCTGGTCGATGCCCTCATCGACGACGGCTACGACGTGTGGCTGGAGAACTGGCGCGCGAGCATCGACGTGGAGCCCAGCGAGTGGACGCTCGACCAGGCGGCCGTCCATGACCACCCCGCCGCCATCCGCACCGTGGTGAGCAGGACGGGCCACGACACCGTCAAGGCCATCATCCATTGCCAGGGCTCCACCAGCTTCGCCATGTCCGCCGTCGCCGGCCTGCTGCCCCAGGTGCCCCTCATCATCACCAACGCCGTGTCACTGCACCCGGTGGTGTCCCACGCCGCGGAGCTGAAGCTGAAGTTCGCCGTCCCTCCCGTGGCCCGGCTCACCGACTACCTGGACCCCCAGTGGAGCTTCGGCGCTCCCACGCTGACGGCCAAAGCCCTCAACCTGCTCGTCCGCGCCATCCACCACGAGTGCGACAACCTCGTCTGCCGCTGGTCCAGCTTCACCTACGGCGTCGGCTTCCCCGTGCTCTGGCGTCACGAGAACCTCAACCCCGAGACGCACGACTGGCTCCAGCACGAGTTCGCCAAGGTCCCCCTCACCTTCTTCCTGCAGATGGGCCAGTGCGTGCGCGCCGGGCACCTGCTGCCCGTGGAGGACTTCCCCTCGCTCGACGAGGACCTCGCCGAGCGCGAGCCCCAGACGGACGCGCGTTGGGTCTTCCTCGCTGGCGCGGAGAACCACTGCTTCCTGCCGGAAAGCCAGCGCCGCAGCTTCGAGCATCTGGAGCGCTTCCGCCCCGGCTACCACTCGCTGCACGTCGTCCCCGACTACGGCCACCTGGACATGTTCATGGGCCAGGACGCCTCCCGCGATGTCTTCCCCCTCATCCTCGCCGAGCTCGACAAGCCGGTGTGATGGAGCCCCGCCATGTTCCGCCAGCCCAAACGCATCGACACGTCCACCGGCCGCTTCTCGCGCGTCGACGGCATTCCCTATGAGCTGCCCATCAACTCGAAGGACTCGCCGGCCCTGATGGCCGCCTTCCCCATCGACGCGGAGAAGGCAGCCCGGCTGCTTCCCGGCGACGAGTTGCACCCGCTGCGCATCAGCCGCAAGAAGGGCGTGTTGATGATTACCGTCATCGACTACCGCACCACCGACATCGGCGCGTACATCGAGTTCAGCGTCGCCATCGCCTGCACCTTCGGGCCCCGCCGTGCACTCCCGCTGCTGCCAGTCCTGTTCCAGAAGAAGTACGGGCTGGGGCAGTACGTCGTGGACCTGCCGGTGAACACCGAGGTCTCCGTCAAGGGAGGCAAGGGCATCTGGGGCATGCCCAAGCACCTGGGCAACCTGGACTTCCGCATCGAGGACGGCACGGTGAGCAGCCGCTACGACGAGGGCGGCAAGTTGGCGGTGCGCATCGAAATCGAGCGCCCGAAGCGCGCGTGGCTGCCCCTGCGCATGGCGGCGGCCAACTACTGCGCGTTCCGCGGCATGTTGATGAAGAGCTACATCTACTTCCGGGGGAAGCTCGGCTTCCGGCTGGGACGGCGCGCCCGGGCGCGGCTCGAGCTGGGCGACCACCCGCGAGTGCAGCCGCTGAAGGACCTGGGAATCTCGCCCCAGCCCCTGTTCACCGGCTTCTTCCCCAAGACGAGTGGCGTGCTCGACGACCACTTCGAGTCGTGGTTCCTCAGCCAGCCCGCGCTGCCCGCCGACACGTACCCCGAGGGCCTGGAGAGCGTCTTCCACCTGGGCCAGAGCCAGACGCCCATGCCGCCCCCGGGCGAGGCACCCGCGCAGGAGTCGCGCACCGCGCCCGAGGGCGAGCTGCTCACCATGGAGCAGGAACTGGTGGAAGAGGTCACCCATCCGCACGCGTCCGAGCAGGAGGCGCATCCATGAGCGTTCGCTGGCTCCAGGCCCATGAGCGGCAGTGGCGCTGGGTCATCCAGGCCATCGCGTGGGTCACCATCGTCAGCGGCGCGGGGATGATTGTCATGCCCGGCACGCTGCTCGCGCTCCTCGACGCCGGGACGGACCTGACCAGCCGTCACACCTTCGGCATCGAAGGCATGTTCATGGTGCTGTTCGGGAGCCTGCTGCTCCATGGCATGAAGTCCCCGCGCGAGAATGGCGCGGCCGTGCTCTGGGCCGGCGTGCAGAAGGTGGCCGCCTTCGGTGCCGTGTCGCTGGGCGTGCTGCGCGGCGTCTTCTCGCCGCTCGCGCTCACCGTGGCCGTCTTCGACCTGTTGTCCGGCGTGGTGGTGCTGGGCTACCTCGCCTTCCTGCGCCGTGAGCAGCAGGCCTCCGTGGCCGGCCGCCCGGGGACGCTCACCGCGAGCGGGGCCGTGACGGAGCCGCTCGGGATGAGCGCGCCCGGAGTGGGTGTGCCTCCTTCCGGGCGACCCCGGCCGATGCCGGTGGTGCCCGGCGCTTCGGTGGCGGATGCATCCATCACTGAAGCGCGACCGCCGGAGGATGCACGGCCGCTGCCGCCATTCACCGCGAGCGGACGGAAGCGCTCGCTCATCCTCGCGGGCGGCGGCATGCGCGTGGCGTGGCAGGCCGGCGTCCTGCGCGCGCTCTCGGACGCGGGGCTCACCTTCCAGCATGGCGACGGCACGTCGGGCGGCATCATCAACCTGGCGATGCTGCTGTCCGGCCTGTCTCCGAAGGAGATGTGTGACAGGTGGCGGACGCTCCGGGTGAAGGACTTCGTGTCCTTCGTCTCGCCGGAGAAGTACCTGCGCGCCTGGAAGATGGAGGCCATGGGCGACGCGGACGGCATCGTCCAGCACGTCTTCCCGCACCTGGGCATCGACGTGGAGGCCATCCGCGCGCACGAAGGAATGGAGGGCACGTTCAACGTCTGCGAGTTCACCCGGAAGACGAACGAGGTCATCCCCCACACGCAGGTGGACCGGGATTTGCTCGTGGCGGGCATCTCCCTGCCCATCTTCATGCCGCCCGTGCGAAGGGCTGGCGCCATCTACACGGACTCGGTGTGGATTCAGGACGCCAACCTGCTGGAGGCCGTGCGCCGGGGCGCGGACGAGCTGTGGGTGCTGTGGTGCATCGGCAACACGCCCGCGTACGAGCGCGGCGTCTTCCGTCAGTACGTCCACATGATTGAGATGAGCGCCAACGGCGCCCTCTTCGCCCAGCTGGCGCAGATAGATGACCTCAACGCGCGCATCCGCGCGGGCGAGGTGGTGATGGGGCACCGCGAGCCCATCTCCGTCCACCTCATCAAGCCCGAGCGCCCGCTGCCGCTGGACCCGGACTTCTACGCGGGGCACATCACCGCCGCCTCGCTCATCGACATGGGTTACTCGGACGCCTGTCGCTACCTCGCGGTGGCCGGCGACCGGGGCCTTCCCCTCACCCCGGAGATGACGCAGATGACCGAACCCGCTCCCGACCTGACCTTCCGCGAAACCATGTCCGGCCCCCTGGCCCTCGGCGTCACCGACCCCGTGGCCGGCGCACACCAGGGCAAGGACTCGGCCTTCACCATGCACTGCACCATCAGCGTGGACGACATGGACGCCTTCATCAGCGATGCCACCCACGCCGCCCGCCTGGTGGCCCACGTCAGCTACCCGCCCTTCGGCGAGGACCTCCCCGTGCGCCAGGGGTACTTCAACCTCTTCCGCTCCGGCGATGACCCGAACACGCGCCTGATGACGTACGGCCTGCGCTTCGACGCCAACGGGAAGGAGTACTACCTGGAGGGCACGAAGACCATCCACGACGACCGTGGACCCGACTTGTGGAAGGACACCACGCGCCTGTACTCGCAGCTCCACGAGGGCCCGGACGCACGCGGCCCCGTGGTGGGCGCTGGCGTGCTGAAGCTCGGCGTGGGGCAGCTGCTCAAGCTCATCTCCAGCATGCGCTCGGCCCGCGAGGGCACCGAGGGGCTCAGGGCCGTGGGCCGCTTCGGCAGGCTCTTCCTGGGCACCCTCTGGGACCTCTACGCGCCGCGCGCGCGGAAGGAGGAGCCCGAGCGGGCCCCCGAGGGCGCGGAGCGCGGGCAGGAGCCGACGGCGAACGTGTGAGGAGGGGACATCATGGACGCTGGCAATGCGCACTACGACGTCATCATCGTGGGCTCCGGCTTCGGCGGCTCGGTGATGGCCTACCGGCTGGCGGAGGCCGGCCTGCGGGTCTGCGTGCTGGAGCGGGGCAAGGCGTATCCGCCCGGCTCCTTCCCACGCAGCCCCTATGCGATGCGCCACAACTTCTGGGACCCGAGCCAGGGCATGTACGGCATGTTCAACCTCTGGTCCTTCCGGGGCCTGGGCGGCGTGGTGTCCTCCGGGCTGGGCGGAGGCTCGCTCATCTACGCCAACGTGCTGCTGCGCAAGGACGAGAAGACCTTCGTCCACGAAGACCTGCGCGACGGCGGCTATGAGTCCTGGCCCGTCACCCGCGAGGATCTGGACCCGCACTACGACGTCGTGGAGCGGATGATGAACGCCCAGCGCTATCCGCTGGAGCACGCGCCCTACGCGTCCACCGCCAAGACGCTCGCCATGAAGCTCGCCGCCGAGCGGCTGGGCCGGGGCGCGGACTGGCAGTTGCCTCCGCTGGCCGTCACCTTCGGCAACCCCGGGGAGACGCCGGTGCCGGGTGAGCCCATCCGCGAAGAGCACCCCAACCTCCATGGCCGCACGCGCACCACGTGCCGGCTGTGCGGGGAGTGTGACATCGGCTGCAACTACGGCAGCAAGAACACGCTCGACTACACGTACCTCTCCGCCGCGAAACGCCACGGCGCCGAGCTGCGCACGCTCGCCGAGGTGAAGGAGTTCTGGCCCGGCGAGCACGGCGGCTACGTCGTGCAGTACGTGGACCACTCGGACGCGCGAGAGGGCGAGCCGCGCGAGGTCTCCTCCGAGCTGCTGCCCCGCACGACGCTCACCGCGGACCGGCTGGTGCTGTCCGCGGGCACCTTCGGCACCGCCTATCTGATGCTGAAGAACCGGCGGCACTTCCCGGCCCTCAGCGCCCGGCTCGGCACGGGCTTCTGCGGCAACGGGGACCTGCTCGGCTTCCTGCTCCGGTGCAGGGACAGCAGCTCCGGCACGCCACTGCCGCGCGTGCTGGACGGGGGACGGGGGCCCGTCATCACCAGCGCCCTCCACTTCCGGGGCGAGGAGGAGGGTGGCACCGGGCGCGGCTACTACGTGGAGGACGCCGGCTTCCCGGAGTTCTTCAACTGGCTGTACGAGGGCGCCCACCAGATTTCGCTCCTCAAGCGCAGCGCGCGCCTGGCGGGCCGCATCGCCAAGGGCTGGCTGGGGCTCTCCCGCGACTCGGACGTCAGCGAGGAGATTGCGCAGGTCCTGGGCGACTGCACCGGCTCGGCCACGTCCCTGCCGCTGCTCGCCATGGGCCGCGACATCCCCGACGGGCACATGCGCCTGACGGACAACGGGATGCTGGACATCGACTGGCGGGTGAAGGGCTCCAGCGAGTACTTCCGCCGCGTGCGCGAGTCCATGCGCGAAATCGCCGACGCGCTGGAGGGGAAGATGGTGCAGAACCCGCTGGGCTACCTGAGCCGCGTCATCACCGTGCACCCGCTCGGAGGCTGCCCCATGGGCCACTCGCCCGAGGAGGGTGTCGTGGATGCCACCGGCGAGGCCTACGGACACCCCGGGCTCTACGTGGCGGACGGCTCCGTCATGCCCGGGCCCACCGGGCCCAACCCCAGCCTCACCATCGCCGCGCTCGCGGACCGCTTCGCCGAGCACCTCCTCGCCGGGCGCTCACGCCCCGTGTCCACCCCCACCCCCGCGCCCCAGGAAGCGGAGGCCTCCGTGTGAGTCCCGGGCCATGCCCCCAGTGAAGCCTGTTATTTTCAGTATTGTTGCTTTCTCGTGATTCGAGACAGAGTGCGGCCCCTACCTTGGAGGGGAGTCAGCTTTGTCCACACGTGCAGGTCTCGCTCGCGGGCTATGTCTCGCGATGTTGCTATGGGGTGCAGGGGCGTTTGCCCAGGGCACCTCGGTCATCACCGGAACCATCTCCAACGCGGCGGACCAGAAGTCGCTCGCGGACGCCGTGGTGACGGCCACGTCTCCGAAGCTGCAGGGTGAGCGGACCGCCGTCTCGGACGGAAGCGGCCTGTACCGGCTCCCCCAGCTGCCGCCGGGCACGTACACCCTGCGCGTGGAGCGCGAGGGCTATGAGCCCTTCGTGCGCTCCGACGTCGTCCTGCGGCTGGACCGCACGGTGCGCGTCAACATCCAGCTGCTGCCCAGCTCGCTGGGCGAGGAGATTTCCATCACCGCCACGCCGCCCACCATCGACGTGGGCAGCAACACCGCGGGCCTGAGCGTGGACGCGGACTTCATCCGCAACATCGCCGTCATCCGCCCGGGCACCAAGGGCTCCGCGTCGCGCTCCTTCGAGTCGCTGGCGGAGCTGGCGCCGGGCGCCACGGAGGACCGCTATGGCGTGAGCGTGAGCGGCAGCTCTTCGCCGGAGAGCCAGTACGTGGTGGACGGCCTGTCCGTGAATGACCCGGGCGTGGGCACGCTGGGCACGCCGCTGTCGGTGGAGTTCGTCCAGGAGGTCAACGTCATCACCGGTGGCTACATGCCCGAGTACGGCCGCTCCACCGGCGGCGTGCTCAACGTCGTCACCAAGTCCGGCTCCAACGAGTTCCACGGCTCCGTCTTCGGCACCATGGCGCCGGGCGCCTTCCAGCGCTCGGGCACGGAAATCCGCCAGGAGGGCAGCGTCGTCTCCGCCACGGGCAGCCCGTGGAACCAGGGCGACTTCGGCTTCGACCTGAGTGGTCCCATCCTCAAGGACAAGCTCTGGTTCTACGTGGGCGTGGCGCCGTCCTTCAACCGCATCCGCGTGGACCGGCAGTTCAGCAAGCTGGAGTACTGCGACGAGGCGGACCCGGCGAACGGCTGCGCGTCCGTGGGCGCGCGCCGCAAGGACCCGACCACCGGCTTCGGTCAGGTGACGCCGATTGAGGGCAGCCAGGTCAGCCGCTTCGCGGACGAGCGCAGCGTGCAGTACATCAGCAAGCTGACGTACCTCTTCAACCCGAACCACAACCTGTCGGTGTCCGTCTTCGGCACGCCGCGCTCCTCCGGCGGCGACGGCAGGTACTCCTTCAGCCGCGACGGAGACCCCGAGGTGTGCGTGGGCCTGTCGTGCACCGGCTTCGTCCAGGGCACCTACGAGTCCATCGCCACGCGGCGCTCCAACAGCGTCATGGACATCGTCGCGAAGCAGCAGTCGTCGTTCTTCGACAAGAAGTTCCTCGTGGACGCCACCCTGGGCTGGCACCACCAGGCCGACTCCACCCTGCCGTCGGATGGCTCGGCGCTGGGCTCCAGCGAGGGTCTGGCCGGGCAGTCCAACCTGGCCTGGCGCCGCACGCGTACCCCGCACTCCATCACCGAGTTCGAGTCGCTGCCCGACCCGTCCGTCTGCGGCGCCACGCCCGCGGAGCAGTCGCGCAACTGCCCCGTCACCGCGTATTCCACTGGCGGCCCCAACACCATCAGCGAGGCGGAGCTGGACCGCGTGCAGGGCAAGGTGATGGGCACGTACCTGGCGCAGGCGTTCGGCCACCACATCTTCAAGGCCGGCTTCGACGCGGAGCGCGCGAGCTTCCACCTCAACCGCGCGCGCACGGGCCGCACCCCCTGGCAGGAGTGCACCAGCGGCAACTGCTGGTTCAGCCTCAACGAGTACGGCTACCTGTCCGGGCCGGACACCCCGGTGTTCCTCGCCAGCAAGGAGGGCACGTCCACGTCGGTGACGGTGGGCGGCTTCGTGCAGGACAGCTGGTCCGTGCTGGACAAGGTGACGGTCAACGTGGGCCTGCGCTACGACGTGCAGACCATCTGGGGCCTGGATGACCAGGTGGGCCTGCACCTGCCCAACCAGTGGTCGCCGCGCATTGGCGCCATCTACGACTTCACCCAGCAGGGGCGCTCCAAGCTGTTCGTCAACTTCGCGCGCTTCTACGAGAACGTGCCCCTGGACATGGCGGACCTGTCCTTCCCGCAGCAGCAGCTCCTGTCCGCCACCTACACCGCGCCGGCGTGCAACCCGAGCGACCGCAACTCGCTGCTGACGGGCTGCACCGCGGCCAACCGCCAGCGCCTGGGCAACGCCAACGAGGGCCCCAACCAGACCTGGGATGCCCAGGGTGGCGACCGCGTGCCGGTGGACCCGAACATCCGCGCGCAGTCCGCGGACGAGTTCATGGCGGGCGCGGAGTACGACCTGCTGCTGGGCCGCGTCGGCCTGGCGTACACCCGGCGCGTCCTCAATGACGTCATCGAGGACATGAGCCGGGATGACGGCAACACGTTCTTCCTGGGCAACCCGGGCAAGGGCTTCTCGTCCGACTTCCCGGAGGCCCGCCGCCACTACGACGCGGTGAACCTGTACTACCAGAAGGCGTTCTCCAACGGCTGGCTGGCCCAGGCCAGCTACACGTGGTCCAAGCTGCGCGGCAACTACTCCGGCCTGTTCCGCGCGGACACCGGGCAGCTGTCGCCCAACCTGACGCGCGACTTCGACCTGCTGTCGCTCACCACCAACCGCGACGGCCCGCTGCCCGGCGACCGCACGCATTCCTTCAAGGCCTTCGGCGCGCGCGAGTTCGTGCTGAGCAACACCACCAGCTTCAACGTGGGTGGAGGCTACCGGAGCCGCTCGGGCACTCCGCTCAACTACCTGGGCCTGCACCCGCGCCGCAGCGGCGCGGAGACGTTCATCCTCCCGCGTGGCAGCGCCGGCCGGCTGCCCTGGGTGCACAACGTCGACTCCCACGTGGGCATCAGCCAGAAGCTGTCGAAGGACTACACGCTGAGCGTGTCCATGGACGTGTTCAACCTCTTCAACTTCCAGCAGTACACCAACGTGGACCAGACGCTGGCGCTCAACCGCGTGTACGCCATCGAGCAGAACGGCACCACGGCGGACGTGTCGGCGTGCCTCGATGCGCTCAACCCCGCCTGCCGCATCGTCCCCATCTCGGACACCGAGTACACGGTGCTCCCGGACGGGACGAAGCTCGCGCGCATCCGCGCGTCCGACATCAACCCCAACTTCAAGCGCCCCACGGCGTACCAGGCGCCGCGCTCCATCCGCTTCGGCGCGAAGCTGAGCTTCTAGCCCCGCTCCCCAGAGGACACTTCCAATGAAACTTCGACTGATGGGATTGAGCGTGGGCGTGGCGACGGCCGCCGTGGCCGTATTCGCGTGCGGCGTGGACGAGCCGGAGCCCCAGTGCGTGGTGGCGCGCGCGAGCATCGACGGCTCCACCGGCTCCTTCGCGGCGACGTACACCCTGAAGCCCGGACAGAATCCGGACCAGCAGTGCGCACGGCTCAAGCCCGAGCGCGTGGGGCTGCAGAAGTACTTCAGTGAGACGCCGAGCTCGGCGGACAGCGTCGCCGTGCGCAGCGCCCGGCTGGGCAAGCTGGGGCGGGACTTCGCGGCCACGCGGCCGGACCCGGACCCCACGCACGCGACGTACTCGGTGGGCGCGTTCGCCAGCGAGGCGCCGGGGCCGGACAACTTCTGCAACGTGCCCACGCTGACGGCCGCGCGGCTGGACGTGCCCGCCACGGCACCGGGCCTGCCCGACGGCGGGGCGCAGCCGGATGGCGGCCCGCCCGGCCAGGCGGCGCAGAGCTTCACGTACGAGTGGTCCAACCTGCGCATCTACAACTCGCCGGGGACTCCGGGCACGCAGTTCACCGCGGAGCTGCGCTACACGGAGAACGGCTGCACCGCGGAGTACAGCGCCAAGGGCATCTGGCCCGTGGTGACGTGCGGCTTGAGCGACGGCGGCGTCAACGAGGCGGCGTGCGACCCGTACGCGGACTACGACGCGGGGCGGCTGCGCGGCTCGGGCATCAACCCCGTCTTCCCCGTCAAGTGCGACCCGGACGCGCTCATCTGCGTGCTCACGGGGGAGGTGCCTTCGGAACAGCAGCAGCCGTGACACGGATGCGGTGAGTTCGTCAACGGGCCCGGTGGAGACTTCGCGCTCCGCCGGGCCCGTGCGCGCTTCCTGACCCATCTCGACTTTTCAAACGCGGGACGCTACATGGTCGCGGCGCTTCAGCGAGCGCATCGGCGGCCACGGTCCTGCGCATGCTTTCGGTTCCCTTCTTCGGCACCGCCACGGAGCTCAGTCGCTTCACGCACCGCCCGGGCACGTCCGTCGTCCTGGTGGGCACGGGCGGCACGGAGAGCGCCTTCCCGCAGGACCTGGCGGAGCGCATCTTCGCGTGGTCCTCGGACGTGAAGCTGGCGTCCGCCAGTCCCGAGGCGCTCGCGCGCGTCTCGGGGGACGCGATTCAGCCCGGTGACGTGTTCATCTTCGCGGATGGCAAGCTGAGCTGGCGGAGTGAGCCGGCGCTGAACCTGGACTCACACGCGCTGGCGTCGCAGGCCGTGTCGCTGTTCATCAGTGCGCTGTCGCAGCAGGGCTACGTGCGGCTCAAGCAGCGCGAGCGCAACGACGCCATCTTCACGCGCGTGAAGCTCATCGCGATGGAGCGGCTGCTGAAGAACCGGGCGAAGCGGGCCTCGCGTGCGAAGGCCGGGCCGGAGCCGGTGCCGGTGGAGGACCCGTACGCGCTGCTGGGGCTGACGCCGGGGGCTTCCTTCGAGGAGGCGCGCGCGGCCCGCAACGCGCTGCTCTTGCAGTACCACCCGGACAAGGTGGCGGGGCTGGGGCCGAAGCTGCGCGAGGTGGCCGAGGCGGAGACGAAGCGCATCAACGCGGCGTTCGCGAGCCTGACGGCGCCGGTGCGCGCGGGGCGGGGACAGCGGGAGTAGGCGCTCTAGCGCGTGTGCAGCTCGCGGAAGGTGAGGCCGTCCAGCTCCAGGTGCTGCACGGCGTTCATGAACCGCTCGGTGCCGACAATCATCGTGGCGAAGTTTCCCACGCGGAAGAGGTCCAGGTCCGTGGGCAGGGAGGCGGCGTCGAGGATGGGGCTGTCCGGCCATTTGAATGCGTGCCGGCCACAGGTGGCGCACGGTGGAGGAACATCCGGTGGAATGCAGTCCGGGTGCAGCCGGCCGTGGGGCTCAATCTGGAGTTCTAGCAGCTCCGGCGGGTTCTTCTGACGGAACCGCAGCTCCGTCCGACAGCCCAGCAGCCCCCGGACGCCCGCTGCCTGGATGCGCTCCAACACGGCTCGGTGCACGAGGAGCTTCAGCCCCCCCACCCAGGCGATGGGGCCAAACTCCCCATGGGCACGGCCCACCAGCGGGCCGAAGCCCGTACCGGGTGGCAGCTCCGCATTCCGGGGTGCCAGGGGGCGCACCAGCTCGCGCAGGCGTGCGAACTCGGGGAAGGGCTCGGGCCTGGCCTTCTCGAAGTCTCCGCGCTCTGGCAACTGCGACAGGTCGACGCACGGGTACTCGTGGCCCGCATCGGTCCAGGTGGCGCCGCAGGTGTGGCACCTCACGCCTGGCAGCCCCAGCTTGTGCCACGCGTTGACTACCCCGCCATGCTTCGCTGCCGCCGCCTGGTCCTCGTCCAGCAAGAAGTACCTGCTCATCGAACCTCACGCTCCCGGACGGGAATGGTAGGGCTGAACAGGGCCACCGATGAGTTCGAAGCGGTGGATGAGTTCCCCTGCATGCTTGTAGATATCCTCGGGGGTGGCTCCGCGGTTCGTCTTCATGAAGTCCCGCCAGGCCTGGTTCCACGGCCCGCCACGCCCGTCGTTCCCGTGAATCCTCCGGTGGAGGGCACGCGGAATCGGCATGGTGTAGTCGTGAATCTTGATGCCTCGCCCAGCGAACCACAGCGAGAACTCCTCGGCCCGGGGTAAGATGTGGTGCTTCTCCCAATGTCCGGGCGTGAGCTGGCGTGACGGCGGGATGAGCCTGTCATGGGCGCCGTTCCAGTTGGGGAACACCATGACGGCGCCTTTCGGCAGGTGCTGCGCACCTCCCCAATTCCTCTGGGGACCCATGCCCGGTGCCGCGGCCGCAGCGGGCGGACGCGAAGGCGGGAAGCGTGCCAGCTCGACTTCTCCGGGCAGGTCTTCGCAGCGGTAGAAGCCGCAGGCGTCACCCAGGCAGAGCAGGGTGACGCACTGGTCGTCCCCTGGCTCGTCGCACTCCAGCTCCGCCGAATCCCGGACCTGCTGCATGGGTGGTCTGGCGGCGGTGGCGCAGCCCAGCCAGGACACGGCGGAGATCAAGACAGCGAACGCGAGGAACAGGCGCATGGCCCGCGAAAGTTAGCGGAAATGGCTCCAGCCACGGTGGCCCATGCGCACGGGGCACCTGTGTGTGAACTCGCACGTTCGGGACACACCGTGCTTGGACGGCCTACCTTTGAGGTGCGCCTGCCACTGCAACCGGGTTACCGGAAGCAGCAGGCAGGAATAGACGCCCCACGAAGGGAGTCAGGCCCTCCAGGGTGGGGGCCGGCGGGCCGCGCAGGGCCTGCTGGCCGGGCTGCCGTGGGTGTGCCTCCGGTGCCCGGGACGTCAGGCGACGGAGGCGAGCGAGGGACCGTCCCGTCCTCCGCCGAGGCTGCGTCTCACCTGCGCCAGGAAGCGCGACAGGTCACCTTCCTTGGGCAGGAAGACTTCCCCGCGCGGAGCGAGCATGGCGTGCTCGCTGCTGTGCAGGATGAGCGGCGTGTTTCGCAAGCGCTCGTCGGCACGCAGGCGGTGACACAGCTCCAGCCCGGTCATCCGCGGCATGCATACGTCGGTGATGATGAGGTCGGGCCGCAGCACCAGGGCCTGCTCCAGCCCCTCCTGGCCGTCATGGGCGACGGTGACCGCGTAGCCCAGCTCCTCGAGGGCCCACGTGTAGATGTCGAGGAGGTCCGCGTCGTCGTCGATGAGGAGAACCCTGGACTGGAAGTTCATGCTGCGCCTCACTCTGGTGATGGGCGACCGTGCGCCCCGTCCTATATCGACAGGGCCTCCAGGGCGAGAATGTGAACGGCGGGTCCGGAAAGGGCGTCGGGAGAAGGGAGACGCTGGAGCAGGCAGGCGGAGCGGCGCGAGGCACCTTCCGTGCGCTGTTTCAGCGGAACAGGGGCGGCACGGGGAGCGCCGCGAGCGTGGCGGCGAGGTCCCCGCGCTGCTGGTGGAATGCGCGCAGGAAGTCATGTGCCGCCCGGTGGGCCTCCGGCAGCATGGGCGGAGGGGCCGTCGGCGGCGCGCCCCAGGTGGGGCGGGTGAGCACGGCGAGGAAGGGCCGCACGTCGTGCGTGCCCAGCAGCAGACGGATGGGACCCGGTCCGTGCAACACCCGGTGCCGCCGTCCGTCATGCCCGCGCTGGAGGGTCCGGGACATGGCGCAGGCGCGCTTGAGGTAATCGTTGAAGGCCCGCTGGCCTCCGGGCAGCAGCAGCAACCGACGCAGGAGCGTCGCGAGCAAGCCGCGGTCGAGCTCCAGGGCACGCCACCGTCGCTGGAGCCGCCACGCCCGCTGGCGTGCCTCGCGAAGCTCCCGTTCCGCGGTGCTCTCGAAGTGCGTGTCCCAGCTCAGGTGGCTCAGCGCGTGCTCGCCGATGAGGCCCTCGGGGAGGGCGCCTCGCACGTGCGACAGGCGTACATCACGCGGCAGGTCCGCGGTGACGGCGCGGGCCCAGCGCTGGAAGGGGTTGACCTTGTCCCGCGCACGGCGCCCCCACACGACGCGGCGCATCTTGCGCGTGGAGTCCGCGTCGAGGTCCGGACAGTCGTCCGCGAGCTCGGGGTCGTGTTCGAGCTGGTTCATGCGGCCGCGGACGGCATGCCGGGTGCTCCGGCTGATGGCCGCGCGCGCCTGGCGAGCCCCCTTTCGTCCGGTGGAGGGCAGCAGGCTCCGGGCCATCTCGTATGCTTTGTCGTCGCCGTGGACCAAGGGAACCCCCCGTTTCTCCGCGAAGGACGCCAGGGGCTCCGCTTCCTGACGCGGGGCCCGAGCCGTGTTTTCGTGCGACACGAGGCCGGTGGAGCCGTTCCTCTTGCGCGCACCCCGCGCCCATCCCCCATGACCCCCAAGCACCTGCTGCCCCTGTCCCTGTTCGTCCTCGCCGCGTGTGGCGGCGGCTCCAAGCCTGCTCCGGAGCCCACGCCGGACCCGACGCCCGCCAGCTGCGACGCCACGGGCCTGTCCGTGACGCTGCTTTCCCCCACGGGCCCGGTGACGACGCGGGGCGTGGTGCCGGTGGCGCTCGCCATCTCCGGGCAGGTGGACCGGGTGGACCTGATGCGCGACGGCCTGGTGCTGGCGACGCTGACCGCGCCGTACACCTTCGAGTGGGACACTGCGTCCGTGGCCGAGGGCACCTACCAGCTCCTGGGCCGCGCCACCTGCGGCACGACGCGAGTCACCAGCGCCATCCAGCCGGTGGTGGTGGACCGGACGCCGCCCTCCCTCACCGAGCGCTCACCCGCGCCCGGCGCGGAGGTCGCCGCGGGCGGCGCCATCCGGCTGGACTTCTCCGAGCCCCTGCTGCCCTCCAGCGTCACCGCGGACTCCCTCGCGCTGAAGGTGGACGGACAGCACGTGGAGGCGAGCGTCGCCCTGTCCCCGGACGGACGCACGCTGACGCTGACGCCGGCACAGCCCCTGGTGGCCCCGGCGAGCGCCGAGGTGACGCTGACGGACGCGCTGACGGACGGCGTGGGCAACGCGGTGGTGCCTCCCGCGCCGTGGACGTTCTCGGTGCCGCGCTGGCTGGACGCCCAGGGGGCCGTGACGCTCGCGGCGGCCAACGAGCGCTTCGCTCAGCCTCCCATCCTCCAGCTCGACACCGCGGGCCGGCCCGCGCTGGTCTTCCGTGTCGCGAGCGGGCCCACGGGCGCCTACGCGGCGCGGACCTCGCGCTGGACGGGCAGCGCGTGGACGCCCCTGGTGGACAGCGGGGGCTCCGGCTCGCTCGCCGTCGCCTTCGCCATGGGGAAGGAGGACCGCATCATGCTCTCGGACCTCCGCGATGTCGGGGGCTGGCGCCTCGACCTCGAGTACCACACGCCCCGGCGGACTCCGGCGAGCGACTTCATCTTCAACTGCGAGTCCCCCGTCGCGGCGGTGGGGCCCCGGGGCCTGGGCGTGGTCGCCGCCGCCTACGCCATCAGCCGGGTTCCTCCATTCGTCATCCTCGTCGAGGGCTTTGGCGACAACGGACAGGTCGAGTTCCCCGACCTGCCGGGCGCGCACGAAGACGAGGACCAGCGTCTTCCCGCGCTCGCCATGGATGCGGAGGACCGTCCCGTGGTGGCCTGGCTGGATGAGCGCGGCGCCATCGCCGTGGCTCGCTGGAAGGGCACGTTCTGGGAGTTGCTGGGCACCCGTCTTCCGACGCAGGGCCTCAGTGGCGAGCCCACCCTGCGTGTCGACGCGCAGGGGCGGTTCGTCCTGGCCTGGCGCGAGGTGGAGGGCAGCGAGAGCCGGGTGCGTCTGCACCGCTTCACCACCGGCGACTGGTCCGCGATGGCGTCTCCGTCCGGAGTGGCCCCGCCGCCCGCCGCCGCGCCCTCGCTTGCGATGGACCTGGATGCCGAGGGCAACCCCGTGCTGGCCTGGACGGAGGCTGGCTCGCCCGCGAAGGTGAGGGTGATGCGCTATTCCGGCTCCGGGTGGACGTCGCTCGACGAGGTGTCGCGCGCGGGCGTGGACGTCCTCGTGGGACGGGGAGGGCTGGAATTGGATGGCCGGGGGCAGCCGGTGCTGGCCACGGCGGTGCGCGCGGCGGAGGTGTCGGACGTGCGGGTCTGGCGCGTCAACCGCCTGGAGCCGTAGTCGCCGGGTGGAGGGCACTTCGCCCGCGCGGCGCTTGCCTCGGGTCTCCGCTCCTCCGAGGCTGTGCCCATGCTTGCAAGGACGTTGCTTCGAAGGTGCTTCGCCTGGGCCCTGGTGGCCACCGCCCTCACGGGCTGCTCCGTGGCCCGGGTGAACCTGGCTCCGCCCACTGGAGATGAAGTGACGCTGCTGGTGCCCGGCTACCGCGGCAGCTTTCTCTTCACGGAGGGGCCGGAGCCCGAGCGTGCGTGGTTCTCGCCGGGGGACGTCGTCACTCGTGGGGAGCGCTCGCTCGCGCTGCCGTTTCCGGGACAGCGCCCCGCGTCCCGCTTCGGTCCCCTGGTGCCGGACGGGCCGATGACGAAGCTCACGCTCATCCCGCTGCTCGCGTCCATCGACGTGTATCGCCCGGTGATGGAGTTCGGCCGCGAGCGGCTCCCGGGCTTCTCCGCGTTCGGCTACGACTGGCGGCGCGATGTGCGCGAGAGCGCGGGGAAGCTGTGTGCGCGCATCGAGCAACTCGTGGCCGAGGGCGGGGGACGGCGCAAGGTGAACCTCGTGGTGCACAGCATGGGCGGGCTGGTCGCGCTGCACTGCTTGCTGCACGGAGGCTCGGAGCCGGGCACGCAGCCGTGGGCGGGCGCCGCGCACGTGCAGCGCGTGGTGTTCGTGGGCACGCCCTTCCGGGGCTCTCCGGGCATCTTCGACGACCTGCTCGAAGGCACCGCCACCGGACGGAACACGGCGCTGCTCCGCCCCGAGGCCCTCTTCACCTTCGCGTCCTCCTTCCAGTTGCTGCCGTGGCGGGGCGACTTCTTCGTGGACGCGGCGGGCGCGCCCGTCGCCCTGGATGCCTTCGCGCCGGAGCAGTGGTGGCAGCGGGGCTGGAGTGTCTTCGAGGAGGCCGCGCTGCGCGAGGACATGGCCTACCGCGAGCAGCTCGCCCGCATGTTGGAGGCCCGTCGCGCGCTCGCCGACGCGCTGGCGCCGCGCGAAGGACTGCCGCCGCCTCCCTTCCAGACGCTCGTCGTCGTCGGCACGGGGCGGCCCACCACGAGCGGCTACCGGATGAAGGACGGCGTGCTGGACGTGGATGACGAGGCGAAGGCCGACGGGGACGGCGCCGTGCTCGCCACGAGCGCCGTGCCCGCGCTGCCCCTGCCGTTCGAGCGCCTGGACAGCCGCGCCGAACACGTGGCGCTGATGTCCGATGACGAGGTGCTCCGCGCCATCGCGCGGTTCCTCGGACATCCCGTGCCGTGACGGCGCGCCCTCTTCACGGCCGGGGTGTTGGGGCTCCGGTCCGCCCGCGTCGTGAGCAGGCGGACCCTGTCGCTTCTGGCGTCAGGCCGGGGTGAGCTCCACCGGAAGCGTCTGGGGCCCGTGGATGGTGAGGCCGGGGAGCCACTGGATGTCCGGGGAGCGGAGCTTCACGGCGCGGATGCGGGGGACGAGCGCCTCCAGCGCGAGTCGGGCCTCCATCCGCGCGAGCTGCGCGCCCAGGCAGAAGTGGATGCCATGCCCGAAGGCGAGGTGCTGGGTGCCCTTGTCGCGGCCGGGGAGGAACCGGTCCGGCTGCTCGAACACGCGCTCGTCTCGATTGGCGCTCCCCACCAGGCCCATGACGAAGCTGCCCGCGGGCACCTTCGTGCCGGACAGCTCCACGTCCGTCACCGCGATGCGGAAGGCGAACTGGGTGGGGGACTCGTAGCGGAGCACCTCCTCGACGAAGCGGGGGATGTGCGCCTTGTCCGCCCGCGCGTGCTCGAGCTGCTCGGGGAAGCGGGCGAGCAGGATGGCCGCGTTGCCGATGAGCTGCGCCGTCGTCTCCATGCCCGCGGGCAGCAGCAGGAAGAGGAAGGAGAGGACCTCCGCGTCGGTGAGCTGGCGGCCCTCCACCTCCGCGCGGAGCAGGTCGCTCACCATGTCGTCCCCGGGCTGGCGGCGGCGCGCGGCGATGACGTCGCCGAGATAGGTCTCCATCTCCTTCACGGTGTCGCGGATGCCCTGGTGCTGCTCGGGCACGGCGGAGGTGATGAGGCCCATGTTCACCGACCAGCGCTTGAACTCGGTGAAGGTGGACGGCTCCAGGCCCAGCATGCGGCCAATGACATTGCGCGGCAGCACGAAGGAGAGGGCGTCCACGAAGTCCACCTCGCGCTGGCGGACGGCGGCCTCGGCCAGTGTCTCGGCTTCGTGGCGTACCTGGGCCTCCATACGTGCCATGCCCGAGGTGCCGAAGGCGCGGTTCACCAGCGCGCGGAGCTGCGTGTGGCGCGGCGGGTCTCTCGTGACGAGCGACTGTGCCACCGGGTTGGGCCCGAGCCACGGGGGCTCGGCCGTCACCGCGAGCGCCTCGGAGGAGAAGTGCTGCGAGTCCTTCTGAATCGCGCGCACGTCGTCGTAGCGGGCGGCGGCCCAGGCACCGAAGGGCTCGATGCGGCAGAGGCCGGGCTCGGCGCGCATGCGCGCGTACAGGTCCAGGCGCTCGGCGTCGGTGGTGGGGGCGAACAAGTCGTACGTCTGCAACGGTGTCTCCGCGAGAGAAGGGACTCCGTTGGGGATACGGACGATGGAGCGCGGGCTGGCTACGCGGGGTCCGAGTCGATGACCTTCTTCGCGATGCCGAAGGGGAAGCCCGCCCGTGCGAGGGAGGCGAGGTCTTTCTGGCGGTTCTCCTCGCGCGTCTGCGCGTTCTTCCGGAAGGGACCCAGGCGCTTCTTCCTCGCCCAGATGCGCGCGGCGTCCTCGTCGGAGACCTCGGACGTGGCGTCCGCCACCTTCCGGGCGACGAGCTCCGAGGAGACGCCCTTCATCCGGAGCTTCTGGGCAATCATCCGGGTGCTGCGGCCGGAGGCGCGCAGGGATGTGGCCTTCATCCGCGCGTAGGCCTCGTCATTGAGGAGCCCGTTGCGGACGAGCTTGGCCATGAGCGCGTCCATCCACCCGAGCGCCTCCGCGCGGTCTCCGCCGTGGAACTTGAGGGACTTGTCCACCCGGCGCATCAACACACGCTGGAGCTGGCTCTGTGTGGCTGCGTACCGCTTCAGGTAGTGCAGCGCGGCGTTCTCCAGGTACGTGGGCGACACCTTCCGGGGCCGCTTCTGCTTCAGTGGGCGCGCCGCCTTCCTGTCCTGGTCGTCCCGCGACTCGTCCATGACAGCGGGTCTACCACCCGGGTCTGACGGGCTGAAGCGCGGTTGCGAAACCGGGGAGGTGGGCTCGCGAGACGCCCCGTCATCCGCCCGCCCGGCCGCCCGCTCCACTCACGTGTCGGCGTGCCTTCCCGATGCGCGGCGCCGTCTCCACCCATGAGTGCACTCGCACCTTTCGCATCTTGTCGCGCCGCTGGAATGGCCGCTTCCACTCGCGTCCTCCCGGACGCCGCGAAGACGGCCATCCACCGCCACATGTCGGAGAAGGACCCGAAGGCCTCTCACGACTCGTGAACCGGCGTCAGTCCTTCTTCGCCGACTCGAACAGCGCGGACACCGCGCCGGACGGGTCCTCGATGAGGCAGAAGCGGCCCATGCCTCCGGCGGACCGCACCTGGCCGCGCACCTTGCCGCCCATCGCGGTGACGCGCTCCAGGCTGCGGTCCAGGTTCTCCACGGTGATGTAGACCACCCACCCGCCCGGCATGTCCGCGTTGGGGCCCCGCGCGTGGCACACGCCCCCGGCGGGTGTCTCGCTGCCGGCCGGAGTCATCACGAAGTCTTCGTACCCGCCCATGTCCAGGCCGCTCGCCGTCCAGCCCACCACGTCCCGGTAGAAGTCCTTCACCTTCACGGCGTCCTTCACCGTGAGGTCCATCCAACCCACGCTGCCCACCACCGCCGGCTTGCCTGTGTCGCTCATGTGCGTGCTCCTCCCGGCGGCGCACTCTACTTGTCCGCTCATGGAAGCGTAGACGCTGACAGGTCGTCGTCCTGTCAGCTTCGACTGGTATCCCTGGCGTGAGGGCCCGTCCTCCATGGGGGCTCGCGCTGGAGGATGCCAATGACGCTTCGATGGGCCGCGCCGCTGCCCCTGGTGCTCGTCGGCTCCGGCTGTTCGGGCGCTCAAATCGACTTGAGCGCCTCTGGGACTTCCCAGTCGGGCTTCAGCCGGGAGATGACCTTGGCGAGGTTCTCCTTGTCCTGCGCCTTCTCCAGCGCGGCCTCGGGCGTAACCACGTTGTCCTTCACCAGCCGCTCCAAGTGCATGTCCAGGGTCTGCATGCCCTGCCCCTGGCCGGCCTGCATCTTGGACGCAATCTGGAACACCTTGCCCTCGCGAATCATCGAGGCAATGGCGCTGCCACCCACCAGGATTTCCAGCGCCGCCACGCGGCCCTTGCCGTCCGCCGTCTTGAGGAGCTGCTGCGCGACGATGCCCGCGAGGCTCTCCGCCAGCATGCCGCGCACCTGGCCCTGCTCCTCGGCGGGGAAGGCGTTGATGATGCGGTCGATGGTGGCCGGCGCGCTGTTGGTGTGCACCGTGGCGAACACCAACACGCCGAAGCTCGCCAGCTGCAGCGCCAGCTTCATCGTCTCGTTGGTGCGAAGCTCGCCGATGAGGATGACGTTCGGGTCCTCGCGGCCCGCCGAGCGGATGGCCGTGGCGAAGCTGGACGCGTGCGGGCCCACCTCGCGGTGCGTCACCTGCGCCTTCTGCGACTCGTGCACGAATTCAACAGGGTCCTCGATGGTGAGGACGTGCGCCGGGCGCGTGTGGTTGATGTAGTTGATCATCCCCGCCAGCGTCGTGGACTTGCCGCTGCCCGTGGGGCCCGTCACCAGCACCAGCCCGCTGCGCCGGTCCGCCAGCTTGCGCACCACCTCCGGCGTCTTCAAATCCTCCAGCGACAGCACCTTGCTGGGAATGGTGCGGAACACCGCGCCCAGGCCCGTCATCTTGTAGAAGTAGTTGGCGCGGAAGCGGGCCTTGGTGCCGTAGCCGTAGGCGAAGTCCAGGTCCAGGTCCTCGGTAATCTGGCGCTTCTGCTCCGGGTTGATGAGCTCGAAGAGCAGCGACTCCATCTCCGGCACGCTGAGGGGCGCCTCGCGCAGCGGCACCAGCTCGCCGCGGATGCGGCCCAGGGGCGGGTAGCCCACGCTCATGTGCAAGTCACTGCCCTTCTGCTCCAGCAGCGAGTCGAACAGGGAGGCGATTCGGGGGGTGGCGTTCATCTCAGGAGCCCTTCCTGCCCATCAGCGAGCCCATCTTGCTCAACAGCCGCGCGCTGTCCTGCGACGTCTCCGGCGCCGCCACGGTGCCGGGGCGCTTGCCGGTGACGACGGCCTCCAGCTCGTCCGGGTTGTCCGCGAAGCCCTTCGCCACCTCCAGCTTCACCTTGCCGGAGCGCACCAGGTCCGCGAGCGAGTCCTCGAAGCGGACGATGCCCAGGCTCTTGCCGCGCTGCTGCAGCGACGGAATCTGGAACGTCTTGTTGTCGCGGATGAGGTTGCCCAGCGCGACGGAGCCCGGCAGCACCTCCGCCGCGGCCACCATGCCCTTACCGTCCGCGCCCGCCATCAGCCGCTGGCTGACGATGAGGCGCAGGCCGCTGGACAAGGACAGGCGCACCTGCTGCTGGTCCGCGGGCGGGAAGAGGTCGATGAGCCGGTCGATGGTCTTCGCCGCGCTCGGCGTGTTCATGGTGCTGATGAGCAGGTGGCCCGTCTCGCTGGCCGCCAGCGCCATGCGCACCGTCTCCGTGTCGCGCAATTCGCCCACCACGATGACGTCCGGGTCCTCGCGGAGGCTGCCCTTGAGCGCGCTGGCGAAGGTCTTCGTGTGGGAGCCGACCTCACGCTGGCTGATGAGCGCCTTCTTGCGCGGGTGGACGAACTCCACCGGGTCCTCCACGGTGAGCACGTGGTGCGTCGTCTCGCGGTTGATGATGTCCACGAGCGCCGTCAGCGTGCTCGTCTTGCCGTGGCCGGACGGGCCGGTGATGACGATGAGGCCCTGGTGGTGGTGCACCGCCTTGGCGATGTCCCCCGGCAGGCCCAGCGACTCCAGCGTGGGGATGTCGCGGGCAATCACGCGGAAGGTGCCCTTGAGGCCCGTGCGCTGCCGGCCCACGTTGACCCGGAAGCGCCCCATCTCCGGCGACTCCAGCGAGAAGTCACAGCTGCCCTCGCGCTCCAGCACCGCGCGCAGCCGCTCGGGCACCACCGGAAGCAGCAGCTCCTCCACGCGCGCCGCGTCCAGCACGCCACCCCGCGGCACCAGCTCGCCGGCGAGGCGGAAGAGGGGAGGGCGTTCCGCCACCACGTGCACGTCGCTGGCGCCCTGGCTCCGGGCCTCCTCGAGCAGCCCGGCCAGCTCGCGCCACATACCGCCCGACGCGCGGGGCATGGCACGAGCGGGGGGCGGCGCCACCGCTGGCGCCGGGGCCGCTGCTGCCGGGGCCTGCACCGGAGCTGGCCGGGTGGCGGGTGCGGCGGGTGCGGGTGCCGCCGCCGGAGGGACGGGCGCGCGCGCGACGGCGGGCGCTGGCGCTGCGGCGGGCGCTGGCGCTGCGGCGGGCTGCGCTGCGGCGGGCTGCGCTGCGGCGGCGGGCTGCGCGGCGGTGGCCGGCGCGGCGTCCGTCACCCGGGAGAGCCGCAGGTGGAGGAGGTCCCCCCGCCGCATGGCGGCAATGGAGAGCGCGCCAATCCCGTTGGCATTGACGGACCACTGCACCGGCGTCTCCGCCACGCTGGAGGCGCGGGCCAGGCCCACCATGGCCTGCAGCGCGCGGGTGACGTCTTCCGTCGTCACGGCCGCGGGGTCCACCGGTTCGTAGCCGTTGCTTCCACGGATCATCGGCGGGCGGCCGGTCGCCAGGGTCAGCTCCGTGACTCCGGGACGCGACAGGTGCCGCAACAGCTCTGCGAGGGGTTTC
This sequence comes from Pyxidicoccus sp. MSG2, assembly GCF_026626705.1. Taxonomy (NCBI): domain Bacteria; kingdom Pseudomonadati; phylum Myxococcota; class Myxococcia; order Myxococcales; family Myxococcaceae; genus Pyxidicoccus; species Pyxidicoccus sp. MSG2. Next base: position 6,865,034 of record NZ_JAPNKC010000001.1, read on the forward strand.
ATGCGGTGTCGGTTCAGACCGCGACGGGCGCGGGGCGGCGGGGACCGCAGGATAGTCGACAATCCGCCGAAAGCGGTTCACCCCCGGAACGTCTGCCTCCTCGCGCCCGGCGCCGGAGCCGCGGGCGGCCAGGCCCACACCCGGGGTCCGGGCAGGCTTGCGCCCTGGCGCACGCGCCGCCGGCCGGTCCAACCGGGCCGGAAACGGGCGTTCCGATGAAAGGGAGTGAAGCGTGCTCCGGGGCCGGAAGGGGCCCGCGCGGAGCGGGGGGCGGGAGGAGCGACCTCCCGCCCGGGGGGTTGCGGGGCGACTACAGCTCGCGGGACATCAGGAGCCGGAGCTTGCCGGACTTCTTGGAAACCACCGTGGCCACGGTGGTGAAGCCTTCCTTCCGGTAGAAGCTCACCGCGGCCGAGTTGGACGGGTCCACCCGGAGGGCGATGGTCTTCCGGTACATGTCACGGGCCGCCTTGAGCGCCTGCTCCAGCAGCACCTTGCCCAGGCCCTTGCGGCGCACCTCGGGCTTCACCACGATGTTGCGCAGGTACGCCGCGCCCGGCACCGGGCCGTCCCGCTCGACAGTCACGTAGCCGACCAGCTGGTTCTGCACCTTCGCCACATGGACATAGGGCTTCAGCTGGGTGAGGGCCTTGAGGCTGTCCTCCTGCGTCTCACCCCGGCTCTTCCAGGGCTCGGAGCCAGCGCGCAGGGTCGCCACCGCCGTCATGTCCTCATCCGTGGGCAAGGAGAACTTTACCGCCGTCATCAGGTCGTTCGGCAGGCCCGCCACATCCAGCACCGGCGCTGGGGCCATCTCCACGCCCGGGTCCACCTGCTTCATCGTCATCGCCTTGCTCCTCCGTCGCGCTGCGATCCTAACCGCTCCCCCGGCACCCGTGCACGCGGTGATTCCGCGCACATTGTCCTCTCAAGTGAGGAGACTGCCTTCCCCAAGTGTGAGGAGCCGGACCCCGCCAAACCCTCCATGCGTCCGGCCCATTCCTCGAATGAGCCCCGCTTCCACGCCCGGAACCCGACCGGCCTTCCGCGCCGGACCGCTTCCCACTATAAAAACGGGCGTCGTGTGCCAGAGGTCTACCTGCTCACACGAAACGGTCAGCCCGAGCTCCCCCCTTGCAACTCAACCACGCCCAGCGAGAGCTGACGCTCAAGATCGTCTACTACGGGCCCGGGCTGAGCGGGAAGACGACGAACCTGCGCCATCTCCATGCCCGAGCCTCCGCGGAAGTGCGCGGCCGCCTGCTCACCGTGGAGACCCACGACGACCGCACCCTCTTCTTCGACCTGCTGCCCGTCTTCTTCTCCACCTCCTCCGGCTTCAAGGTGAAGGTGAAGCTGTTCACGGTGCCCGGCCAGGTCATCCACAACGCGACGCGCCGCATCGTGCTCCAGGGCGCCGACGCGGTCGCCTTCATCGCCGACAGCCGGCGCAGCGCCACCGCGGACAACAATGCCTACTGGCGCAACCTGCAGGAGAACATGAAGGAGAACGGCCTGGACGTGGACCAGGTGCCGGTGGTCATCCAGTTCAACAAGAGGGACTTGCCGGACGCCCGGTCGGACGCGGAGATGGAAGTGGCGCGCAAGCGGGGGAGCGAGGCGGTGGTGGGGGCGGTGGCGCTCAAGGGCGAAGGCGTGCTGGAGACCTTCCACGCGGTGGCGCAGGCGGCCTACCGACGGCTGGACGCTCGCGCCCACCTGGCGCGCAACGTGGGGCTGACGGAGGAAGAATTCCTGGAGCAGATCTTCCGGAGGATGGACGTCACGGGCACGGAGCTGGAGGCCCGCTATGGGCAGCCGGCCGGCGGTGAGCGCAGCGGCAGCGGGGGCGGACGATGAGCGCCACGAGCGGGCCTCCCGAGGGCTCCCAGCGGCGTGAGTCGGTGCTCCAGCGGCGGCTGTCGCTGGCGGACATGCTGGACCTGCCCTCCTTCACGGAGGTGGTGAAGAGCTTCAGCGAGCTGTACCGCGTGGGCATCAAGGTGCTGGACACGCGGGGCACCAAGCTGGCGGACGTGAAGGTGGGGCACGGGGACTTCTGCTCCTACGTCTTCACCTTCCCGGACGGGCGCTCGCGCTGCACGGCCACGGTGGCGCGGGTGAAGGACGGCCCGGTGGCGCCGGTGCACGGGGCGCGGCCCGCGGTGGGCGAGGGCGTGGAGGAGGCGGGCATCATCGCGCTGCCGTGCTTCACCGGCCTGCGCTACCTGGTGATGCCGGTGCGCTGGGAGGGAGACCCGCTGGGCCGGGTCATCCTGGGTCCCTTCTCGCCGGAGGAGCTGCGGGACTTCCCGCCCACGCTGACGGACATCGCCGGGGTGGACCTGGCGCGGGCTCACGAGCTGGTGGGCAAGGTGCGCCGGGCGCCCGAGCGCACGGCGGCACAGGTGCTCACGCACTTCGGGCAGGTGCTGGGCGCGCTGGTGGCCAGCGGGCAGCGGGCGTACCTGACGACGCAGCTGCACATCGAAGCGATGCTGGACACGCACCGCGAGCTGGAGGCGCACAACGCCCGGCTCGCGCAGGCCAACACGCGGCTGAAGGAGCTGGACCGGCTGAAGTCCACCTTCCTGGGCACGGTGAGCCACGAGCTGCGCACGCCGCTGGCGTCCATCATCGGCTACTCGGAGATGCTGGCCGAGGGGCTGGCCGGGGCGCTCAACCCGGAGCAGCTCCTGTACGTGCGGACGATTGTGGAGAAGGGCGAGTCGCTGCTCAACCTCATCTCCTCCATCCTGGACCTGAGCCAGATTGAAGCGGGCAAGCTGCGGCTGGCGATTGCGCCGGTGGACCTGACCGGCGTCATCCAGACGGCGGTGTCGAGCGTGGCGCCGCAGGCGCAGCGCAAGGGCGTGGAGCTGGAGGTGCGGCTGCCGCACCCGGCGCAGCCCCGGCTGGCGGCGGACGCGGACAAGCTGCGGCAGGTGGTGGTGAACCTGCTGGCCAACGCGGTGAAGTTCACCTCGTCCGGGGGCCGGGTGTCGGTGGTGCTGTCCGAGGCGGGCGCGCAGGCGGAGCTGGGCGCGCAGGGCTACCGCATCAGCGTGGAGGACACGGGCGTGGGCATCCGCCCGGACCAGTTCGAGAACATCTTCCAGAGCTTCTACCAGGTGGACGGCAGCTCCACGCGCGAGCACGGCGGCGCGGGGCTGGGACTGGCCATCGTGAAGAGCCTGGTGGAGGGACACGGCGGGCGCGTGTCCGTGGAGAGCGAGTTCGGCCGGGGCTCGCGCTTCACGGTGGTGCTGCCCCTGCACCCGCCCATGCCCGAGCACGGCGTGCTGTCCGCCGTGGCGCCGCTCCCCGAAGCGCCGTCCGGGCAGGACCGGTTCTGACGGTGCGAGTGCCGGAAGGAAGGTTCCTTCCGGCCCGCTCCACTGGCGTCAGGCCCGACGACGGCGCCCCATCCACGCGCTGAACACCAGCAGCAGCCACGGTGCGCCCATGCTGGTGGCGCCGCATCCGCAGCCACTCTCCGAAGCGTCGGGGCCAGGAAGCGGCGTGCCCGCGTCGGTGGTGACTCCGGCGTCGGCCGTGCCCGCGTCGTCGGCCGTGCCCGCATCGACCGTCGTTCCCGCGTCGACCGCCGAACCCGCGTCGTCGGGCGCTCCGGCGTCGTCGGCTGTGCCAGAGTCAACCGCCGTACCCGCATCGGCCTCGGTGCCGTCAGGCCCCGGGGCCACCAGCGCGGAGACCGGCACCTTCCACAGCTCGAAGCCGAGGGTCCCGTTGTCGGCCCCGAAATACACGTGGTCCCCCAGTCGCGAGAAGCCGTGGGGCGTGGAGCCCGGCGTGCCCGGGTACAGGTCCTGAAGGGGCCGGGTGCCCTCGGGCGTGCCGTCGGACACCCAGGGCTCCACGCCGGACGCGTCCGCCGCCGCGAAGATGAGCCGTCCCTCGGGCTCCACGGCCAGCATCTCCGACAGGGACGAGCGTTCGGGCCACCAGATGCGCGGCAGCTCCTTCACCCGCCACGTCCCCGCCTCCGTGCCATCCGTGCGCCACAGGGCCTGGGTGTCCAGGGGCTCCTCCTCGAAGAAGTACAGCACGCCCCCCATCGCCGTGGGCTGCTCCACCCGCAGCGCGGAGTGCACCTGCAGCGTGCCCTCGGGCGTGCCATCCGTCTTCCAGAGGTGGCCCGACGGAGGGACTCCGTACGTCACGGAGCCCCCCACGAGGAAGTAGAGCGTGGAGCCCACCACCACCGGCTTCATCGCCGTGCCCCGGCCGACGTCCTTCACGACGAGGGTGCCCGCGGGTGTGCCGTCCGACTTCCACAGCCGGCTCCCGTCGAAGAGGTAGAGCGTGTCCCCCACGGCGGCCAGGGGCCACGCGCCGCTCGACGCGGTCCCCGGTGCGAGGTCACCCAGCATGCGCGTCCCCTCGGGCGTTCCATCCGTGAGCCACGGTTCCTGGCCCGCGTCCGCGGTGGTGGCCTGGAAGTACACCGTGTTCCCCACCGCCAGCGCGGGAGGCCACGCCGCTCCGGAGCCCCCGGGCAGGAGCGTCCGCACCGGCCACGTGTTCTCGGGGGTGCCGTCCGTGCGCCACAGCTCGCTCGCGTTGGCCCCCTTCTCCTTGGCCCCGAAGTAGAGCGCGCCCCCCGTGAAGGTGAGCGGCTCCGGCCATGAGTTCCCCACTCCCGGCACGATGTCCTTCACCAGCCGCGTCCCTCCGGCCGTCCCGTCGGTGACCCACAGCTCCTGGCCCACGGCGGCATCCAGTGGCCGGAAGAACACCCGTCCCTCCGTGCCACCGAAGACGGGCAGCGGGACGAGGCGGGAGACCTCGGGATGCAGCGCCACGGTTCCCCCGGCCGTGCCGTCCGTGGTCCACACCCCGTACTGCGTCCCCGACCCGAGCCCGAGGAAGTAGAGGCGCGAGCCGATGACGGCGAGGTTCCTCGGCGCCGAGCTGTTCGTTCCCTGCGCATCCACGAGCGGCAGGGTGCCTTCCTCCGTGCCGTCGCTCCGCCAGGGTCCGAAGCGGTCCTCGGCGTCCCTGCCCCGGAAGACGAGCGTCCCATTCACCTCCGTGACGCTCGGCAGGTAGGGGCCCGTCTCGAAGTCGTCACCGAAAGCCAGGCGTCGCACCAACCGGGTGCCCTCGGCCGTGCCATCCGTCCGCCAGAGCTCCTGCTCAAGGCCGGACGTCAGGTGCTGGAAGAGGAACACGCCGCCGACCACCTGGCCGCCCTGGGGCGTTGGCGTCGCCTTCACGAACACGGTGCCGGTGGCGGTGCCGTCCGTGCGCCAGACGCCGAAGCCCTCGGGCGAGCCCGCCCAGAAGAGCGTGCTTTCCCCGAGCCGCACGAAGCCGGAGGGACTCGAGCTGGCCGTGCCGGGGACGAGGTCCTTCACGAACACGGTGCCCTCCGCCGTGCCGTCCGACTTCCACAGCTCCACGCCCGTCTCCGGGGTGTAATGCGGCATCCAGAGCGTGTCGCCCACGGGGAACAGCCCGCAGGCACAGGGGGCCTGCCCGGCGAGCTGTTTCACCCGGACGGTGCCGCCGGGTGTGCCATCCGTGCGCCAGAGGCTGGCGCGGTCCTCGGCCGCATCGCCGCCCCGGAAGTACTGCGTCCCCTGGAAGGACGTCAGTGAGCGGGCTCCGCTCGACAGCCCCGGCATCAGCTCCACGAAGAAGCGGGACGTGCCCTCGGGCGTGCCGTCCGTCCGCCAGCCCTCGTGCGACAGGCCCACGTCCACGTCGAAGTACGCCACCCCATCCAACACGCTGAGCGGGGAGAGGATGCTGTCGGTCAGCTGCTCCCAGGCGCCTGGGAGGCGCACCAGCTCCTGGGACGTCTGCCTTGCACAGAGAATCGCGTCCGCGCCCCCGAAGCCATGCGACACCAGCGACAGGCACAGCCCGTTTTGCGTGGGGAAGAGGGAGTCCACGAACCTCGTCACCCCCTGGCCTTCGGGCACGATGACCGCGTGCGGGAGCGTGCCAGCGGCCGTGCCGTCACTGACGTAGAGCGTGAGGCCACCCGACGGCAGGGAGACCACGAAGTACAGCCTGTCCCTCCACACCGTGAGCAGGGACGGGTTGGAGCTCCAGGGCCCCGGGAGGATGTCGCGCACGAGGGTGGTGCCCTCGGGTGTGCCATCCGTGCGCCACAGCTCCTGGCCCACGCCCGCCCCCGTCGCCGAGAAATAGACGGCGTCCCCCATGCGGGTGAACTGGTCCGCGAAGGAGAGCTGGCGTCCCAGCGGCGCGGGGTTGAGGTCCGTCACGAGGGTCACCGGGCCGGTGGCGGGCGCCATCCCCGCCGCCCGCGAGCGGGTGGGACCAGCGTCTGACGGAGCGGAGTCACAGCCGTGGAACGCGAGCAGGGTGAGTGCGGCCAGCGGGACGAGGACTGACAGTCGAACGGACAAGGGTGGTCTTCCTCCGGACTTCCGGCGTCAGGGAATGACGGCGATGAACACTCATCTGTACGGACTGAGCATCATGGTTGGGTCATGATTGGAGCATTCCTGAGACATCATTTCGGAGGGAGGGGCTGCTCAGGCGGAGAGCACCGTGCCGCGCAGCAGGTCCACGAGTGTGGCGAGCGCCGGGGCGAGTGGGCCGTGACGCTTGTGCACCGCGCTCCACTGTCGCCAGTAACCCTTGCGGCCGCGGGCGCGGGTGACGAGCCCCCCATGTGCCAGGTGCGGCCCGAGTGACCAGCGCGCGAGGAGGCACACCCCGTGCCCTCTCCGCACCCGCTCCACCATGCCCAGTACCAGCAGGGCGACCAGCACGGCTCCCAGAAGCTCGAGCGACATTCCCCGTGAGCATGGCCGTCCCCCATGTCTTCATCAATCGACCGGAGGTTCGCTCCCGGCGAACCGCTGGCCGCGCAGAAGTGCGATGGCAGTGTGACACGCCTTCGGTGCTTCACCCCGGAGACGTCAGGTCTGGCACCTCCGGACCGTCGGGCTGCCCGAAGCCTGGAGTGGAGGTCACCATGGAAGCAGTCATTGTCGAAGTGAGGGCGGGAGAGGGCGGGCAGGATGCCCGGCTCCTCGTTCGTGAGCAGTTCTCCGTCTACTGCGCGATGGGGGCTCGGAGGGGGCTTTGAGCTGGAGGTGCTGGACGAGCGCCCCGGCCTCCTCGTGTTCCGCGCCGAGGGCCCGCGCGCCGCGCACCTCTTCCGCAACGAGCCCGGCGGACACCGCTGGCAGCGCGTGCCCCCCAACGAGAAGCGCGACCGCATCCAGACCAGCACCGTGACGGTGGCCGTGCTGCGCGAACCCCGCGAGACGGAGCGGGTGCTGCGCCCGGCTGAGCTGGAATGGCGCACTACCAAGGGAAGCGGCCCCGGAGGCCAGCACTGCAACAAGACCGAGAGCGCCGTCGTCCTCACCCACCTGCCCTCCGGCCTCACCGTTCGCTGCGAGGCGGAGCGAAGCCAGCACCGCAATCGCGAGCTGGCGCTGCGGCTGCTCCGCGCGCGACTGCTGGAAGAGGCCGAGCGTGGCGTCGCCGCCCACGCCAACGCCGCGCGCCGGCAGCAGCTGGGCAGCGGCATGCGAGGCGACAAGGTGCGCACCGTGCGTGAGCGCGACGGCCAGGTGACGGACCACCGCACCGGCCACCGGCTCCGCATGGAGGACTACCGGCGCGGGGAGTGGGGACCGCTGGTCGACTGATTCATCGGCTACGGCTGATATGGACGTGCGCTCCGCAGGCAGCCAGGGATACGCCCCTGGCCGCCCGCTCGTCTTCACGACTGTCAGTCAACTGTGTTCAGCGCGGGCACTTGGGAGCTTCACATGGGGACGCAGCAGGGGCGACTCCCACCGCAGCCCGGTGCGCCAGCAGGAGTGCACCGGGCCACACTACCGCAGAGCTCGGTGCAGTCTGCATCTCCCGCAGCGCCAACCTGGCAGGTGGCAATGAAACAACTGAAGCTGCTTTCGTCCGGCAACGGCTTCAATTCAGCAGGCCCTTCTGCGGGTACTGCCATTTCCAACTGGCTCTCAGGAGACTCCTCGACAGGCCCACAGGCGGTGAGCGTCCCTGCAATTGCGACCATCCAGACAGTGAAGATTCGCAGTGACTTCTGCATACGGTGCATCCCCTCTCGCGTGAATGCGAGTTCCTCTGCGGTGAAGGGTGGAATTTACCAGCAGTCCTGGATGACAGAGTAAAGCACTTGGGTGGCGGAGTAGCCAATCACATCCAAGACCTTTTCGACGAGAACGGTCGCTACAAGAACAGCTTCCAGTCGTCGGGTGAGATCAACAAGAACTTCAACAAGACCTGCTCGCACGTCGACACGAGCGACCTCTTCACGCCCAACGCCAACCAGAGCAAGGCACCTCGGGCCTCGCGCCCTCTGTTTTTTCCCTGGCATACTCCCGCCATGACCATCGTAACCATGCAGGCGCTGTTGAGGGCCGGCGAGGTCGACAAGGCCCGGGCGCGCGCGGAGAGCGTCCTCTCCACGAACAAAAATCACCGTGACGCGCTGCTGACGCTCGCGAAGCTGGCGTCGATGGACGGCGACCAGGCGCGCGCCGAGGAGCTCCTCAACCGGGCCACGAAGGGCGGCGTGGAGGACACGAACTCGCGCCTGGTGCGGGCCGCGCTGGCCTCGGAGAAGGGCGACCTGGACGGCGCTCGCGCCCTCTACACGCAGGTCATCCTCGAGTCGACGCAGAACCCGCGCGCCGAGGCGCACTTCGGCCTGGGCTTCCTGCTCGCCGCCGAGGAGGACTTCCCGGGTGCCCGCAAGTCGCTGCAGAGGGCCGTGGAGCTGGAGCCGAAGGTCGCCGCGTACCGCTTCCACCTCGCGCGCATCCTGTTCGCGCTGGAGGAGCTGAAGCTCGCGCTGCCGCAGTTGGAGCGGGCGCTGGAGCTCAACCCGCTGCACCCGCCCACGTACGTCATCTGGAGCGTGGTGCTGCAGCAGCTGGGGGAGATGGAGACGGCGGAGGACCTGCTGCGCCAGGGGCTCAAGCTGATTCCGGACCACCCGGAGCTGCTCAACCAGCTGAGCGCCGTGCTCGCCGCGCGCGGCAAGGTGCCGGACAAGACGCTGGGCTGAATCGGCGCCTGCTTCCGGGTGGGGTGTGAGCATCATGGCTCGCGCCCCACACCGTGCGGGGCATTTCCCCGTCAGCGCACGCGGTTCTCGTGGTGGCCGTGCCCCGGCCTGCCGAAGGTGCCCGGCCACGGCTCGCTCGCGGGCAACAGGCCCGGCATGTCGAAGCGCAGGAAGTGGGCCTGACTGAAGGCGAACGGCGGGTCGCACTCGCCGCAGGTGGAGGCGCCCTCCATCATCAGCAGGGCCCCCGGTGCCAGCTCCAGCAACTGCGGCACCGTGCGCGGCGTGTACGCGAGCTGGCACTGGAAGGCTCTGCACGGGGCCCGCCCCAAGGGCAGTGGCTGCACTGAAGGGCAGAGGTCCCCGACACCTCGGTTTCAGCACCGCCGGCTGGGCCACACAGGGCGCCGGACAGGCAAGGAGTGCGCGCGCAGGCACGCGGCGGGGGGCCGCGCACCCCCTCAAGGGCCACGGCCCGCCAGCGTCCGAGGGGCGCGGGACCGAGGGTGGAGCCCGCCGCCCGGGCAGGACGGCTCCCCGTCACAGCGACGGGGAGCCTGCTTCGTGTACGCCCGGGATTCAGTAGTTGGTGGTGGTGCTCGACACCCTGTACATGCGCATCTGCGTGGTGCCACAGAACACCCTCCGAGCAGTTCGTCCTGGCCATCCCCATTGGTGTCACCGCCATTGCGCAGGTTGGACTGGTAGCCGTACAGGCTGTGCGACGAGACGTTGGGGCCCGTGCTCCAGACCCAATCCCAGCCGCCGCTCGCGTTGTGACGGAAGAGCGTGAGCCAGCCATTCGGAATCACTCCCAGGAACTCGTCCTTGTTGACGGCCGAGCTTCCGCTGTTGCCGGCGGTGTCGAAGTTGCCGGAGAGGAGGGCCCGGCGGGCCACAGAATGAGCGTCACCCGCTTCGGTGGGGGGACTCTCATTGCAAGGTGAACAGGGACTGGGTCAACTCAGGCCATGCCCACCCTCCGCTCCTCCATGAAGGCCGCCGTTCCGGCGCTGCTGTCCGTCCTGCTGCTTGCCTTGCCCGCTCAGGCCCGCGGGCCATCGGTGGTGGAGGAGAAGGGCAAGATCGTGCTCGTGGAGGCCAACGGGAAGAGGCGCTCGCTGACCTCCTCGGCGAAGGACTCGCAGCCGAGCCTCTCTCCGGACGGCAAGGCCGTCGTCTTTGTCCGCAATGGCTCCGGCAAGAAGCTGGAGTCCGCCGCGGGCGAGGTCGAGGCCAATGAGCTCTGGTGGGTGGACACCGCAGGCGGCAAGCCCAGGCGGCTTGTCGCCTCTGCTGCGAGCGATGATCCGAAGAAGTTCCTCGGAGCGCTCGAGGCGCCTCAGTTCTCTCCGGATGGGAGGACGGTCTTCTTCCTGAGCGTGGCCTGGACGACCTCGGGCGCCGTGCACAAGGTGGACGTGGCCATGGGCAAGGAGCAGTTCGTCTCTCCGGGCAACACCCTGGAGGTCATTCCCCGCGGCGAGCACCAGGGCAGGCTGATCGTCCAACTGCACAAGTACTTCCTGGGCGGCGGCAGCTACGACTGGTTCTGGCTGCTGGAGCCCGATGGGAAGGAAGTCGGCCCCATCGGTGAGGACGTGAGCAACTTCCGAGAGCTGTACCTCCAGGAGCCGGCCTCGCCCTGAATCAGCCCCTGGAAGGTGTGTCTGGCAGGTGAAACACAGTGTGTGCTAACCAGACGAATCGCTGGGCTGTCCATCTCTCTCTTCGAGGTGACGCAATGCAAAACAAGATCGTCTGGGGCGCTTGGGGTCTGATGGTGATGCTGGGCTCCGTGGGCTGCGGCGGTGTCGAGGAAGCGCAGCCGGAGAACGATGAGTTTCAGGGCTCGGTGGCGCAGCCTCTCTACCCCGCGCGTTGCCAGACGGACGCTCTCGGATATCAGACGGGGCGCTGCCTCGACCTGAACTCCCTCGCCACCTGCCAACTCGTCAATTCCACGCCCCGCGACACGGGGTGCCGCACCGGCTACAGATTTCCGGGCGGCCTGACGTACCTCTGCAACAAGACGTACATCAACAGCAACTACTGCCAGGACCCCATCATCATCGACTGAACGGGAGGCCGGAGGCGGGAGGCTCGACACTCCCCCTCCAGCCGCAGGCGGATGCTGACGCTGACGCTTGAATGAACCCCGGCACTGACCGCCTCCGGCTTCCACCTGGCGGTCAGGGCACGGCGCCTCGATGCACTATCGGCACCGAGCCGCGGCCAGAGGTGACCGCACCCGCGAGCTCGGCCCTTGCGCCGCGGGACGCGACGAGCCGGACGCCGGCGTGCCCCGTCCGTCGGAGCGGCGCTCGCGCCTGTCGCTGACATCCTCAACGACGGCACGGCCAACAACGCGCCCATCCTCGCCAGGAAGGCCCTCGTCTCCTGGCAACCGTGGAAGGTGGACCCGTGCTTCAGGCCGGGCCAGGCGTCAGACACATTCGCATCAAACCACCTATGACCAGGAGACACCGAATGCAACGCGGCCGATGGGAATGGATGAACAGGGTATTGGGAGTCTGCCTTGGAACCTGGCTGGCGGTTGGATGTGGCCAGCCCCGAGCCGAGCCACACGCGCAGGCTTCGCATCCCTCGACTCTCTCGGGTGCTCCGGCGCACGCCCACATTGAAGGGGGTGGAGGCCACTCCCTGGCATTGCGCCCGGATGGCACGGCGTGGGCGTGGGGCTCCAACGCCTACGGCCAGCTCGGCAATGGGGGACCCACCCTCTACACGACCACGCCCACTCTCTCCTTGCTGTATTGAGCTGAGGCCTCCCCTCAGGAGGAGTGCCGTGACGGCTGGCCAGAGGCGGGAGCCGGGTTGCTCACGCCCCTGGCCATGCGACAGCCCATGCTCCGGGAAGAGCGTCGCGCTCAGCAGAATTGATTGAACAACGCAACGCAGGCGAGCGAGGCCTGGAAGGAGGTGCACTGACCGTTGTTGATACAATGAGTGGTGCCCGAACACGAGACGAGGCCGACCTGGCAGTTGACCCCGGAGGCGGTGACGCGCCCCGCCTCGTCCTCCTGGATGGCAGGAGTGAGGCCTTCGCCGTCCGTGAGACTTCCGTCGGGCAGGGTGACGACCTCCTCCTGTCCCTCCAGCTCCGGCGAACCCTCGACCCCTCCACAACCCACGAGCGCAGCGGCGACCATCAACAGCAAGGCATGCTTTTTCACGAGGTGCTCTCCAGTGTTTGTTCGGCGCGTGTCTGTGTCTCAGTGGAGCCACGGGTCTTCCCTCCTTGGGGAGAACCGCGCATCCGATGAGGAGAGGCGCTAAGCCGAGAGCCGTCCCAGGAATGAATTTCGAGGGATTTCCGTGCCGGGGGTTCTACCGGTCAGGACGTGGGTTGGGTCGTGGTTCGCGTCAGGGGCGCTCGCGGAAGACGGGCAGGCCCTTGCGGATCCGGTCGAAGACCTCGCTGTTGTCGAGCTGGCCTGGTTCTTCCTCGTCGCCCTGCTCGAAGACGTCATCGACGAACACCGAGCGCAGGCGCTCGTTGACACCCTTTCCGTAGCCCTGCTGGTACGTGCTGATGTCGAAGTGGTGCTCGGCGTGGACCTCGGCGCTGATGGCGTGCTCGTCCTCGATGACCACGCGCGCGTGGATGGAGGCGGCCCACAGCAGATGGTCGTTGTAGTAGCCGAGGACGACGTCTCTCGCGTGGATGGCGCCTCGGACGCTGAACTCCCCGTCCGTGTGCAGCGCATGGCAGCGCACGTCTCCCAGCACGTTGACGAGCGAGTCGTTGCCGTTGTCCCTGAGCACGCCGTGCACGATGAGGTTGCCCGTCACCGCGAAGGGGCGGTCGATGTCGAGGTGGCCGTCCACCTCCAGGTCCCCGTGGTGGAAGAACGGGCGCTTCAGGATGAGCGGGCCCTGGAGGCGCACGTGCCGGGGCGGAGCGTCGAGCACGCTCCTCAGTGCCTCCAGGTGGGCCAGCGACTCCTCGGGCTCTCCGGAGCTGTGGAGCCCGGTGGCGAACTCCTGGGCGGAGGCGATTTCGTGCTCGAACGAGAGCTGGCCGTTGGGGGCCGCGGCTTTCAGCGCGGCGGTGTCGATGGGGAAGGGGGCGAAGGGGTCCTCGCTCCGGGCGAAGTCGACGCGGGGCTGGCCTCCCGCGCGCTCCAGCAGGGCGATGAGGGCGGCGTATTCCGGGGTGCGGCCGTGGGGCTTTCCCGAGTGGCCCACGCACTTGCGCAGCGCGGCGCCGAGCGGGGTGCGGCCGAGCCCGTCGAGCGCATTCACCTCGGCGCCCCGCGCGAGCAGCAGCTCGGCGATGGGCGCGAACCCGTTGGCGGCCGCCCGGTGGAGCGGGGTGGAGTCACTGTTGTCGCGCACGTCGATGGGGGCGCCCGCGTCGAGCAGCTGCTGGTAGAGGCGCTGGCTGCCCATGCGGAACGCGGCGGCGCGGGAGTCCTTCACGTCGGGTGGCACCTTCGCTCCCGCCGCGCGCAGCAGGTGGATGAGTTCGAGCGCGCGCTGCTCCTGCGCGGCGTCGTCGCGGGCGTCGGGCAGGGCTCGCAGCAGGGGCGTCTGGGCGTGGTCGTCGCGCGCGTTCGGGTCGGCCCCCGCGTCGAGCAGGGCCTTCACCCCGTCGATGTCGGGGAGCGGGCGGTCCTTCTGGTAGGGCGCGAGCACGGCGAAGTGCAGCGGAGTGGAGCCGTAGTTGCCTCGTGCGTTCACGTCGGCGCCCTGGGACAGCAGGTCGCGCACGGCGGTGCTCAGCTCCGCCTTCCGGCGCCCCTGGTCCTCGCAGAGGGAGAGCAGGGCCTGGGTCGCTTGCGCATTCGTGGACATGGCCGGGCATCTGAGCGTCCGGCATCAGGGGGAGGCAACTCCCATCTCTGGAGCGGCCCCGGCACGAGGGCCACCCCAGGCCGCGTGATACAGAGTCTCAAAACAGCCAAGAGGTCCAGGCCCGTGCCACGCACCTTGACTGTCGGCCCGGGCTCTCTCCGGTGATACCGTATTGCCAGTTCACAGAGGGGCAGGCATTGAAGCAAGACACGCAGGACACCGGAACCCGCACACCGTCAACGCTGGGGCGCGCGACGCTGTTCCTGCTGGCGGTCCTATCCATCTCCTCCGTCACCGTCCTTGCCGCACCTGGCGGGAAGGTGCCCATCGTCATCAATCCCTTCGACGGTGGTGGCAGCAACACGCCCGTTGCCATCAACGAGTTGGGTCAGGTGGTTGGCAGCTCACGGATTCCCTCCGGCTGGCTCCACCCCTATCTGTGGACGGAGGGCTCGATGACCGACCTGGGCTCGCTCGGCACCAACAACGAGAACTCCGGTGCCTATGGAATCAACGCCCTGGGGGAGGTGGCGGGCCAATACATCAGTGATACCGGCCAGGGCGGCGCGTTCCTCTGGCGCAACGGCGTGATGACCGACCTGGGCTCGCTCGGCCGCGGCAGCCACGCGAAGGACATCAACAACCTCGGTGAGATTGTCGGCGGCGCCGCTACTGCCAGCGGCGACTCCCACCTTGTGCTGTGGAAGAACGGGACGCTGATGGACCTCGGCATCATCGGTGGCCATGTCGTGGGTCTCAACGACTCGAGCCAGATCGCGCTCAACGTACCCGAAGCCGCCATCTGGGAGGATGGCGGCGTGACCAGCCTCGGCTCGCTTGACGGCGGCGTCAACACGCTGGGCTTTGACATCAACAACCGGGGCGAAGTGGTGGGAGAGACGTACGTCGGTTCGAAGTACCGCGCGTTCCTGTGGAGGAAGGGAAGGATGATCGACCTTGGCGACCTCGGCGGCGGCACCAGCCGCGCCCGGGCCATCAATGACTTCGGTCAGGTGGTTGGCACCTCCCTCAACGGCCAGAACAGAAACGTGCCCTTTGTCTGGAGCAACGGGAAGATGACGGAGCTTCAATCCCTGCTTGCCCCCGGTACCGGGTGGTTCCTGATGGAGGCGGCCTCCATCAACAATGCCGGGCAGATCGTCGGCTACGGCTCGCTCAGTAGTCGCCAGCAAGCCTTCCTGCTCGACCTCAACGCCTGTACCGACACCGACGGGAACGGCAACCCCGACAATGACGGTGATGGCCTGTGCGACGACTGGGAGACCGACGGCATCGACTTCGACAAGGACGGGGTCATCGACCTGCGGCTGGCCGATGTGAACAATGACGGCGTCATCGACGACGGTGAGCGGGCCGACCCCAACCACAAGGACCTCTACGTCGAAATCGACTGGATGGCACAGCACAGGCCGCTGGCTGGGCCGCTGAATCAGGTCGTCGCGACCTTCGCCAACGCCCCCGTCACGAATCCGGATGGTACGACCGGAGTCCGCCTGCACCTCCTGGTGGACGAGGAGGCGGTGGCGCACCAGCAGACGCTCGCCTTCCAGGGCAGCTCGCCCACGGGGCAGAGCTTCGACGACGTCAAGGCCACGAAGTTCGGGACCGCCAGCGAGCGGGCCGATGCCAACAACCTCATGCTCCTCGCCGCCAAGAGGCTGGTGTTCCGCTACACCCTCTACGTCCACGACCTGTTCGGCTCGGGCGCGAGCGGACAGGCCGAACTGCCGGGCAACGACATCGTCGTCTCGCTGGGCAGCTTCGCCGTCGTCCGTGGACACGGACAGGGCAACGCCGACCAGCAGGCCGCCACGTTCATGCACGAACTGGGGCACTCGCTGGGTCTGCGTCACGGCGGCGGCGACGACCTCAACTGCAAGCCCAACTACCTGAGCATCATGAGCTGGAGCCGCCAGTTCAACGGAGCGCCTGTCGTCGGACGCAAGCTGGACTTCTCGGGGCAGGCGCTACCCACGCTCGACGAGTCCAACCTGAACGAGCTCGCGGGCATCATGGGCCCGGCGGGGGAGAAGACCTCCTATGTCCCGCCGCCGGTTCCGCCGAGACAGGTCGTGGTCCCCACTCAGGGGGCCATCGACTGGAACCTGGATGGGGGTGCTGTCGACACGGGCGTGGCGGTGGACATCACCGGCCCGTGCTCGCCGGGCCTGACGATGCTGGTGGGGTACGAGGACTGGTCCAACCTTCAATACAACTTCCGCAAGAGCCCGGACTTCGCCGATGGCGTGCACCGGCTTCCGGAGGAACTGGAGGAACTCACCCTCGAGAAGGCGCTGGAGCTGAGCCCGGACGCGGACGGCGACGGCAGCTCCAACGTGCAGGACAACTGCATGCTCGTCGCCAATGCGGCGCAGGCGGATGGGGACGAAGATGGCGTGGGCGATGCGTGCGACAACTGCCCGACCGTGTTCAACGCGTCGCAGGAGGAAGTCGAGGCGTGTGTCCCCACCACGCAGGATGGCGGTACGGCGAGCGACTCGGGCACGGAAGCCCCCGACTCGGGCACGGAAGTTCCGGATGCGGGTACCGAAGGCCCGGACGCGGGCACGGAGGCGCCTGATGCGGGCACGCAGTCACCCGACGCGGGCACGGAGGCGCCTGATGCGGGCACGCAGTCACCCGACGCGGGCACGGAGGCGCCTGATGCGGGCACGCAGTCACCCGACGCGGGCCCCGGGGACCCGGAGCCCGGGTCGTCTTGTGGGTGTTCGTCGGGCGGCCTGCCCATGAACGGCCTGCTGGGGCTCATATTGATGCTCGCGGCGAGGCGCGGCCGGAGAGGGCGACGGTGGGGGCGGGAGCGCTCCGCATGACGGGCATCGAGGCACGCCCGCGTCATCCGGATTGGAGCATTCCTGATGCATCATTTCGGGGGGAGCGGTGGCGCCGTGGAGGCCCGGGCCGGCTTTCGGACCCGGGGCTTCACTGAGTCTCCCCGGACACCGAAGTGCCGCATATCCTGCCGGCCATGCTGACCGGACGCCCTCCCGCCGCCTCCTACGTACTCATCGACGCCGAGAACATCGACTGGGCCGTGTCCAACGTGGTGGGACGCAAGCCCGAGTCCCAGGACCGGGTGCAGTTCGACCGGTTGGTGGCCTTCTGTGAAACCAACTTCCCGGCGCCGGTGCGCTGCGTGGTGGTGCTCAACGCGCGCGGCGAGCAACTGCCGGATGTGATGATTGGCTTCGTGCGGGCGCTGAAGTCCGCCGGGTGCGAGGTGGCGCTGCTGTACGGGCGGCCGGACCAGAAGGTGGTGGACCTGGGCATCCTCAAGCTGCTGGAGAACATCCGCACGCAGCGTCCGGGCGCGGCGGTGGTGCTCGCCAGCCATGATGGGGCGGACTTCGCGGATGCCCTCAAGCCGATGCTGGCGGAGAAGCGACAGGTGGCGGTGCTGGGCCTGCGCGAGTACGTGAGCCAGAAGTTCCGGGAGCTCGTCCCCTCCGGGCTGAAGATTCTGGACCTGGAGCTGAACGCCCGCGTGTTCCAGCGGCCCCTGCCGCGCATGCTCCCCGTCAACGTGGACGAGTTCGACCCGACGATGTTCCTGTAGGCCCCGGCCGTCAGGCCGCCCACCGGCCAGCCATTCCATGAACTGTGCGCGAGGGAACACACTCGCGCCCGGTGCCCGGCGGGACGGGTGTGTTCCTGGTAGGGGAGACCTCCTGCGTCTCCCCCCGCAAGGACGCGCTCTTCATGACAGGTGTACTCCAGTATCCCGGGTGCGGATGGCACGTCCGCACAGTGCGCGCAGTCCGAGGCCCCACCTCCCGCAGTGAGTGGAGGAGGCCATGAGTCCGGCCACCAAGGAGGCAGCGACTTCGCGCGCCTCGCGCTTCGGGCCGCCGCTGCCTCCGGCGACCTTCGCGGGCTTCGTGGTGGCGGCGCTGGCGGTGCTGCTCATCGCCGTCCTGTCCTACAACTCGCTCAAGACGAACGCCGAGACGGGCGCGCTGGTCCGCCACACCCTGGAGGTGGCCGAGCAGCTGGAGGCGTTGCTCTCCACGTTGAAGGACGCGGAGACCGGCCAGCGCGGCTACCTGCTGACGGGCGAGGACTCGTACCTCGGGCCCTACTCCGATGCCAGCCGCGGGCTCGAGTCGCACTTCACCCGGCTCCGGGAGCTGCTGGACGACAACCCGAGTCAGCTTCAGCGGCTGGGCGCGCTGAAGGCGCTCGTCACCGACAAGCTGGCGGAGTTGCAGCGGACCATCGACCTGCGGCAGCGCGGGCAGGCCGAGGCCGCGCTCGCCGTGGTCCGCACCGACCAGGGCATCGTGCTGATGGACCGCATCCGGGCCCTCGTCGAGCAGATGCAGGGAGAGGAGCGGCAGCTGCTCGAGAGTCGCAGCGGAGACTTCCAGCGCTCGGCCACCACGTCCCTGGCCGTCACCTGGCTGGGCTCCGCGCTGCTGCTCGTGCTCATCACCATCTCCGGGGTCATGACCTCGCGCGACTTCCGGGCGCGCTCCATCCAGGCCTGGCTCCAGCAGGGACAGACGCTGCTGTCCACGCGGATGCAGGGCGACCAGCGCCTGGAGCAGCTCGGCGACAACGTGCTGCGCTTCCTCGCGGAGTACCTGGATGCACAGGTGGGCGCCATCTACCTGGCGGACGGCGCGCAGCAGTTCCACCGCTTCGCCGGCTACGCGCTGCCTCCCACCTCCCTCCAGCAGCACGTCGCCCCGCGCCCGGGGGAGGGGCTCGTCGGCCAGGCGCTCCAGCAGAACCGGGTCTTCCACCTCCGCGACGTCCCGGAAGGCTACCTGCCCATCAGCTCCGGCCTGGGGCAGGGCACTCCGAGGCACCTGCTCGTCGTCCCGTCCCAGGCGGACGGGAAGGTGAACGCCGTGGTGGAGCTGGGCTTCCTCCATCCCGTCCACCCGTCGGACCTGGAGCTGCTCCAGCGGGTGTCGGAGTCCGTCGGCATCGCCGTGCGCTCGGCCAATGACCGCACGCGCCTGGAGGTGCTGCTGGAAGAAACGCAGCGGCAGGCCGAGGAGCTGCAGACCCAGCAGGAGGAGCTGCGCGTCTCCAACGAGGAGATGGAGGAGCAGAGCCGCATCCTGAAGGAGTCCCAGCGCCGCCTGGAGCAACAGCAGGCGGAGCTGGAGCAGAGCAACTCCCAGCTGGAGGAGCAGACCCAGCTCCTGGAGAAGCAGAAGGACGTGCTCACCCAGGCGCAGGTGTCCCTGACGGAGAAGGCCACCGAGCTGGAGCGCACCAGCCGCTACAAGTCCGAGTTCCTGGCCAACATGAGCCACGAGCTGCGCACGCCGCTCAACAGCTCGCTCATCCTCGCGAAGCTGCTGGCCGACAACAAGGACGGCAACCTCACCGGGGAGCAGGTGAAGTTCGCGCAGACCATCTCCTCCGCGGGCAACGACTTGCTCGCGCTCATCAACGACATCCTGGACCTGTCGCGCATCGAGGCGGGGAAGGTGGAAATCCAGCCCGAGGTCGTCAGCCTCCCCCGCTTCGTGGAGAACCTCTCCCGGACGTTCCAGGCGCAGGCCCAGGAGAAGCGCATCGGCTTCTCCGCACGGCTGGAGCCGGGCGCCGCGGAGTCGCTGGAGACCGACCCCCAGCGGCTGGGCCAGGTGCTGAGGAACCTGCTCGCCAACGCCTTCAAGTTCACCGAGAAGGGCGAGGTCGATTTGCGCGTCTTCACCCCGTCCCCGGGACGGGTGGCGTTCGCCGTGCGGGACACCGGCATCGGCATTCCCGCCCAGCTCCATGGCGTCATCTTCGAGGCGTTCCGCCAGGCCGACGGCAGCACCCACCGCAAGTACGGAGGCTCGGGCCTGGGGCTGTCGATTTCTCGCGACCTGGCGCGGCTCCTGGGCGGCGATGTGTCCGTGGACAGCACTCCGGGCCAGGGCAGCACCTTCACCCTCACGCTGCCCGTGGCCCTGGCGGCATCCGCGTCCGGCCCCCTGCCCGGCGAGGCGCCCCATGCCTCCCGGTCCGCCCCGAGCTCCGTGGCACCGCCTCCGTCCGTGGCAGCCTCCGCCCCCCAGGCCGAGGCGCCCCGGCCGCCGATGCGCGCTTCCGTGGAGGACGACCGGGAGCGGCTCACTGCTGGAGCGCGGGTCATCCTCGTCGTCGAGGACGACCCCCGCTTCGCGGAAATCCTCCGGGACCTGGCGCGCGAGCTGGGCTTCTTGTGCATCGTCACCGACACCGGCTCGGACGCCTACCAGGCCGCGGACATCTACCGGCCGAGCGCCATCCTCCTGGACATGAACCTGCCGGACCACTCGGGCCTGGCGGTGCTGGACCAGCTCAAGCGCAACGCGAAGACGCGGCACATCCCCGTCCACGTCATCTCCGTGGCGGACTACTCGCGCGAGGCGCTGGAGTTGGGCGCGGTGGGCTACGCGCTCAAGCCGGTGAAGCGCGAGCAGCTCGTGGAGGCCGTGCGGAAGCTGGAGGTGAAGTTCTCCCCGGGCGAGCAGCACGTGCTGGTCGTCGAGGACGACGCCCGGCAGCGCGACAGCATCCAGCGACTGCTGGAGAGCGAGGACGTGCACATCCTCGGCGTGGCCACGGCGGGCGAGGCGCTCGAGCGGCTGCGGGAGCGGACCTTCGACTGCATGGTGATGGACCTGAGCCTGCCGGACCTCAGCGGCTACGAGCTGCTGGAGCAGATGGCGGAGCTGGAGAACGTCTCCTTCCCGCCCGTCATCGTCTACACGGGCCGCTCGCTGACGCGCGACGAGGAGCAGCGGCTGCGGCGTTTCTCCAAGTCCATCATCATCAAGGGCGCCCGCTCGCCGGAGCGCCTGGTGGACGAAGTCACCCTCTTCCTGCACCAGGTGGAGTCCAAGCTCCCGCCGGAGCGACAGCGGATGCTGCGGGTGGCGCGCGACAGGGAGGCTGCCCTGGACGGCCGGCGCATCCTCGTCGTGGAGGACGACGTGCGGAACATCTTCGCGCTCTCCAGCGTGCTGGAGCCCCGGGGCGCGAAGGTGGAAATCGCCCGCAACGGCCGCGAGGCCCTGGAGCGCCTGGCGAGCAGCCTCGCCCAGTCCGCGCAGGGGGTGGACCTGGTCCTGATGGACATCATGATGCCGGAGATGGACGGGCTGACGGCCATGCGCGAAATCCGCAAGCGCTCCGAGTGGAAGCGGCTGCCCATCATCGCCCTGACGGCGAAGGCCATGCGCGATGACCAGGAGAAGTGCCTGGCGGCGGGGGCCAACGACTACATCGCGAAGCCGCTGGACGTGGAGAAGCTCCTGTCGCTCATCCGCGTCTGGATGCCGAAGGCCTAGGGACGGGTTTCCGGCATGTCCATCAAGGAAGCGGACATCGAGCTGCGGCTCCTGCTCGATGCCATCTATCTGAAGTACCACTACGACTTCCGCGGCTATGCCATGGCGTCGCTCAAGCGGCGCATGACACTGGCCGCGAGCCACTTCGGCTGCCGCACCCTGTCTCAGCTCCAGGACCGGCTGCTGCACGAGCCCCCGCTCTTCCCGGCGCTGCTGGACTACCTCACCGTGCAGGTGAGCGAGATGTTCAGGGACCCGTCGTACTTCCGCGCGCTGCGCACCAGCGTCGTCCCGTTCCTGAGGACGTACCCGTCCCTGAAGGTCTGGGTTGCGGGGTGCAGCACCGGCGAGGAGGTGTACTCGCTGGCCATCCTCCTGCGGGAGGAGGGGCTCTTGGAGCGCACGCTCATCTACGCGACGGACATCAACACCAACGCGCTGCAGAAGGCGGAGGCCGGCGTCTACTCCGTGGACCGCATCGCCACCTTCACGCAGAACCACGCCGCGTCCGGCGCGAGCACGTCGCTGTCCGACTACTACACGGCCGCCTATGGCAACGCCGTCTTCGACAGGTCCCTGAAGAAGCACGTCGTCTTCTCGGACCACAGCCTCGCCACCGACAGCGTGTTCGCGGAGGTGCAGCTGCTCTCCTGCCGCAACGTGCTCATCTACTTCAACAGCGAGCTGCAGGAGCGCGCGCTGGGGTTGTTCACCGAGTCGCTCTGCCGCAAGGGGTTCCTGGGCCTGGGGGCTCGCGAGTCCCTGCGCTTCTCCCAACATGCCTCGTCCTTCTCGGCGGTTTCCCGCGAGGACCGCATCTTCCAGAAGGGGTAGGCCGTCGTGGACTCCGACAACCCCACCGGCCTCCGCCCCGAGTCGCTCCGCGGCCGCATCGACGCCGTGGTGGTGGGGACGTCCGCGGGAGGCGTGGAGGCGCTGGGCGTCCTGCTGCCCGCGCTGCCCCCGGGCTTCCGGCCCGCCGTCCTCGTCGTCGTCCACCAGCCGCGAGAGCGGCGCAGCCTGCTGGCCGACATCTTCGCGCCCCGGTGCGCGCTGCCGGTGTCCGAGGCGCAGGACAAGGAGCCGGTGCGGCCCGGCACCATCTGCTTCGCGCCGCCGGACTACCACCTGCTGGTGGACAAGGGGCCGAGCCTCGCGCTGTCGGCGGATGAGCCGGTGCACTTCTCCCGGCCCTCCATCGACGTGCTCTTCGAGTCGGCCGCGGACGTCTACGGCGAGCGCCTGGCGGGCGTCGTGCTCACGGGCGCCAATGCGGACGGGGCGCAGGGGCTGGTCGCCGTGCGCGAGGCGGGCGGCGTCACGCTGGTGCAGGCGCCCGCCACCGCCCAGGTCTCCACCATGCCGCTGGCGGCGCTGGCGCGCGGCCCGGCTGATTTCGTTCTCTCTCTGGAACAGCTGGCGCGCGTGCTCGCGGCCATGGGGGGCGCGCGTGAAGGCTGAAGCGACGGCTCTCGGGAAGGAATCCGTGTCCATGACTCCACGGGTGAAGTGCCTCCTCGTCGATGACCTCGACGAAAACCTCATCGCGCTCGGGGCGCTGCTGCGCCGGGACGACGTGGAGGTGCTCCAGGCGCGCTCGGGCGCCGCCGCGCTCGAGCTGCTGCTCGGGCACGACGACATCGCGCTGGCGTTCCTGGACGTGCAGATGCCGGAGATGGATGGCTTCGAGCTGGCGGAGCTGATGCGGGGCATGGAGCGCACCCGGCACATCCCCATCATCTTCGTCACCGCCGGGGCCAGCGACCAGCGGCGGCTCTTCAAGGGGTACGACGCCGGCGCGGTGGACTTCCTCTACAAGCCGCTGGAGCCGCACGTCCTGCGCAACAAGGCGGAGGTCTTCTTCCAGCTCCACCGGCAGAAGCAGCAACTGGCGCACCAGCTCCGGGAGCTGACCGAGACGCTGCGGCTCAACGAGATGTTCACCGCGGTGCTCGGGCACGACTTGCGCAACCCGCTGAGCGCCATCCTCACCGCGGCGGACCTGCTCCAGCGCCGCTCCGAGGACGAGGCCGTCCGCCGGAGCGCGGGGCGGATGCTGGCCAGCGGCAAGCGGATGGGGCGGATGATTGAGGACGTGCTCGACCTGGCGCGGGCACGGCTGGCGGGCGGCATCCCCCTGCGGCGCGCGGAGACGGACTTCGGGCAGCTCGTCCTGCGCATGGTGCAGGAGCACCAGACCTCCTTCCCCCAGCACCGCATCGACGTGCGGCAGGAGGGCAACCTGGTGGGCGACTGGGACGCGGACCGGCTGGCGCAGGTGGCGTCGAACCTCATCGGCAATGCGCTCCAGCACGGGGACGCCAGCGCGCCCGTCCAGTTGCGGCTCGACGGGATGGATGCGGAGTCGGTGACGTTCACCGTCGCCAACAAGGGCGTCATCCCCCGGGAGCTGCAGCCCTTCCTCTTCGACCCGTTCCGGGGCGGAGCGCAGCAGCGCGGGCGCACGGGAGGCCTGGGGCTGGGCCTCTACATCGTTCAGCAAATCATCCAGGCCCACCACGGCAGCGTGGACGTGGAGTCGGGGGCGGGGCCGCACACGGTGTTCCGGGTGGTGCTGCCCCGCCGGGGCAACGAGGTCGTCAGGCTCTGAGCGGTGGTTCAGCGGATGGAGGGGGTGAGCTGCAACGGTGTGTCGCGGCCCACCGAGATGAACGGCGCCCAGTAATAGGGGTGGGGGTGCGTCTCGCGCACCTCGCGCATGGCGAGGTGCAGTGCTTCCGTGCGGCCCCTTCCGGCGCGCAGGTGGCGGTAGTAGGCCCCCATGAGCAGGCGGGTGCTGTCGTCGTTCACCTTCCAGAGGCTCATCACGACGGTCTCCGCGCCGGCGATGAGGAAGGCGCGGCGCAGGCCCAGGATGCCTTCACCGAGCGTCACGTCGCCGCGGCCGCTTTCACACGCGGACATGACGACGAGCTGGGTGCCCCACAAGTCGAGCCCCGCCACCTCGAGGGCCGTGGCGCGTGAGCTGTCGCCCCTGCCGCCACGCACATCCGAGAGGATGAGGCTGGAGCGGAGCAGCGGGTCGTCGGGGAGCAGGCGGGGAGCGCCGCCATGGAGGCCACCGAAGTGGCCCAGGGCCCGCGTGCCTTCCGCCGCGCCTTCGTTCTGATTGAAGGAGCCATGGGCGGCGATATGGAGGATGCCGGGCGTGAGGAGCTGGAAGAGGTTCTGCTTCGTGGCTTCAGGTCCCAGGTAGAGCCGGGTCCCGGGGAACTGGCGCTGGATGGACAGGGCCTCCTCGCGGGTGCCGGGCAGGGAGGCCAGGACCTCCTCGCCAGCGCTCCGCGTGGAGGCGAAGCTGGGAGCGAAGACGGCCACGGAGCTCGCCGGAGAGACGCTCCGCGCGCGGGGCAGCAGGTCCCTGCCCGAGATGACGTAGGAGAGCTCGAAGCGGTCGAGGAGGTAGTGCTGGCCGTCGTGAAGCGCCTCGAAGGACACCTGGCCCAGCTGGCCGTCCGGTGCGAGGACGAGGCGCCGGACCTGCCCCGGGAGCGGCAGCAGCGGCTGGACGGTCAGCAGATAGAGGGCGCGCGAGGGAAGTCGGTATTCGCTGTCGCGCCAGGCCAGGGCCTCGTACAGCTTCGTGACGGCACTGTCGATGCGGTCCCCGGGGCCGAGGTCCACGGCGCGGATGCTCCCGTCCGGGAAGAGCAGCAGGGCCAGGTAGCGGAGCTGTCCGGGAGACTGGGACGGAAGGCCGCCCGTCACGCGCGGCAGGTCCCTGTACGCCACCCATTCCAGGAGCGCGCTGTCGAGGGGAAGCACGGCGGCGACCTGGTCGACGAGGTCCGCCGGGGCCACCCGAGCGGTCAGTGCACGCAGGGGCGCGGAGCGCGTCGCGAGCGCTGCTTCGAGCGCGTCTCCCCGGTTCGCGACGTCCTTCATCCGCTGCCGATACTCGTTGGGCGACAGCTTGCGGGGACCTCCGAACGACAGCTCGGCCAGCTCGCTTCGGAGCTCGCGCAGCCGCTGGAGGGCGTCGCGGTCCCCGGGGTCGAGGCTGTCGTGGATGGCGCGATAGCGGGCCGCGAGCTCCTCGGCGGAGCGGCCTTTTCTCAGCAGCACGGACGTGAAGGCCAGACGCTGCACGCTGGCGTCTGAGGGGTGCGCGCGCCGCAGGGCATGGAGGCGCTCCTCGTTCTCGCGGAGGCGCTGGAAGAAGGACGAGAGGTGTGACTCGGAGAGGTACGGTGCCTCGCGGCGCAAGAACTCCTCGGAGATTTCCAGCGAACGCAGGAGCAGCGGCACGGCCTCGGTGTGCCGGTCCTGGGCGACGAGGACCCAGGCGAGGTTGTCGAGCGCCTGGGCCACGTCGGGATGATTCGGCCCGAGCGCGGTCTGCTGGATGTCGAGCGCACGCCTGAGGAACGGCTCCGCCCGGTCGGGATGCCCCTGCTGCGCATGGAAGAGACCGAGATTGTTGAGCGTGCAGGTGAGGTCGGGATGCTCCTGCCCCAGCGCGGCCTCCTCGATGAGGAGCGCCTGCCAGAGCAGCGGACCGGCGAGCTCGTACCGGCCCTGGCGCGAGTAGAGGCTGCCGAGACTGTGGAGTGACCAGGCGACGTCGGGATGGTTCTCCCCGAAAGTGCTCAGCCGGATATCGAGCGCGCGCCGGTGCAGCGGCTCGGCTCGCGCATCCTGTCCCTGGCGGGAGTAGAGCCGCGCGAGGTTGCTGAGCGTGTCCGCCACTTCGGGGTGATTCGCGCCGAGCGCCGCCTGCTGGATGGCGAGTGCGCGCGCATGGAGCGGCTCGGCCTTCGTCTCCAGGCCCAGGGTTGCGTAGTGGCGGCCCAGCCTGTTGAGCGCCCGTGCCACCTCGGGATGATTCCTGCCGAGTGAGGTCTCCAGGATGGCGAGGGCCTGCTGATACAGCGGCTCGGCCCGCGCATGGAGTCCCTGGGCGGAGTAGACGCGCGCGAGGTTGCTGTATGCGCGAGCCACGTCCGGATGGTGGGGGCCGAGCTCCGCCTCGAGGATGGCGCGTGCGCGCAGATGCTCCCGCTCGGCCTGGGGGTAGCGGCGCTGGCTGGCGTGGAAGACCGCGAGGTTGTCGAGGGCGTTGGCGACCTGGATGGGGCTGGCGCCCTGGGTGGCTTCGAGGGCGCGCTCGAACAGTGACTCCGCTTGGGCCGTGTGTCCCTGGGTGTCGTGGAGGATGGCGAGGTGGGTGAGCGTCTGGGCGAGCTCGGGGTGGTGCTTCGCCAGCACCGCTTGCTGGATGTCGAGTGCGCGCTGGAGGAGGGGACCGGGGCGCACGGAGTCTCCGCTCAACATGAGCAGGTGGCCCAGTTGGTCCAGGCTGACGGCCACCTCCGGATGCGTGTCGCCGAGCGCCGCTGCTCGCAGCGCGAGCGCGTGCTCACTGGCTGGAATGGCTTCTATGTACCTGCCGTCCTGCTCGAGCCTCGCTGCCTCGTCGAAGACCGCACGGGCTTCGAGCAACCTCGCATCCGGCCGTGCCACGACAGCCGCCAGTCCCGCCAGACAGCACAGGATGACGACCACCGCCCCTCCGCGCACTCGCCACATGTGTCACCACTCCGTGAGCCCATGGCGGCGCAATGCGCCGCGGGCCATCGCGGGGCTGGCTGGCGGTGGCCTTGGGGCTGTCTTAAGCGCCGCCGGAGGGGGGCGCTGTTACGGAGTTCACACCCCTGTGACAGAGAGGGTCAGAGTTGCTCGTATGAGTGGTTGCGCAGCAGCACCGCGTCGGCACTCAAGCCCTCGCGCTGCACGGTGCAATGGTCGCCGGCACCGAGGTCCACCGCGCGGGCGACGTGGAAGCGTCCGGGGCACTCAGCGAGGATGGACGCCACCGAGCGCCCATCCCGTGTGCGGGCGAGGCAGGTCGCTCCGTCTGGTGCCCAGGCCGCTTCGAACGAGGCGCGCGAAAGGTCCCACGAGGCGGAGGACTTTGCCGTCCGGGAGAGCACGCCGAGCGCGTCGTACATGTCGATGGTGGTGTACTCGGGCGTGTGGCTGCGCCCGTCACCGCAGTAGTCCGCGCGGGCCATGCGCGTGCAGGCCTGGTGGAGGTCGGCCAGCGACCTGCCTTGGCGTACCTCCCACGGCTTGTAGCCCCAGTTGATGCACTTGCTGATGGCGCCGAGCTCGCACGCCAATGTCAGCCTTCCCGGCGCATCCTGGTGGTCCCCGCGGGTAGTCCAGAGGCCCTGCACCACCATGGCCCGAGGGTCTGGCACGTAGCCGTTGGAGATGCATGGGTTCTCCCACTCCCGCGCTCCCGGGTTCCACGCTTCGATGCGGTACCACATCACCTCGGGGTCCGAGGGAGCGGGCTCCGCGCCGCAGATGGCCACCTCCACCGGCCTGCCATCTCCGGAGGTGCCCTGGAACACGGTGCCCACGAGACCGCGAGTTTCATCCGGCGAGGTCACGAGACGACCTTCGAGCAGTCGTACGGCCTTCACGTGGGCGTTTGCCTGGAGGAGGTGCTCGCTGTCGATGGAAACGAGCACGCTGCGCCGCTCGTCTGTCTTCTGCCCGCCGTCCCACGCACGCTTCGTGCCCCACAGGAGCGTACCGACGGGAGCGAGGCCGCGCTCGGATGTCCGGGCCTGGCACCGGCGCGCGTAGTGGTCCGCGTCCGGTTTCGCGTTCCAGGACAGTGAGCCGACCGAGTCGGCGGCGAAGGCGGACGGGGTGAGCAGCAGGCAGAACACAGGAAACAAGGACAGCCTCGGCGCGTTCATGGGGAACCTCTCAATGGATGGGGAGACCGGCGCTGGCCGGCGCCATCAGCGGTGAAGAGCAGCTGAGACTGGGAGTTATGCAGGAATTCCTACCGGCCCCGGGACACGTCCCGAATGTTCGGGAGTGCCTCATCGCGGGGCCGGCGGACCCTCCGGGGCGGGAGTGAGGGATTGCAGCGGAGTGTCCCGACCCAGAGAGATGAAGGGCGCCCAGTAGTACGGATGTGCACCCCCATGAGTCGACCAAGAAAATGGGGACCCGCGAGCCGCTCGCAGGTCCCCACACGATGACTTGAAGCAGCGTCGGTTCAGTGGCCGTCGTACGAGCGGTTACGCAGCAGCACCGTCTCGGGGCTCATGCCTTCGCGCCGCACCGTGCAGCGGTCCTCGCCACCCAGGTCCACCGCTCCCGTGCTGAATCTGCCCGGGCACTCCTGAAGGATGGTCTCCAGCGGCTCGCCATACCGGGTGCGCGCCATGCACGTCGCGCCATCCGGCCCCCAGGCCGCCTCGAACGAGGCGAGCGCCGGGTCCCAGGACGACGAGGCCTTCGTCATCCGCGTCTGCATACCGAAGCTGTCGTACATGTCGATGACGGTGCCGTTCAACGTGCGGCTCCGGCCATTGCCGCAGTAGTCCGCACGAGCCATGCGCGTGCAGGCCTGATGCATGCCGGCCAGCGACTTCCCGTCACGTTCGCCCCACGGCTTGTAGCCCCAGTTGATGCACTTGCTGATGGCGCCGAGCTCGCACGCCAGCGTCACCTTCCCCGGCGCATCCTGGTGCGCCCCGCGCGTGTCCCAGATGCCGCCCACCGCCATGGCCCGAGGCGTCTGCGCCCCGCCTTTGGACTGACACGGGTTCTCCCACTCCTGCGCCACCGGGTTCCACGCCTCGATGCGGTACCACTCCACCGAGGGGTCATCCGCCGAGGGCTCCGCGCCGCAGATGGCCACCTCCACCGGGTTGCCGTCACTGTCGGCTCCCTGGAGCACCATCCCGACGACGTTGCTGGATGCATCCGGCCAGGCATGCAGGCGCCCTTCCCGCACCCGCACCGCCTTCACGTCGTCAGGGGCCTTCCGCACCGCGTCGCCGTCGATGAAGGTGAGCACGCTGTTCCGCTCGTCCGTCTTCTGCTCGACGTCCCACGCACGCTTCGTGCCCCACAGCTCGGTGCCCTGGATCTTGTCCGTCCGCTGGGGAGCCTGGCCCTTGCAGCGGAGGGCGTAGCGGTCGGCGACCGTCAGCGAGGCGACGACGCTGTCGGGCCGCGCCTGGGAGGCGGAGATGTGCGCCGGGGCGGCTGCGAACACCGGCGACGTGAGCAGCAGGCACACGGAGGTGAGCAGGGACTTCTTGAGCGCTTTCATCGGCATACCTCTTCCATTGGGTGGGGCGACCGGCACGAAGCCGGCGCCTTCAATGGAGAGGAGCCCCCGGAACAGAGGGTTATGCATGGATTCGTACAGGGCCTACCGGGAGGGAGCCGGGGCGCAGACGCGCATGCCTGTCATCGGCTCGCGAAGGACGGGGTCCCCCGTGCTGCGGTTGGACGCGAGCGCGCTGCCGGAATCGAAGTACCAGTTCCCACCCCTCACGACGATGCGTCCCATGTCCATGGTCACTGGCAGCGTGACCTCCAGGATGTTGCCCGCCATGTCCATGATGCCGAAGGGGCTCTCCGACGCCGGATGCTCACCGACCATGTCGGGGCCGTAGGCCAGGGGCAAACGGCCATAGGTCACGTCGATGTTGGCGTCGTCGGCCTCCAGGCGGTTGCCGTGGGGATAGCTGCGGCCGTCGGCACCGCGAGCGGCGTATTCCCACTCATGCTCGGTGCACAGGCGCGCATCGGGAAGGAGTCCTGATTGGATGAGCCAGTAGAGGTAGTACCGGAAATCTTCGGGGGAGACTCCGGACAAGGGGAGCTTCCGCCAGTCCGCGGTTTGACGCCGCGTCCGTTGGGGGTAGTCGAGCAGCTCGCCCTCTTTCGCGCAGAACGTGTCCTTGCTCGACAGAGACAGGCAGAACAACCAGCCCTTGACCGGATGGTATCGCAGCGAGACGGCCTTGCCGGCGCTGTTGGGCCGCGGCTTTTCGAGGATGCGCCTCGCCGAGGCATCTGGAGGAAGGGATTTCAGGTAGGCCAACCACTCGCCGAACGTCACCTCCGTCCGCCCGATGAGGAAGCCCTTCTCGAGGCAGCGACGATGGAGTGGCGCTGCGCGCAGGAACGACCGCATCTGCTCGGGGTCGGAGCTGCCCAGCAGAAAGCACCCCGGTGGCACGTACACGTAGCCTTCAGGCACGGAGGCGGGGAGCGTCAGCTCGAGCTTCTCATGCTCTCCGCGAGCGAGGAGCACCGGCATCTTCACGGGAGCGCGGCCCGGTAGGGTGATGCGGAGGAGATATGAGCCCGCACGCAGCCGCGCACCGGTGATGGGGGTGGTGCCGGGCAACGTCGTCCAGGAGTCGAGGTGCAGCACGTCCCGCTCGTTCTTCACATATTCGCTGACTTCGACGCGCGCGCCTGGAGGCTCCGTCACCACCCCGAGTTCTGCCTGGGCATTGAGTTGAGCCAGCCAGCCTTCCTCATCCGTTTCGTCTACCAGTCGCTCCAGTCGCTCCCGCAGCTCGGCGGCGAGCTCCTGCTGGTGGAAGTCCTCGGCGAGCCGCATCCGTTCGAAGACAACCTTCGACAGGAGCCGGCGTGTGTCTCCGTGGTCTCGCTGGCGATCGAACGCCTTCTCCAGCAGGTTGGTGGCACGGGCGAAGGCGCCATCGGCCTCCTTGCGCTGCTGGAGTGCCTGGTTCCAGAGCATCTCGGGACGACCCCAGAGGTCATGCCCCTCTGCGCTCTCAGGGGATGGAGAGACCTGTCCGTCGTACAGCGGGAACGCTGCCTTGCGGCTTGCCCGCGCATCCTCCGTGAATGCTAGAGCCGTCGTGAGATGCTCCTCGGCCTTCGTGAGCTGGCCGTCGACGAACCGCGCATCCTCCAGCGCTTCGTGCAGCCGAAGACCGCCGTACACGGCCACGAGCGCGAGCAGCACCCCGAGCGCGACGAAGGACCGCCACCATCGCTGGAGCCGCAGCGCCCGCTGCGACGCGGAGAGGAACGCCCGCTCGCGAGTCCCCAGCGTGGTCGGGTCCAGCGGGCGCGCCTCGTCGAGCTGCCGCTGCCCCCACAACGTCTCCGGGGCACGTGACAGCCGCGCCCACTCGGTGCTGGCCGCCTCCACGCGCTCGCGCACCGCGCGCTGGCCGATGTCCCGGTCCCTCCAGTTGCGCAGCGTGCCCCAGCTTCCAATCAGCGAGTCGTGCGCAATCACATACCGCGCGACACCGCCCACGGTGTGCGCGTGCAGCAGCCGCCCTTCCGTGAGCGCTCGCAGCGCCGTGCGCGGCGCTTCGTCCTGGGTCGTCAGCAGCTCCTCTTCGCCCAGCTCGATGCGCGTGCCTTCCTCCGTCACCAGGTGCAGCAGCAGCCGCCGCGCCGCCTGCTTCTCCGCGGGACTCAGCCACACCAGCACCCCGTCCGCGTGCCGCGAGAGCGCTCCGGCCACGCCGCCCATCTCTTCCAGGGCCTCGCGGGTGATGCGGCTGTGCGCGGGGTTTCGCCGCTCCCATAGCTCCGCGAGCGCGAACTGGAGGAGCGGCAGGCTGCCCGTGCCGTGCTCCATGGACTTCACCAGCGTCTGGATGAGCTCCTCGGACTCGAAGGCCACGCCCCGGCTTCTCGCCGGACCGACGATGGCCTCGCGCACTCCCGCGGGTGTCATCGGACGGAGGATGTAGAGCGCGCGCTCGGCCTCTTCCCCCAGGCCCGGTAGCGAGGAGATGCCCGTCAGGAAGTCGCCTCGCACCGACAGCAGCACGCGCAACCCGGGCGAGGGCAGGGTCAGCTCTCCCAACAACTGCGCGAAGCGCGCCGCCTGCAAGGGCTCGGATTGGGTGAGCAGCTCCTCCAACTGGTCGATGAAGATGAGGAGCCCGCGCCGCCCCTGGTGCGCCTTGCGCAGAGCGGGCCCCAGCCAGCCGTCCACCCCCGTGAGCGCGAGGACGACGTCCGCTTCCTTCATCTCCAGCCTCGGCGCGAGCGCCACCGCCAGCGCCTGGATGGGCCGGCCCCCGGGCCATAGCGTCACCGTGCCCATGTCCCGGTCCGCGTCCAGCTCCCCGGCCGCCACCCGGGGCAGCACGCCCGCCCGGCACAGCGAGGACTTGCCCACCCCCGAGTCCCCGGCGACAAGGACCATGGGCTGCTGACGCAGCCGCTCGATGACGGCGCGGATGTCCGCGTCACGGCCGAAGAACAGCGCCCGGTGCTCCGCCTCGAAGGGCGCCAGGCCCCGGTACGGATTGCCGGCCGCGAGCGGCGTCGCCGAGTGCAGCTGCTCCAGCCGCTCCAGCGCCTCGCGGACCAGCTCGGCCGAGGCGGGCCGCTCGGCGGGGGCTGCCGCGAGACAGTGCTGGATGACCGTGGCGAGCTCCGCGTCCACCTCCGGCGGCAGCGGCGGCGGCCCGCTCACCGTGTCCGAGCCCCCCGTGCCCTCGGGGCCGCTGGACAGCACCCGGGCCGGGGCTCCCGGCGGCACGCTGCCCGTGCACAGCTCGTACAGCGTGACGCCCAGCGAATAGAGGTCGCTCTGCGGGGACGCGGGCTCGCCCCGGAACAGCTCGGGCGCCATGTAGCGCGGCGTGCCCGCGTGCGCCTTCGAGCGCGGGGACGGCGCGAAGGTGTTCAGGTCGAAGTACTCGGCCAGCCCGAAGTCCAGCAGCTTCACCACGCCGTCATCCGTGACGAGCGCGTTGGATGGCTTCAAGTCCCGGTGCAGCACGCCCTGGCGGTGCGCCGCCGCGAGCCCTCGCGCCAGCCCGAGCCCCAGCGTCAGCACGCGCCGCCACGGCAGCGGCAGCGGCAGGTGCGCGAGGCTCCTCCCGAGGACGTACTCGGAGACGATGTACGGATGTCCTCCCGCCGTGCCGACGCGGAACACCGTGACGACGTTGGGGTGCTGCAGGCGCGCAATGGCCCGCGCCTCCGTCTCGAAGTGCGCGCGGACCCGGGGCCTGGGCTGCGAAGAGGCGATGAACTTCACCGCGACGCGCCGGTCCAGCGACGTGTCCTTCGCCAGGTACACGACGCCCATGCCGCCGCGCCCCAGCATCGGCCCGAGCTGGAACTCGTCGAACTCCGCGGGCGGCGTCCAGGGGCCCGGAGGGGCTGCCGGGGCTTCGGGCTCGGGCAGCGGCGCCGGCGGGACGCCGGGCAGTGTCTGGGTATGGTCCTCCGGGCGGACCTGCGACGCCTCGGGAGTCGCTGTCGCCGGGGCCACTCCGCCCCGGGCGAGAGCGGCCATCAGCGTCCGGCAAGGGTCACACCCGGCTGCGTGGTGATGGACTCGGGCCAGCATGTCCTCGGACAGCCGGCCCTCCATCAGTTCCACCAGGAGCTCGTCGGACAGACATGGGAGGACGGCCTCCCCCGCTTCACGGGCCGCGTTTGACGAAGTCATGGTGATTGGTGCCAGAGTCTCGCAAATAGACTGACGGAGTTTCAACACCCCTCCTCCGTGACTGGAATGCGAGGGGATGGGGCTCACATGGCAGACGCGCCGGAACTGGTTGCAACGCTTCTCACCCATGCCCGGGTGCGTTTGACACCACCCCGTGACGCCGCCGCGCTCGAAAGTCTGCTCAGCCGCGCGTGGGAGGCCGCGCGCTCGCAATGGAATCCCGTGGAGCTTCCCGCCGGACTCTTCGTGCGGCACCTCGCCGAGCGTCTGCCCGAGGCGCCTCCGGGGGCTTCCATCGAAGCGCTCCTCGAGCCGCTGTCCCTGTCCGAGCTCTACCTCGCCTGCGCCTGCGCACGGGGTCTTCCCTCCGCCGCGGAGGCCTTCGAGCAGCATTACCTGGCGAAGCTGCCCGCGCTGCTCGCCTACCTGAAGCAGCCCGCGGCGCTGGTCGATGATGTCTGTCAATTGACGCGGGTGCGGCTGCTGCTCCGCACGCCGGAGGGCGAGCCGCGAATCAATGACTATACGGGCCGGGGCGCGCTCTTGAGCTGGGTGCGCGTCACCGCCGTGCGCATCGCCCTCAAGCTCCAGGCCGCCGACAAGCCCGCGCCCGACGAGGACGTGGCCGACGTGCTCGACGCGCTCCCCGCGCCGGGCATCGACGCGGAGCTGGACCTCATCAAGCATCGCCACCAGTCGGAGCTGCGTCAGGCCCTCCGCGAGGCCTTCTCCACGCTGACCCCCGACGAGCGGCACCTGCTCCGGCTCTACTTCGTCGACCGGCTGTCCACCACCGAGCTGGGCGCGCTGATGCGCGTCAACCAGTCCACCATCTCCCGCTGGGTGAAGAGCGCGCGGCAGAGCATCTACGAGGAGACGCGCCGCCGCCTCCAGGCCCGGCTGAACCTCTCCGCGGGCGGCTTCCAGAGCTTCCTGTCCGTGCTCGACAGCCAGCTCGACGTGAGTCTCAGCCAGCTCTTCGGGGAGGAGGACCGGCCGCCCGGAGACTCCGTGATGAAACGATGATGGAGCGCTGAGCCTGCCATGCGGTGGGGCAGGCGGCTTCGGTGGGACAAGGACTCATTCCGATGACGGAGGTCTTCCCGGATGATGCCCTCGCCCCGAAGCGCCCTGCTGTGCGTCCTCTTCCTGCTTGCTCCGCCCGCCCTGGCGGATGACGGCTTCGGCACCGTCATGGGCACGGTGCTCAGCGCCGAGGACCGGGGGACGCTCTCCGACGTCGTCGTCACCATCACCTCACCGGCGATGATGGGCGAGCGGACCACCGTCACCGGAGAGGATGGCTTCTACTGGTTTCCCCAGCTGCCTCCGGGCATCTACCTCCTCCGCTTCGAGCTCGAGGGACTCCGGCCCTATGCCCGGCACATCGTGGTGCGGCTCAACCAGACGTACCGGATGAACGTGGACCTGCTTCCGGAGAGCCTCGGGGAGTGTGTCGAGATTGTCGGTGGCTCCTCCAGCGTTCCCTGGGGGGCCCGCCCGAGCCCCCGCAACCGCGCGGGCTCGCAGGGGGCCTCCGCCAGCTACACGCCGCCTCCGCCGCCGAGTCCGTACCAGCTCTCCCACATGAATGGCGAGTACGGGAGCGGCAGGACGGTGGCGCCGCCGCCGTCGTCCTCCACCGACAAGGCCTTCCTGGAGATGTACTTCCAGGGCTACGGCGTGAATCCCACCGTGGACACGGAGACAGAGCGCTTCTCCACCTTCGCCATGGAGGTGGACACCGCCTCCTACTCGCTGGCGCGCGGCTACCTGGAGCGCAGCCTGCTCCCCGACGCGCAGTCGGTGCGCGTGGAGGAGTTCGTCAACACCTTCGACTACGGCTACGAGAACGACACGGACGCGCCCTTCAGCATCCACGTGGAGGGCTTTCCGTCCCCCCACCGCCCCGGCTACCACGTGCTCCACGTGGGACTGAAGGCGCACGAGGTGCCCGCCGCCCAGCGCAAGCCGTCACACCTCGTCTTCACCATCGATACCTCCGGCTCGATGGACCAGCCCAACAAGCTCTCCCTGGTGAAGCAGTCGCTGCGGCTGCTGGTGGACGCGCTCGACGAGCGGGACCGGGTGTCCATCGTCGTCTACGGCAGCTCGGCCCGCCTGGTGCTGCCGCCCACCAGCGTGTTGCAGCGGGACGTGCTGCTGAGCGCCATCGACGGCCTGCGCACGGATGGCGCCACCAACGCCCAGGCGGGCCTGGACCTGGCGTACTCGCTCGCCTCGGCGAACAGGGTGGAGGGCGGCGTCAACCGCGTCATCCTCTGCTCGGACGGCGTGGCCAACAACGGCGTCACCGACGCGGACGGCATCTGGGCGCGGGTGAAGGGCTTTGCCGAGCGTGGCATCACCCTGTCGACCGTGGGCTTCGGCATGGGGCACTACAACGACGTCCTCATGGAGCGGCTGTCCCACGTGGGCGAGGGCAACTACGCGTACGTGGACCGGCTGGACGAGGCGCGCCGCATCTTCGTGCAGAACCTCAACGGCACGCTCCAGGTGGTGGCGAAGGACGCGAAGGTGCAGCTCGAGTTCGACCCGCGCGACGTCATCCGCTACCGGCTGGTGGGCTATGAGAACCGCATCCTCGCGAAGGAGCAGTTCGCGGATGACCGGGTGGACGCGGGCGAGGTGGGCTCGGGCCACACCGTCACGGCCCTCTACGAGGTGAAGCTGCGCGGCGAGCCCATGGACGCCTTCGCCACCCTGCGCCTGCGCTACAAGGCGCCGGAGGGCGGCAGCTCGCGCGAGGTGGTGAAGTCGCTGCCCGCCCGCATCCTGCGGCCGTCGTACGCCGACGCGTCGTCACCCTCGCGCCTGTCGTACGTGGCCGCCGCCTTCGCGGAGAAGCTGCGGGCGTCCTACTGGATGCGCCCGCTGACGTGGGAGCAGCTCATCTCCCTCCACGAGCAGGTGGGGCCGCCGCTGTCCCAGCGGCCCGAGGTGGTGGAATTGGGCAGCCTCATCCGCAAGGCCGCCTCGCTGGACCACCGCACGGACCGCTTCGAGGCGGTGGCCCCCGTGCGGCTCATGGACGGAGACCGCGTGCCGCGAATCGAGTAGCGCGCAGGGCCCGGGCTACATGTTCCCCAGGGCGTTACGCAGGCCGTCCTGGATGAGGTACTTGAGGTCCTCGGCCGTCATCTCGGGCTTGTTCGCGAGCTGGGTCCTGGCGTACGCCTCCCACTCGCGAATCTCGCGGTCGGTCGGCTTCCGGGGGTTGTTCGCGGGCTGGTTGCGGTACAGCTCGAACACCCACTGGTACGCTTCGGTGATGAAGCGCTTCAGGTCGGCCGACCCCGCCGGCCCGCCCACACCGCGCGCTTCGTCCCGCACCGCGTCCTGGATGGCGTACTTGAGCTGTGCGGGCGTCATGTCCGGCTTCTCGGCCAGCTTCTGGTCGGCGAACGCGCGCCAGCGGGACAGCTCACCCGTCGTCGCTTCGCGCGGGCCGCCCCCGTAGCACGTGGCCACCCAGCTCACCGCGTCGTTGATGAACTTGTCGATGTCCGGCTTGCCGTTGGCGCCCACCTCCATGCCGGTGGCGCGCGCGCGCACCGCATCCTGGATGGCGTACTTGAGCTGCTCGGGCGTCATGTCCGGCTTCTCGGCCAGCTTCTGCTCGGCGAACTGGCGCCAGTCATTGAGCTCGTTCGTCGTCGCATCCCGCGGGGCGCCCTGGTAGCACTGGGCCACCCAGCTCACCGCGTCGTTGATGAACTTGTCGATGTCCGGCCGGCCATTGGCGCCCACCTCCATGCCGGTGGCGCGCGCACGCACCGCGTCCTGGATGGCGTACTTGAGCTGCTCGGGCGTCATGTCCGGCTTCTCGGCCTGCTTCTGCGCGGCGAACTGGCGCCAGTGAGCCAGCTCGCCCTGCGTCGCGTCCCGCGGGCCGCCCTGGTAGCACTGGGCCACCCAGCTGACCGCGTCGTTGATGAACTTGTCGACGTTGGGGGCGCCGCCGGGCCCGGCCGTCATGCCGGTCATCTTCGCGCGCACCGCGTCCTGGATGGCGTACTTCAGCTTCTCCGGCGTGATGTCCGGATTCTCGGCCAGCGTCTTCTGTGCGAAGGCCGACCACTCCGCGATTTCCGCGGGGGACGCGTTGCGTGGGGTGCCTTCGTAGCACTGGGACGTCCAGCTCACCGCGTCCTGGATGTACTTGTTGATGCTGTCCGGGGTGATGGCGTCCAGCCCGGCTTGCTGCTTGCGCAGCTCGCTGGCGATGACGGACCGGAGCTTCTCGGCGGAAATCGTCGGGTCCTTGGCGCGCACGTCCTTGGCGAAGGTCATCCAGCTGTCGCGCTCCTGCCAGTTGGGGACATGCTCCCCCTGGAAGACTTGGTTGAACGCCTGGTTGATGCACTCGTACATCTTCGTCTCGGGCAGCGGGGCCAGCAGGACGGGCAGCACCTCCTGCGGGGCCGCCATGGGCTGGGCCAGGGCCGCCGTCATCGCCGGGGTGGCGCTGACCGCGGTGGTCTTGGTTGCCACGGGAGGCGTTGGCACCGCCGCGGACGCAAACGTGCCAAACATGGACGAGAGCTGCTGGGCGGAGACCTGCTTCCCAGTCGTTGCCTTGGACTGTGCAGGCTGCGGCTTCGGCGCGGAATTGACAGACGGACCCTTACCGACCTTCGACATGGCTGCTTCCCCCGGGGGCAAGAAACCCCCCAACTCTTTGATTCTCATTAAATCGAGAAATAAGTTGCGCCATTTGCAATCGCATTGCCCACGGACTCCGAGTGGTCTTTTCTCCACGGCGATGCCCGGTGAGTTCGACTTCATCCGCAGCTTCCTGCGTCATTTCCCCCGGGCCCGCGTCCCGGTGGGGCCCGGTGATGACTGCGCCGTGCTCGCGCCGCAGCGCGGCGCCCTGTGCGTCACCACCGATGCCGTGGTGGAGGACGTGCACTTCACCCGCGCCGCGTTTTCACCGGCGGATATCGGCCACAAGGCACTGGCGGTGAATCTCTCGGACCTCGCGTCCATGGGCGCCACGCCGCGCTGGTTCGTCTGCGCGCTCGCGTTGCCTAGGGGGTTTCCACCACGCGAGCTGGACGGCCTCGCGCGCGGCATGGCGGCGCTGGCGCGTGAGCACCGCATCTCCCTGGTCGGCGGCAACTTCACCTCCGCCCGTGAGCTGTCCGTCACCCTCACCGCCGCGGGAGAGCTGTCGCGCCCGCCGCTCACGCGCGCCGGTGCCCGGCCCGGAGACGTCCTCTACGTGTCCGGCACGCTCGGCGACGCGCGCCTGGGCCTGCAGCGGCTGCTCGCGGGCGTGAAGCGCGGTGCCGCCGTGCGCCGCCAGCGACGTCCCGAGCCCCGCGTGGCGCTGGGACGGCTCGCCGCGCGCTTCGCCTCCGCGGCGCTCGACGTTTCCGACGGGCTGGCGCAGGACCTGGGGCACCTGTGCGACGCGTCCCGCGTGCACGCCACGCTGGAGCTGGAGCGCCTGCCGATGACGGCCGCGGTGCGCGACGCGCTCGGCGCCGAGGGCGCGCTGGCCGGCGGCGAGGACTACGAGCTGCTCATGTCCGTTCCCTCGTCACGCAGCCGGGCATTCGAGCGCGCGTGCGCCAGGGCGGGGCATTCCGTCACGCGAATTGGCGGCCTCTCAGAGGGAAGAGGGTGGGTTTGCCGGGACATGACAGGCCGCGTTCTCCCACCGCCGAGGGGGTTCGACCACTTCCGGTAGTCCTTCGCCGGATTGACCCTGCGGTACAGCAAGGCTAAACCCGTGACGCTTCTTATCCCCTGAAAGCAACCCGTGCGCCGTCCCCTTCGCGACGACACATCCCCCGGACTCACTCCCCGCCGCGAGCCCGTGCAGCGACTGCTCCGGGCCGTGGACAGCCCCCGTGCCACGCGTGAGGTCTCCCTCCACCGGAAGATCCTCAACGGGTACGTGGTGCTCGGACTGCTCCTCACGGTGTGGATGTTCTCCTCGGACATCATCTTCCGTGAGCTGAGCCCCGGGCCCGCCATCTGGAAGGACCTGGTGCGCGGCGGCGTCTCCATCTTCATCACCGGTGCGGCCGCGGCACTGCTGCCGTCGCTGCTCGCGCGCGTCACCCGCGTGAAGGTGCTCAGCCGTTCCGCGTACGAAATCTCCCAGGGAGACCTGTCCAAGCCGGTGGCCGCCGAGGGCGGCAGCACGCGCGACGAAATCGACGAGCTGACCGGCGCCATCACCCGCATGCAGGAGAACCTGCGCGAGCTGGTGGGCAAGATCCAGGAGACGGCCAAGAGCGTGGCCGACACCGCCATCGACCTGCAGCGCTCGGCGGAGAACGTCAACGGCTCCACCGAAGAGGTGGGCTCGTCGATGAACAAGATTGCCTCCGGCGCCGAGTCGCAGTCGCAGCTCGTCTCCAAGGCGTCCAAGGTCATCACCGAGATGGCCGGCAGCATCCAGCGCACCACGGCCAGCGCCGAGGACGCCGCGAAGACGGCGGCCGAGACGAGCGGCGCGGCCGAGGACGGCTCCAAGGCGGCGCGGCTGGCCGGCGACAAGGTGAAGAAGGTCTTCAACCGCATCGAGTCCGCCAGCCAGCAGGTGTTCGCCTTCGGCGAGAAGACGCAGGAAATCTCCAAGATCGTCGACGCGATTACCCAGGTGGCGCAGCAGACGAACCTGCTCGCGCTCAACGCCACCATCGAGGCGGCGCGCGCGGGTGAGTACGGCCGCGGCTTCGCGGTGGTGGCCGACGAGGTCCGCAAGCTGGCGGAGAGCGCCGGCCGGTCCGCGGAGCAGATTTCCAAGCTGGCGCGCGACATCTCCGGCCAGTCCACCTCCGTGGTGAGCGCCATGAAGGAGGGCATCGCGGAGCTGGCCGAGGGCCGCGAGGACCTGGGCAACATCGTCCGCTCCATGGGCGCCATCACCGACACCGTCCGCAAGGGCGCGGAGAAGGTGCACCTCATCTCCGAGAGCACCCGCGAGCAGCTCAAGGGCAGCGAGGAGATGGTGAAGGCCATCGAGGAAATCAAGCTGGTGGCGCGCAACAACGCGTCCTCCACCGAGGCCATCCAGGAGGTCATCCAGGAGCAGACGGCCGCCGTGTCGCGGATGACGTCGCTGGCCAGCGAGCTGACCAACCTCTCCGTCGAGCTGCAGAGCGTCGTGCGCAGCTTCCGCCTGAGCCCATGACCACCCTTCCCGCCACGAACGCGGACCCGAAGCTGAAGGCCGCCGAGGACCGCCTGCGCGAGGTGATGCTCGCGCTGCCCGAAGCCACCGAGGACTTTCCCTGGGGCCACCGCAGCGGCAAGGTGAAGGGGAAGATGTTCGCCATCCTCGTGCTCGAGGACAGCGGGCTCACCGTCACCACCAAGCTGCCCGACTCCAACGAAGCGGCGCTGATGCTCCCCTTCACCGCGCCCACCGGCTACGGCATGGGCAAGAGCGGCTGGGTGACGGCCACCTTCAAGCCCGGTGACTCCGTCCCCGTGGAATTGCTCAGCCAGTGGATCCACGAGAGCTTCCGCGCCGTGGCGCCCCAGAAGGTGCTCAAGGCGATGGCCGCGGGCGGTGCGGCGGCTCCGGCTCCGAAGAAGGCTCCGGCGAAGAAGGCCGTTGCGAAGGCCGGTGCCGTGAAGAAGGCGGCGGTGGCGAAGGCCGGCGCCGTGAAGAAGGCGGCGAAGAACGTGGTGGCGAAGGCCGGCGCCGTGAAGAAGGCGGCGGTGGCGAAGGCCGGTGCGGTGAAGAAGGCGGCGGTGGCGAAGGCTGGCGCCGTGAAGAAGGCGGCGGCGAAGAAGGCGGCTCCCGGGAAGTCCTCCACGGCGCGGCGCGGCGCGGCACCCACGTCTCCGTCGAAGCGTTAGCTCCCATGCACTGGCCGCTCCGGCCATTTCAAAGCTGATAGAACGTTACCTCTGTGCGGCACGTCATCTTCCGGGTGGAGAAGGAGCGCTACGGACTGCCGCTGTCGGCGGTGCGGGAGGTCGTCGTGCCTCCGGAGCGCTTCACCCGGGTCCCCCGTGCACCCTCGGCGATTACCGGGGTGATGAACCTTCGCGGCCGGGTGGTGACGGTGGTGGAATTGAGACAGCTCCTGAGCCTGCCAGAGGGGCCCACGCCCTCGGCGCGGGTGGTGTTGCTGGACCGCGGGCGGCGGGACCTGGGCCTGCTGGTGACGGATGTGGACGGTATCGAGGCGGTGGAGAGGGTCAGCGCGGCGCCCGGGAAGTTGACGCCGGCAGTCCGGGGAGTCGCCCGGCTGGGTGGCCTGGGAGTAACCGTCCTGGACCCCGAAGGGCTGGATGCCGCGGTGGTTGCCTTGTTCACCCATTCCAAGTGAGTAGCCCCCTGGAAAGCGCGGATGCTAGTGTCCGCGCTCCTCTAGGTGATTCGGAGGCGGAGTTCTTCACATGGCTAAGCGGGTCCTGGTCGTCGACGACGCCATCTTCATGCGCAACATGATCAAGGACATCTTTGCGTCTGGAGGTTTCGAGGTCGTCGGCGAGGCCGCCAACGGGCTGGAAGCTGTCGAGAAGTACAAGGAGCTCAAGCCCGACCTCACCACGATGGACATCGTGATGCCGTTCAAGAGCGGCATCGAGGCGACGCGGGAAATCATCAAGGCCGACAGCAGCGCCGTGGTCATCATGTGCTCGGCGCTCGGTCAGGAGAGCCTGGTGATGGAGGCCATCGAGGCGGGTGCGTCCGACTTCATCGTCAAGCCGTTCCGCGCCGAGGACGTGCTCGCGGTGGTGAAGAAGGTATTGGGAGAGACGTGAGCGGACTCGCCCAACGGCGGCCGTTCCCTTCGTCCTGACGAGGCCGGGCCATGACCATGGACATGTCCCGCTACCTCGGCCTCTTCATCTCGGAGGCCACCGACCACCTGGAAGCGCTGGGACGCGACCTCGTGCAGTTGGAGCGCGAGAGCAGTGCCGGCGTGGTGGACTCCATGTTCCGCCATGCGCACTCGGTGAAGGGCATGGCGTCGTCCATGGGCTTCGAGTCCATCGCCATCCTCGCGCACCGCGTGGAGGACCTGGTGGACGCCGTCCGGCAGGACCGCGGCCGCCTGGACCGGGACGTCGTGGACCTGCTGCTCACCGCCGCGGACACCATGCTGGCGCAGGTGCGGGCCGTGGCGGAGAACACGCCGCCGGAGGATGCCTCGGCGCTGTTGACGCAGCTCGGCAACCGCGTCACCGCGATGACGGGCCAGGCCCTGGCCGCCACCCGCGTCGCCAGGGTCACCGCGCTGAAGCCGGCCGGTGGGGCCTCCGAGGAAGGGGACGGCAGCGTCGTCTCGGTTCCGGCGCGGACCGGTGGCGCGGCATCTCCGGCTCCCCCGGCGGGCACGGACTCCTCCGGCGGTGCCGGAGCCGCGACGACCCAGGTCGGTGGTGCGAAGACTCCCGGGGAGACGCCCCCGGAGGCTTCCGGCGCTTCGTCCGCCCCCCGTCCGCAGAGCGTGGTGGGGATGGCGGGAGCCTCCGTGGCGGTGGCGGGCCTGGACCTGCCGCCGGACCTGCTCGCGCCGGTGGTTCCCTCCCCGGACGCGGCCGGTTCCCCGGTGGGCGAGCTCTCGGTGGGGGCCGCCCCGGGCGCGGTGGCCGTCGTCGCCGCGGCGATGGGGCTGGTGGCTCCGGCCGCGACGGACCTCGGTGACGGGCTGAAGGCGTCCGCGAGCGCGCTGACGGTGGCGACTGCGCCGGCCCCCCAGGCGCCGGCCGTGCCGGACGCGCGCGTCGCGTCGCAGCGCTGGGCGGTGCGGCTGCGAATCGCCCCCACCTGCCAGGTGCCTGGCGTGCGCGCGTTCCTGGTGCACAAGCGGCTCACCAACCTGGGCACGCTGGTGGAGCTGCGGCCCGCGCTGGAGGAGCTGAAGGCCGGCCGCATTCCCGACGGCTACATCCAGCTCGAGCTGGAGACGGCGGCGGGCGACTCCGGCATCCACGCGTCGCTGAAGAACGTGGCCGAGGTGGAGGTCATCTCGGTGAAGCCGGCGGTGGCCGCGCCCGCCCCGGTGGTCGCCCCGCTACCGATGGCCGAGGGCAACCGCCCCGCCAATGACTCCTCGTCGCGCACGGTGCGCGTGCGCACGGAGCTGCTCGACTACTTCCTCGACACGGTGGGCGAGCTGATGCTCGCCACGGCCCGCCTGCGCGAGGTGGGCAAGGTGCTGCCGGAGAACACCCGCCCCGCGCTGGAGGAGGGTGTCTACCGGCTGCACACGCTGGTGAAGGACCTGCACGACAAGGTGATGACGGCGCGCATGACGCCGCTGTCGCTCATCACCGACCGGCTGCCCCGCGCCGCGCGCGACATCGCCCGCCGCAAGGAGCGCGAGGTCGACCTGGTCATCACCGGCGCGGAAATCGAGCTGGACCGGGCCATCCTCGACGAGCTCGCCGACCCGCTGATGCA
Source organism: Pyxidicoccus sp. MSG2 (assembly GCF_026626705.1). Taxonomy (NCBI): domain Bacteria; kingdom Pseudomonadati; phylum Myxococcota; class Myxococcia; order Myxococcales; family Myxococcaceae; genus Pyxidicoccus; species Pyxidicoccus sp. MSG2. Next base: position 6,908,905 of record NZ_JAPNKC010000001.1, read on the forward strand.
CCTGCTGCGCAACTGCATCGACCACGGGTTGGAGTCCCCCGAGGAGCGCGCCGCCGCGAAGAAGGGCCCGCGCGGGCGCGTGCTGGTGGCGGTGAAGCGCGCCAGAGACCGGGTCATCGTCGAAATCGAGGACGACGGCCGCGGGATGGACCCGGCGAAGCTGAAGACCTCGGCGGTGGCCAAGGGGCTGCTCTCCGTGGAGAACGCGTCGCGCCTGACGGACCGCGAGGCCTTCCTGCTGTCGTGCCTGCCGGGCGTCTCCACCGCCAAGGACATCACCGACATCTCCGGCCGTGGCGTGGGCATGGACGCGGTGAAGCGTGTGGTGGAGAACGTCGGCGGCACGCTGGAAATCGACAGCGAGAAGGGCCGGGGCACCCGCTTCACGCTGCGCCTGCCGCTGACGGTGGCGGTGGTGCACCTGCTGCTGGTGGAGGTGGGCGAGGAAGTGTTCGGCCTGCCCATCGCCAAGGTGGTGGGGGCGACGGAGGCGGACGGCGACACGCTCAGCCGCAGCCGGGAGACGGCGCTGCTGCCCCATGGCAACTCGCTGTTGCCCGTGCACTCGCTGGACTCGCTGCTGGGCGTCCCCGCCCCGGCGCGGCAGGGGGCCAGGCCCTTCGTGGTGATGGACGCGGACTCCGGGCGCGTGGCGCTGGCGGTGGACCGGCTGCTGGGCCAGGAAGAGGTGGTGCTCAAGCCGCTGTCCCGGCCGCTCGACTTGCTGCCCGGGCTGTCCGGCATCACCATCCTCGGAAGTGGCCGGCCGGTGTTCATCCTGGACGTGCCGAGGTTACTGTCCGCGTGAGCCTGCCCCTTCCCAACGACCCGCGGGTGGACACCCTGCGCGAGGTGGCCAACATCGGCTGCGGCCACGCGGCCAATGCGCTCTCCCGGCTGTTGGGCGGGCGGCAGGTGGACCTCTCCATCCCCCGCGTGCTGATGACGGGGGCGATGGCCGCCGCGGGGCTGTTGGACGCCAACGCCCCGGTGGTGTCGGCGTCGCTCGGCATCCAGGGCGATGCACTGAATGGCGAGCTGCTGCTGGTGTTGCCCCGCGCGGACGGGGGCTCGCTGGAGTCACTGCTGCTGGGCAGTCAGCCCGTGGAGCAGGCCGAGCGCGACAGCGTGATGGCCGAGGTCGCCAACATCGCGGCGAGCGCCTGCCTGTCCGCCATGGGGCGGCTGACGGGGTGGAAGCTGATGCCCACGGTGCCGTCCCTGCACCGCGGCGGCGCGCGCGAGGCGCTGGAGGCGGCCGTGCGTGGCAGGCCCGGCGCCAGCGGCATGGTGGTGCTGGAGGCCCGCTTCCAGGCGGCCTCGGTGCCGCCGGTGGGTGGACAGTTGCTGCTGCTGCTGGAGCGCGAGAGCGCCGAAGCCCTGCTGGCGCGACTGGGCGTGTAGCCCGTTTCGCGGTAGACGGGCGCCCATGGACGAGAAGGCGCTGAAGCAGCTCCTCGGGAGCGTCAAGTCGGGCCGCGTGTCGGTGGATGACGCCGTCGGCAAGCTGAAGGACCTCCCCTTCGCCGAGCTGGGTTACGCGACGCTCGACACGCACCGCAACCTGCGCTTCGGCTTCCCGGAGGTGGTGCTGGGCGAGCCGAAGACGGTGGAGCAGTTGCTGGGCATCGTCGGTGCGCTGGTGGAGCGCAAGCAGACGGTGCTGGTGACGCGGCTGCAGCCGGACAAGGCGGAGGCGCTGGTGGCCCGCTTCCCCAAGGGCACGTACCACTCCGTGGCGCGCATCTTCCACCTCAAGCAGGGCAAGGTGCGCGCGGGGAAGGTGGCGGTGGTGACGGCCGGCACCAGCGACATCCCCGTGGCGGAGGAGGCGGCCATCACCGCCGAGGCCATGGGCGCGGAGGTGCGGCGCGTCTACGACGTGGGCGTGGCGGGCATCCACCGGCTGCTGCGGCGGCGGGAGGAAATCCAGGAGTGCCACGCCGCCGTCGTCGTGGCGGGCATGGAGGGCGCGCTGGGGAGCGCGCTGGGCGGGCTGGTGGGCATTCCCGTGGTGGCGGTGCCCACGTCCGTGGGCTACGGCGCCAACTTCGGGGGCGTGTCCGCGCTGCTGGCCATGGTGAACTCGTGCGCCTCCAACGTGGCCACCGTGAATATCGACAACGGCTTCGGCGGCGGCTTCTACGCGGCGCTGATTTCCCGCACGAAGGGACGGCGGTGACATGCGGCGCATCCTCTACCTGGAGCCGGTGGGTGGCATCGCCGGGGACATGTTCCTGGCGGCCGGCGTGGACCTGGGGCTCTCGCCCTCGGAGCTCGAGCACGCGCTGAGCGGGCTGAGCGTGCCGGGGTGGAAGCTGGCGGTGCAGCGCGCGGTGCGCCACGCCATCAGCGGCACGCACCTGGACGTGGTGCTGGACGCGCGCGAGGCGCACCCGCACCGGGCCTACTCGGACATCCGCAAGCTGATTGAGGCCGCGCCCACGCTGCCGGCCCGCGCGAAGGAGCGGGCGCTGGCGGTGTTCCGCGCCATCGGCGAGGCCGAGGCGAAGGTGCACGGCGTGTCCATCGACGACATCCACTTCCACGAGGTGGGGGCGGTGGACTCCATCGTCGACATCTGCGGCGCGGCGGTGGTGCTGGAGCTGCTGGGCAACCCGGAGGTGTACGCGGCGCCGCCGCCGCTGGGCAGCGGAACCATCCGCGTGGCCCACGGCAACATGCCCATTCCCGTGCCCGCCACGCTGGAGCTGCTGCGCGACGTGCCCGTGCGCTTCGAGGGCGTGGGTGAATTGACGACGCCCACCGGCGCGGCGCTGCTCAAGGTGCTCGCGCACATCGGCCACCCTCCGGACTTCATCGTGGAGAAGGTGGGCTACGGCGTGGGGACGAAGGACTTCAAGGACCGGCCCAACGTGCTGCGCGCCTCGCTGGGGCGCATGGAGGAGGAGCGCACGGAAGGGCTGTGGGTGGTGGAGGCCAACCTGGACGACTCCACGCCGCAGCTCCTGGGGTACCTGGTGGAGAAGCTGCTCGCGGTGGGCGCGCTGGACGCGTGGGTGGCGCCGGTGGTGATGAAGAAGAGCCGGCCCGGGCACCTGCTGAGCGCGGTGGTGGAGGGCGGCAAGCGCGAAGTGGTGATGGGCACGGTGCTGCGCGAGTCCACCACGCTGGGCGTGCGCTACCACCGCGTGGAGCGGCAGGCGCTGGAGCGCGACTGGGTGGAGGTGGAGACGCCGTGGGGGAAGGTCCGCGTGAAGCGCGGGCTGCGCGGCGGCGCCGTGCTGAATGCCCACCCGGAGTTCGAGGACTGCCGCAAGGTGGCCGAGGCCGCCGGCGTGCCCGTGAAGCAGGTGATGGCCGCGGCGGTGGCGGCGCTCGGCCGCGCGGGCTGAAGGCTCAGTACCGTCTCAGGGCCTTGGGGGGCAGGAACATGAGGAGCAGCAGGAAGAACAGGCCGCCCCCTACCCACTGCGCCCGTCCGTGCCCGTAGCGCCAGAGCCCCACCGCCAGGCCCACGGCTCCGGCGAAGGTCAGCCACCGGACGAGCGGGTGGGGGATGAGCGACAGCAGCGCGGTGCCTGGCGTCGAGTGCTGGGAGAAGGCGCGCACCCAGCGGGGCGCCCCTTCCTCCGCGCGCAATTGCGCCAGCTGGCGGGTGAGCTGCTCCGCGTTGTCCTGCCGCCGCTGGGCCTCGAACTGGCGCAGCGCCTCGGCTTCGTCCTCGCGCGTCCGCGTCAGCTCCTTGCGCCGCTCCTGCCAGAGCCGCTCGTTGAACTCGAGCTGCTGAGGCGTGCCCAGGTCCGCGCCGCACATGCGGCACGTCTTGGCGAAGCGGCCATTCTCGGACTCGCACAGCATGCAGCGGGGGAAGCGCCGTGCGTCCTCCTCGGGCGCGTCCGCGAGTGAGATGGGCTCCTGGGCCCTGAAGCGCTCCAGGTGCGCGTCGGGCACGCCGGCCTCCTGGTGCTCCTTGCGCTCCTCCATGGACTCGAAGCGGTTGCCGCTCTGGAGCTGGGAGGACGTCTCGGACTCGGGGCGCTCGACGCGCGCGCGCTCCAGGTGGAGGAAGCGGGAGAGCTTGGACGTCATCTCGGGCTCCCGGGCGGCACGCTGCTCGAGGCCGGGCGGGTGCGGCCCCGGGCCCACTCGCGCAGCCGGCCAATCTCGTCACCCATCGTTACCGACAGGGGGAAGGTGTCCTGGATGACGCGCACCAGGTGCTGCTGGGCGAGCTCCATGCCCTCGGCGAAGGCCTCGTACAGGCCCGCGATGACCACCTGCTCGATTTCCGCGCCGCTGAAGCCGTCGGTGAGCGTGGCCAGCTCCTCCAGGCCGAACGCCGCGGGCTCGCGCTTCCTGCGGTGCAGGTGGATGCGGAAGATGTCCTGCCGCTCGGCCTGCTCCGGCAAATCAATGAAGAAGATTTCGTCGAAGCGCCCCTTGCGGAGCACCTCCGGGGGCAGGCCGTCGATGCGGTTGGCGGTGGCCACCACGAAGACGGGCGCCGTCTTCTCCTGCAGCCAGGTGAGCAGCGTGCCGAACACGCGCGCCGACACGCCGCTGTCCCCCGTGCTGGAGGAGGCCACACCCGACAGGCCCTTCTCGATTTCGTCCACCCACAGCACCACCGGCGCCACGCTCTCCGCCACGCGGATGGCCTTGCGCAGGTTCTCCTCGGACGAGCCAATCAGCCCGCTGAAGATGCGTCCCATGTCCAGCCGCAAGAGCGGCAGGTTCCAGTGCGCGGAGACGGCCTTCGCGGTGAGGCTCTTGCCGCAGCCCTGCACGCCCAGCAGCAGCAGGCCCCGGGGCTCGGGCAGGCCGAACTGGCGGGCGCGCTCTCCGAAGGCGGCGGTGCGCTGGCTCAGCCAGGCCTTGAGGTTCGTCAGCCCGCCCACGTTCCCCAGGCTCTCCTCGGGCGGGTAGTACTCCAGCAGGCCGCTCTTGCGAATCACCTGCCGCTTCTCGTCCTGGATGCGCTTGATGTCCTCCGGGCCCAGCTTCCCGTCCGCGGCGATGGCCTTGGCGAAGGCGTTCTCCGCCTCCGACAGCGTCAGCCCGAGCGCCGCCTTGATGAGCTGGTCGGCATGCTCGCGCGACAGCTCGATGGTGGCCGAGTTGCTCCTGCGCACCAGCGCGACGATTTCCTTCAGGAGTCGCAGCAAATCGTTGTACCCGGGCAGGGGCACGTCGACGACGGAGACTTCCTTCTCCAGCTCGATGGGGATGTTGAGCGCGGGGGACAGGAGGATGACGGTGGTGAAGGTGCTCTTGAGGAAGTGGGCCAATTCCCTCAGCGCCCGCACCACGCCCTTCTCCTCCAGGTAGGGGTGGAAGTCCTTGAGCACCACCAGCGCGGGCTCGCCCAGCTTTTCGATTGCGGCCAGCGCGTCCACGGGGTTGCGCGTGTCCTCGGGCAGGGGCGCGGTGCGCGAGGTGCCCACGCTGCGCAGGCCCTTGGTGATGGACCAGGTGAAGAGCGCCTTGCCGTGCGCGCGGGCCAGCTCCGTGAGGATGGCGTCCACGCGGTGCTCTTCCCAGGACACGAGGTAGAGCAGCGGGTAGCGGGCCCGCACGAGGATGTCGAGCTCCTCGAGCCAGGGCTCGGCGAGACGGGCTGCGCGGGCAGGGTCGGCGGGGGTGGACGACATGTCGGCTCGCGTTCGTGGGGCGCTACGTCAGGGGCCATCACGCAACGAATGGGGCTGAGACGCAAGGCGGGCGCCCGCTGGGATAAGCGGGCGGGAGCGGGGGCGAAAGCGGCCGGGTGCAGGACAGGCGGGGAAGCCCGGGCCGGCGAGGCCACCCCGTGGCGCCCGCCGGCTCCTGGAGGCTGCCGAGGACTACATGCTCTGCGCGAACGGGGACAGCTTGATGACGGTGAAGGCCGCGCCGGCCGGGTCCGTGACGGTCGCCATGCGGCCGTAGGGCGTGTCCATGGCCGGGACGTGCACCTTGCCGCCCATCTCGGTGACTTTCTTCACCGCCGCGTCCGTGTCCGTCACGGCGAAGTAGTTCATCCAGTGCGCGGGCACGCCCGAGGGCCACTTGCTGTCCATCTGGAACACGCCGCCCACGGTCTGCGGGCCCTTGTGCAGCGTCCAGTACTCCATGCCCTCCATCTTCTTCGGCTCCAGTCCGAAGACGGCGGCGTAGAAGTCACGCGCGCGGGCGGCATCGCGCGTGTTCACCTCGTGCCACGCCATGCTGCCGGGCTCGCCCACCAGCTTCGCGCCCTGGTGCTTCTTCGACTGCCACATCCCGAAGTGCGCGCCCGTGGGGTCCGAGCAGAACGCGAGCCGCCCTTCCTCCATGACGTCCATGGGGCCCATGCCCACGTGGCCGCCGTGCTTGCGCACGCGCGCGGCGTACGCGTCGATGTCGTCCACCTCGAAGTAGAGGCTCCACGCGGGAGGGAAGGGTGCGTCCGCCGGCCGCTGGCCCATGCCGGCGACGTTGCGGCCGTCGAGCTGGCACATCGTGTAGTAGCCCGTCTCCTTCGGGCCGATGAGGAACTTCCATCCGAAGAGCGCACCGTAGAAGGCGCGGGCCTTCTCCAGGTCCGTCGTCATCAGGTCCATCCAGGTGGGGGTTCCGACGTTGTGCTTGTCCACCACGGGCATCGTGCGCTCCTCGGGAAAGGGAAAGGTGCCCGGCGACTTCGGGCGCGCGGAAACTACCAAGCCCCTTCTCCACGTGGTGCGCGATGCGCCTGTGTCGCGAGTGCCGGATGGTTGGCGTCGCTGGACGGCGTTCATGCCCCGGAGCGCGATTCCAGGTGGACCCGCCGACCTGTCTCCTCGGACACCATGGCCGCCGCGAGCACCTCCTGCACGGTGGCACCGTCGTCCAGTGTGGCCAGTCCGTCCCGGGGCTCGCCTCGCAGCAGTCCGAGGAACCTTCGCGCGCCTTCTACATGCGCCTGGGCCCACGGCTCCCGCTCGCCGGGGCGCGGCTCCAGGCCCGGCGCGACGTCCCTCCACGTGCCGTGCTCGAAGCCGCGCACCGGGGACACGCACCAGCCCTCGCGCAAGGGCACGTAGCCGCCCGAGAAGCCGGCCTCCCAGCCGCGTCCGAGCAGCGTCCAGCCACCATGAATGCCCGGCTCCGGACAGGCGGCATGGGTGAGCACCAGCACCGCCCCGGAGGACAGCCCCACGTGCAGCGCGGCGGTGTGGACGGGGCGTCCGGACAGTGACGCCTGCACCCAGACTGGAGCGGCGCCCGCGAGCCACAGCGCCGCGTCGATGACATGGGACATGCCGCCCCAGTCGCCGGAAGCGCCGAGCAGGGGCCCGGCGCTGTCGCCTTCATCCACCGCGAAGCCGTTGCGCAGCGTGAGCGCGAGGTGGCGCACCGGCCGCTCCGAGAGCCAGGCCTTCAGCGCGCGCAGCGAAGGCAGCATGCGGTAGGGGAAGTTCACCGCGACGGGGCCCGCGTGGACCTGGAGCGCGCGCGCCTCCTCGGCGGTGCGGGGCAGCGGCTTCTCGCGGGCGAAGGGACTCGTAGCGGAGCGAGCGTGGGCGAGCAGGGCGCGTGCCTGCTCGGCGGTGCGGGTCAGTGGCTTCTCGCACAGGACGGGGCGGCCCGCGTTCAGCGCCATCTCCATGTGAGCACGGTGGGCCGCATCGGAAGAGGCCACCACCACCGCGTCCACGGCAGCGCACAATTCACGCACGTCCGTGGTGGCCAGGGGGATGCCCTCTCGCGCCGCCACCGCGCGCGTGTTGTCGGGATTCTGCCCGCAGAGAGCCGTCACCTCCGCGCCCGCCGCGCGGAAGGCGCCCACGTGCATGAGGCCCCACTTCGTTCCGATGACGCCGATGCGCACCATGGACGGGGAGCCTGCCAGAGCGGGCGCCCGCGTCACATCCAGCGCAGCGAGAAGCGCCGCGTGCCGCCTCGGGTCGTCACCCTGGCCTCCGTGACAATCTTCCCGAAGCCCATGAGCAGGCCCCGGAAGGTGCCCACGAGGAGCGAGGTGGGCAGGCGCGACTGCGTCTCCAATTCCGCCGCCAGGGGCGTGAAGGACACGGTGCGCGTGGAGTCCGCCGCCGGCAGGTCCCTCACCATGGCGTGCAGGAGCGCGTCGAAGTTGCCGAACACCTTCTCCACCGAGTCGAAGCCCAGGGTGCGCGCCAGCGGCAGCGTGCGCATCGCCGAGCGCTGCGCAATCGCCTCCACCGCCCGGTCCCCCAGCGCCGCCTGCAATTCGCCCGTCATCCGGACGTAGTCCTCCCACGCGTACCAGGTGTCGTCGCGCATGCTGTTGATGCGCTGCTGGTGCTGCGGGAAGCGCGAGGACGCCGCGGTCATCGAGCCGAGGATGGCCTTGAACCAGGCGCCCTGAATCTCACCGGACATGCGAGCCTCCTTCCGCGATGAAGCGGGCGCCGCGACTCCACCAGTGTACACGCGGGCCAGCGGCACACGGGGGCGCGGAGGAGTCCACGCCTCCAGCGCGCGGCGGACCATCCGCCCACGGGCCTTGCGTGAAGCGGGTGACGCTCCAAGCCCGCTGGCACGCCGCATCCGTCACCGGCTGGATGCCGCGCCCGTGCTCCGTCGGACATCCGGACACCTGTCCCGGGTTTCCCTCTACACCGGGAGGCGCACCTGGACGCGGGTGCCGCCGGGCTCGGACAGGACGCGGAGGTCTCCGCCGTGCCGCTCGACGACACGGCGGCAGACGTCCAGCCCCAGGCCCGCCGCGTGCGGCTTCGTGCTGAAGAAGGGCTCGAAGATGCGCGGCATCAGGTCCTTCGGAATGCCCGGTCCATCGTCCGACACCTCCACCACCGCGCGCCCACTCTCGGCCCACGTGCGCAGGCGCAGGTGGCCGCCGCGCTCGCCCAGCGCCTGCAGCGCGTTGAGCACCAATTGCGTCCACACCTCCTCGAGCGCGCCGTCCTCCGCCTTCAGCCGCGGCAGGCTCCGCTCGTACTGGCGCTCCACCGTGACGCGGCCGTCGGACATGCGGTGGCCCAGCACCGACAGCGTCCGCTCCAGGCCCTCGTGCAGGTCCACTTCCTGCGCCGGCATCGGGTCCAGGAAGCTGTAGGCCTTCATCGCCTCCACCAGCGTGGACACGCGCGCCGTGCCGCGCTCCACCTCGGCCAGCAACACGTCACACGTCACCGCGGCCACCAGCCACGCGAGCACGTCACCCAGCAGCCCCTCGCCCACGCGCGTCGACACCGACTCCAGCCACGCCACGTCCAGCCCGGAGGCCACCAGCACGGGCGCCGCCTCCCACGCCTCCGCCACGCCGCGTGCCTCCAGCCAGCTGCCCAGCGCCTCCTCGCGCTCCGCCCGAGCCACGGGCTCCAGCAGCGGGGACGTCCTGCCGCGCTCGGCTGCCTCGCGGGGCAGGGCGAGCAGGGCCCCGCGCTGCGCCGGGGACAGCCCGTGCTCCCCGAGCGCCATGGCCCGCGTCGACACCGCCCGCAGCGTCTCGCGCAGGCGCGCCGCGCTCCGCCGCGACGACGCAGCGGGGTTGTCCAGCTCTCCCGCCACCCCCGCCGCCAGCTGTCCGGCGGACAGCAGCTCCGGTTGCTGCCTGGAGCCCGTCTCGTGGGGCTGCGAGCGCTGCGAGGCCAGTTCCATCAGCCCGCGCATCAGCACCGGCGCCACGCGCAGCAATTCCCAGAAGGTGGCGGTCTCCAGGCGGAACAGGCGCACGTCCGTCACCGCGCGGCCGGTGGTGGGGTGGGGCGAGTTCAGGAAGAGGATGAGCTCGCCGAAGATGTCGCCCGCCTCCAGCGTCGCGGCGTGCACCTCCTGCGCGCCCACACGGCGTGTCCACTCCGTGCGGCCCTCCAGGATGACGGACAGCCCGTCGGCCGGGTCTCCCTGCGCGGCGATGCGCACGCCCGCCGCGAAGTGGAGCTGCCGGCCGTGGTCGGCAATCCACCGGAGCTGCTCGTCGCTGAGCCGGGAGAACAGCGACACCCGGCGCAACGCTGTGACGATGTCCTCGCTTCCCATACGTCCCCGATGCTGCCTTTCCCTGAGAGGGTGTCCATCTCCTGACCACCGGCCGTGTCCGGGCGGCGGGAGGAGCGCCCGGCCGCCCGGTGACTATCGCAGCGGCTGGCGCTCCAGCGCCCGTGCGAAGGCGTCCGTCCGCTGCCCCGCCACGCACACCGGCAGTCCCTCCAGCACGCCGCAGCGGGCACCCTGCTGGAGGAAGGACCCGAGCGCCTCGGCCGAGACCACATAGGCCGTGTCCGCGTCCACGCCGCCTGGAGGCAGCGTTGCGTGGCACTCCCGGGCCAGCTCCGGCGGCGTACGTGACGCGTAGCCGCTGTTGAAGGTGAGTCCCAGTCGATAGGCCGTGTAGCCGAGTGCGTTCACCACCGGCTCGTCATAGCGGCATACCCACTGGATGTGGGGTGGAAAGAGGGCGAGGTGCTGGTAGGCACCGCGCAATTCCGCCCACTCGGGAGCCTGGAGGCGACGGAAGCTCCCGGGCCGGTGCAGCGGGCTGCGCTCCGCGCGCCAGTCATACGCCTGCACCGCGACGGCCAGCACCAGCGCCGCGGTGCCCACCCAGGGACGCGCCCGCCACAGCCGCAGCCACAGCAGCACCGCGCAGGCCACCAGCAGGTAGCTCAGCGGCCACACGAAGCGCCCCGACGAGCGGAACGCCGACGTCAGCCGCGAGAGCGGCGCGTACAGCGCGCCCAGGTCCACCACCTGCCGCCCCATCCACGTCACGCGCCACGACAGCGCGTAGGCGGCCATCAGCAGCACCGTCACCGCCACCGGCACGCCGCGGCGCCAGGGCACGCCGCGCAGCGTGGAGAAGCGGAACACGGTGGCGAGCAGGGACAGGGCGAGCAGCAGCAGCGCGCCGGCCCCGAGGTAGCCGAAGCCCTCGCCCTGCCTCGGCGCCGCGTTCAGCGAGGGCAGGAGCCGCGACCAGCCCATGGGGTTGAACAGCGTGGCCAGGTCCGCGGAGAAGTCACCGAAGCCCTCCGCGCCCAGCCCGCTGCCGCCGAAGTAGCCGAAGAGGGCGAAGACGCCCACGTCCAGCAGGAGGAAGCCCACCGCGGCCGCCACCGCCGCGCCCCACCCGAGCACCCGGCCGAGCGCGAGCCGCACCGTCAGCGCCACCGCGAGCGGCGCGAGCATGGCCACGAGGTACGGGTGCGTGCCCGCGCCCACGGCGTTGAACAGCGCGGCCAGGGCCAGGGCCTTCCCCGCGGCGTGGGCATCCGGAGTGTCGCGCAGGTGCAGCCACAGCATGGCCACCAGCAGCCAGTGCGCGCACAGGGTGGGGTGGCCGAAGCGCGCCGCCATGGGCGGGGCCAGGGCCAGCAGCACGCCGCCCAGCACCTGGTGCGCGGGGCGCGGCGACACCACCGCCACCAGCCGCGCGCCGAAGTACCCCATCAGCACGAAGCACAGCCCCAGCCACGCGCCGGTGTACTGGAAGTCCGCGGGCAGGAGCGCGCTGAAGGGCTTGAGCAGCACCGCCACCAGCGGGTTGCCGTCCGTGAGCGCCACGGAGGTGCCGTAGGGGTAGAGCTGGTTGGGCGAGGACGACAGCGGCAGGCCCCACGGGGCGTTGCGGTAGAAGAGCCAGCCGAAGATGTGGCCCGCCCAGTCCTCGCGCATCATCCAGTCGATGCGCGTGGGCGGCAGCACGTTGCCCCCGCCCAGCCACAGGAACCAGCCCAGCCCGCCGAGGGCGGCCACCCAGGGCGCCCACCGGCTCGCACGGGTGGGGACGGGTGAAGGCGGCGCGAGCGCGGGCGGGGAGGGCTCCATCAACGCCGGCGGACTCGGGTTCGACATGGCGGCCTTGGCACGGGCGGCACTGTAGGGCCGTGCTTCCGGCACGGGCAAGCGCCGTGCGGGCGCGCTGCGCCTACAGGCCGCAGGGCGTGTCGGCGTTGCGCTCGATGATGCGCTCTTCGGACGGGCCGGTGTACACGGCCGTCGCGAGCGACGTGGCCAGGCACCCGGGAAGCTTCGGGTTGTCCACGACTTGAAAGCTCTGGGTCACCCGGACGAGCCCGTCCAGGTCCAGCCGGACGAGTTGGCGATTGTCCTGCACGGTCAGCCTTCCCAGCTCGCGCAGGCCGTTCAGCTGCGCCAGGCTCGTCAGGGCGTTGTTGCTGGACACCCCGAGCTGCTGCAAGCGCAGCAGCTGGCTGAAGCCGGAGAGGTCCTCCAGCAGCGCGTTTCCAGAGAGGCCGAGTCCCCCGCCCAGATGGACGAGACGGGGCATGCCCGTTACGCCCACCAGCTTGTCGTTGCTGTTGATGCTGAAGATGCCGTCCACCGCCTCCAGGGAGGGCATGGGCCCCACCGTCTCCAGCTGGTAGTTCCAGTGGAGCTCGATGTTGCCGGCGTGCACGAGCGCGGGCAGCTCCAGCGTGAGCATGCTGTTGTTGTCGCTCGCCTCGAACCTGCCGCCGATGCGCTCCAGGGCCGACAGCGCCGCGACGCTCAGCAGGGCATCGTTGTCGTTGATGACGACATCCGAGGCAACGGTCTTCAGCTTCTCCAACCCCGCGAGCGAGGTGAGCGCGGCGTTGTTGAAGAGCAGCACACGGCCCCCCACCTTCTCGAGCTCGCCGAAGGCGCCCAGCGACTCCAGGCGAGGGTTTTCCACGATGTCCAGGTCGCCTGACAGCTCCACGAGGTACCGCGGCCCGTCCCCGCCAACGAGCAGCGCATTGCGCGCCACCTTGACGCTCTGGCGCGGGAGCGCGGCCGACAAGCCGAACAGCGTCGTCAGCCGGGCATTGGTGTCCAGCGTCAGGTCCGTGCCAATCCGCAGCACGTGCGCCGGAATGGGACCGGACGGGCCGAGGCCAAGCACCTCGAGGTTGTCGTTATTGGCGATGACGACGGCCTCGCTCACGGAGCGCAGGCCCAGCAGGTTCAGCACGGTGAGTGACGGGTTCCGGGCGATGTTCAGCGAACCCTCCACCGAGACGAGCCCGGGCAGCTCCACCTGCGCGAGGTCCGAGTCGGTGATGTCGAGCCCGCCCTTGATGTGGGAGATGGCCTGGAGCGCCGCGAGGTCCGCCGCGTTCCGCACCTGATAGGTCCCCTCGTAGGTGGCCGTGGGCTGGCACACGTACGCGGTGACGAGCACCTCGTTGGGAGACAGCTTCGCGTCCTCGTTCAGGTCCAGGCCGGCCCCCACCGCGGTGCCTCCCGTGGGGCACCGCACGCCCGCGGGCTCGGGCCGCTGGAGCAGGAACACCGCTTCGGGCGCCAGGCACATGCGCAGGGAGGCCCTCGCCTCCGCGTCGTCGAGCACCCCATCTTCGTCCTCGTCCACGCCAGCCTCGAGGAGCGAGCTGGTCTTCCTGCACCCGGGAGGGGGCACCGCCAGGGGGAGCACCCGCGCGAGCACCGGCGCCGGCTCCATGCAGCCGTACACCTCGCGGGAAATCTCCCCGTCGTCCAGCAGCCCATTGCCGTCCACGTCGCGTCCGGCGTGGGAGACCTGGCCTCCATTCGGGCACTTCTCCCCGGGCGGCAGCTGCCGCGTGCGCACCAGCACGTCCGGGATGGCCGTGGCGCAGACGTATTCGGTGGCCGTCACCTCGCCGTCGTCGAGCTGCCCGTCCGCGTCCGTGTCCGGGCCGGTGTGCACCGCCCTCCCGCCGTGCTCGCAGTGGGGGCCCTCCGGCTCCGGCTGGCTGTAGACGAGCACCGTGGTGCAGGCGTACTCGGTGGTCGTCACCTCGCCGTCGTCGAGCACGCCGTCGTCATCGAGGTCCAGGCCGGAGAGCACCGCCTGCCCGCCGTGCGGGCAGTGCGCGCCCGGAGGCTCCGGGGCGATGCGCGTGCGTGCCGCGTGCGAGGGGACGAGCTCCCCCAGGTCGATGCCGTCACAGCCCGCCACCAGCGCGAGCACCACCAGCCATGTCGAGCGCATCGTCCAGGTCCTTCCCCAGGGCGCGCGGCCCTTCCCACCGTCAGTTGTCGCAGGTGGCCGTGTCGTCGTTGTTGGTGATGCTCCGCTGAGCGGGATTGCCCGTGTACACCGCATCCGCGAGCGCGGTGACCCGGCACGTGGGCAGCTTCGGGTTGTAGGTGACGGAGAACTCCCGCGACACCTTCTGCAGCGCGCCCAGGTCGAACCGGGTCAGGTTCGGGTTCTCCATCAGGTTGAGCTCGGTCACCTCGCGCAGGTCCGCCAGGGCCCCCAGGCTCGTCAGCGCGGCGTTGCGCTGCACCTTCAGGCTCTCCAGGCGCGTCATCCGCGCGAGCGGCGACAGCTCATCTAGCAGCGGGTTGTCGGTGAGGGTCAGCTGCGAGATGTACAGCAGTTGGTCCAGGTTGCGCAGGCCCCGCAGCTTCGGGTTCATGCTGAGCTCGAACTGGAAGTCGACGGAGCGCAGTGCGGGCATGTCGCCCACCCACTCCAGCTGGGGGTTGCGGATGATGACGAACCCGCCCACCCAGGCGAGCCCCGACAGGCCCGCGGTGGTGCGCAGCGCGTCGTTGCCACTGACGCTGAGGCGGCCGGTGAGGGCCTGCAGCGAGGGCATCCCCGACAGGTCCTCGAGCAGGTCATTGTCGCCCACCCACAGCTCCGCGCCGATGGAGGTCAGGTTCGTGCCCGACAGGTTCCGCAGGGAGCTGTTGCCGTAGATCTGCACGCTGCCGCCCACGTGCCGCAGGTTGGGAAAGGGGAGCGCATGCAGCGAGGCATTGTTCGAGACGACGAGGTAGCCCGTGAGCCACTCGACGCTGCCGAAGCCCTCCTGGTCCTGCACGAAGTCCAGCGCGTCGTTCTCCTGCAGGCCCAGGCCCACGCGCGGGATGACATTGCTCAGCCCGGCCAGGCTCGCCAGTCGCGGGTTGGCGCGGATGCTCAGGAATCCCTCCACCCGCAGCTTCGCGCCCCAGGCGCCGCCGAGTACCAAGGTCTCCAGCAGCGGGTGTGAGGACACCTGCGCGTCATGCTCGACGAAGCGCAGGCCCGGCAGCTCCAGGCGCGTCAGGAGGCTGTTGCCATCGACGAGCACCCGGCCCTCGACCACCGACAGTCCCGGGAGCACCACCTCGGTCAGCTGCGTGTCCTGGATGACGAGGTGGCCCTCGATATGGGAGATGCCCTGGAGCGCCGCGAGGTCCGCCGCGGTCTTCACCTCGTAGTTCCCGGCATACCTGCCCAGCGGCTGGCACACGAAGGTCTCCGAGGAGACCTCCAGGCCGACCAGCTCGCCGTCGTGATTCACGTCCTCACCGGCCTGCACCCGCGTGCCGCCGGCGGGGCACCGCGCGCCCGGGCCTTCCTCGAGCAGCTTCACCGCCACCCGGGAGACGTCCAGGCAGAGCGTCATCCGGGCCCGGCTCTCTCCATCGTCCAGCTCGCCATCCTGGTCCGAGTCCAACCCTGCTTCGACCGACGTCATCTTCCCTGCGCAGAGGAAGGGCGGCGGCTCGAAGTCGCGGACGCGGGCGAGCACCATCTCCGGAGACATGCAGCCGTACACCTCGCGGGTGACCTCGCCGTCCTCCAGCTCGCCGTTGCCGTTGGTGTCGTGCCCGGCGCGCGACAGCTGGCCGCCATTCGGGCACTTCTCGCCGGGCTGGACCACCCGCGTGCGCACCAGCACGTCCGGGATGGCCGTGGCGCAGAGGTACTCGGTGGCCGTCACCTCGCCGTCGTCGAGCTGCCCGTCCGTGTCCGTGTCCGGGCCGGTGCGCACCGCCCGCCCGCCGTGCTCGCAGTGGGGGCCCGCCGGCTCCGGCTGGCTGTAGACGAGCACCGTGGCGCAGGCGTACTCGGTGGTCGTCACCTCGCCGTCGTCGAGCACGCCGTCGTCATCGAGGTCCAGGCCGGAGAGCACCGCCTGACCGCCATGCGGGCAGTGCGCGCCCGGAGGCTCCGGGGTGATGCGCGTGCGTGCCGCGTGCGAGGGGACGGGCTCTCGCAGGATGATGCCGTCACAGCCCGCCACCAGCGCGAGCACTACCAGCCACGTCGAGCGCATCGTCCAGGTACTCCCCAGGGCGCGCGGCCCTTCCCACCGTCAGTTGCCACAGGTGGCCGTGTCGTCGTTGTTGGTGATGCGCCGCAGGGATGGGTTGCCCGTGTACACCGCATCCGCGAGCGAGGTGACCCGGCACGTGGGCAGCTTCGGGTTGTGGGTGACGAAGAACTGCTTCGACACCTTCTGCAGCGCGCCCAGGTCGAACCGGGTCAGGTTGTCGTTCTCCATCAGGTTGAGCTCGGCCACCTCGCGCAGGCCCGCCAGCACGCCCAGGCTCGTCAGCCCGGGGCAGCGCTGCACCTTCAGGCTCTCCAGGTACGTGGCCCGCGAGAGCGGCGACAGCTCGGTCAGCAGCGGGTTGTCGACGAGGGTCAGCTGCGAGAAGTACCGCAGGCCATCCAGGTTGCGCAGGCCCCGCAGCTTCGGGTTGAAGCTGAGGTCGAGCTGGAATTCGATGGAGCGCAGGGCGGGCATGTCGCCCACCCACTCCAGCTGGGAGTTCCCGCTGAAGCTGAGCCCACCCACCCGGGCGAGTCCCGGCAGGCCCTCGGTGGTGCGCAGCGAATCGTTGCCGGAGACGATGAGCCGGACGTTGATGGCCTGCAGGTAGTTCATCCCCGACAGGTCCTGGAGCAGGTCATTGTCGGAGATCCACAGGTCCGAGCCGACGAAGTACAGGTGCGTTCCCGACAGGGACCGAAGGGCCTGGTTGCCGACAATCTCCACGGTGCCGCCCACCTGCTGCAGGTTGGGGAAGGGGAGCGCGTGCAGCGAATCGTTGCCGGAGACGCGGAGGGTGTCCGCGAGCGACTGGATGGCGGAGAAGCCCTGCTGGCCGTCGACGAAGTCCAGCGCGTCGTTCTCCTGCAGCTCCAGCCCCAGGCGCGGGGTGACCTGGTCCAGACCGCCCAGGGTCGCCAGTCGCGGATTGGAGCGGATGCGCAGGTACTGCTCCACCCACAGCTGGCCGCTCAAGGCGCTGCCCAGCACCAGCGTCTCCATCAGCGGCTGCGAGGAGACCTCCAGGTCCTGCCCCACGAACCGCAGGCCCGGCAGCTCCAGGCGCGTCAGGAGGCTGTTGCCGGTGACGAGCACCTGCCCCTCCACCACGGACAGTCCCGGGAGCACCACCTCGGTCAGCTGTGTGCCCGAAATGAAGAGGTGGCCCTGGAGATGGGAGATGCCCTGGAGCGCCGCGAGGTCCGCCGCGGTCGTCACCCAATAGTCCCCGACGTACGTGTGCAGCGGCTGGCATACGAGGCGCGCCGCGACGACTTCCAGCTCGTCCAGCTTGCCGTCCCTGTCGGTGTCCTCGCCCGCCACCACCCACGTGCCCCCGGCGGGGCACTGCGCGCCCGCCGGCTCCGTGAACAGCGCCACGACCACCCGGGCGGCGTCCGCGCACAGGTTCATCCCGGTCCGCCGCTCCGCGTCGTCCAGCTCGCCATCCCGGTCCGAGTCCAGCCCTGCTTCCACCGACGTCATCTGCCCGGCGCAATTGAAGGGAGGGGGCTCGGAGTTGCGGACGCGGGCGACCACCGTTGCCGGGGTCATGCAGCCGTACACCTCGCGGGTGACTTCGCCATCCTCCAGCTCGCCGTTGCCGTTGGCGTCGTGCCCGGCGCGCGACAGCTGGCCGCCATGCGGGCACGCGTCTCCGGGCCGCACCTCCTGCGTGCGCACCAGCACGTCCGGGACGGCGGTGGCGCAGAGGTAGTCGGTGGCCGTGACTTCGGCGTCCTCGAGCGCGCCGCTGCCGTCCACGTCCACACCCGTCTGGATTGCCTGCCCGCCCAGCGCGCAGTGGGGCCCCGCCGGCTCGGCCGTCATGCGCGTCAGCGCCGTGGCGCAGACGTACTCGGTGCGCGTCACCTCGCCGTCGTCGAGCACGTCGTTGTCGTTCAGGTCCAGGCCGGACAGCACCGCGCTGCCGCCGTGCGCGCAGTGGACGCCGGGAGGCTCCGCGGCCACCCGGGTGCGCGCCCCGTGCTGCTTCACGACGTCGTCCAGCTGGATGCCGTTGCAGCCGGCCACCAACGCGAGCACCGCCGTCCAGGTCCATCGCATCGGTGCTTCTCCTTGGTGCCCCCGGAACGGCGCCGCCGCCGTGTCCGGAGACGGCGCTCAGTCGCAGGTGGCCGTGGAGTCGTTGCCGCTGATTTGCGGCGCGCCCCCGCCGCCCTTGTACGCAAGCGTCGCGAGCGAGGTGGCCAGGCACGTGGGCAGCTTCGGGTTGTCCACGATGGTGAAGAAGTTGTCCACGCGCTGCAGGGCAGTCAGGTCCAGTCGGGTGAGGTTGAGGTTGTCGACGAGGGTCAGTTGCTCCAGCGAGCGCACGTGTCCCAGGTCCGCCAGGGTCGTCAGGCCGTTGCTGAACTCCACGCCCAGCACGCGCAACGACTCCAGCCGCTCCAGGCCCTTGAGGTGCGTCAGCAGCGGGTTGAAATTGACGAACAGGCTGTCCAGGCTGCGCAGCTGGAAGGTGCCCAGGGAGGTGAGCTTCGCGTTCTCACTGACGCTGAGGGAGCCCACGGACCTCAGCATGGGGAACGCGGCCACCGTCTCCAGCAGGGGGTTGCGGGCCACATGGAGCGACCCCACCCGGTTCAGCGAATCCATCCCCGCCGTGGACAGCATGCCGTCGTTCTCCGACACCGCCAGGCTGCCGGCGACGGACTCGAG
Source organism: Pyxidicoccus sp. MSG2 (assembly GCF_026626705.1). NCBI lineage: Bacteria > Pseudomonadati > Myxococcota > Myxococcia > Myxococcales > Myxococcaceae > Pyxidicoccus > Pyxidicoccus sp. MSG2. The sequence goes on from NZ_JAPNKC010000001.1 coordinate 6,927,525, forward strand.
GGCGGGCATGCCGCTCAGGTCGGTCAGCGCGGCGTTCCGGGAGATTTCGAGACGGTCGCCGACGTACGTCAGCGTCGCGCACGTCAGGTTCGGCAGCACCTTGTTGGAGGTGATGGTGAAGCTGCCACCCACCCGGAACAGGCTGGCAAAGGGCAGGCCCAGCAGCGCGTCGTTGTCACTGACGACGATGGAGCCCTTGAGCTCACGGACATCATCGAAGGTCCCCGACGTCACCATCGCATCGTTGTCAGAGAGGGTGATGTTGCGACCGGGAACCGCGCTCCTCAGCCCGAACAGCGTGGGGAGGCTGGCATTGGTCTCCACGTTCAGGTCGCCCGCAATCCAGAGCCGGCTGCCCGAACCCAGCTGGTTTCCGAGCTTGAGCGTCCCCATCGCCGAGTTGTTGATGACGAGCACGTCCTCCGCCACGAAGCGCAGGCCGGTCAGCTCCACGCGGGTCAGCGAGCCGTTGTTGGTGATGAGGAGCTGGCCCTCCACGGACTGGAGGCCGGGGAGCACCACCTCGTTGACGACAGAGCTGCTGATGTGGAGGGAGCCCCGGACGCGGCCGATGCCCTGGAGCGCCGCGACGTCCGCCGCGCTCTTCACCTCGAAGGTGCCGTCGAACGTGCGCGCGGGATGGCACACGGTGGTGTTGGCGCCCACCTCCTGGTCCTCGAACGTCCCGTCGCCGTCGTCGTCCGCGCCGACCTCCACGCGAATACCCCCGGCGGCGCACGCGGCGCCGATGGGCTCCGGGCGCTGCCGGACGCGGAGCTGCGGGAGCTCCGTACAGGCGATGACCGAGGCCCGGCGCTCGTCGTCGTCGAGCACGCCGTCGCGGTCCAGGTCCACGCCCGCCTCCACCAACGAGCCCTCGGGGACGCAGGGGGACAGCTGCGAGGGCGCCGGGCTCGCGCGGGTGACGACGGTGTCCGGCTCCGTGCAGCCATACACCTCGCGGGTGACCTCGCCGTCCTCCAGCTCGCTGTTGTCATTGACGTCGTAGCCGGCGCGCGACACCTGGCCGCCCAGGGCGCACCGCTGCCCGGGAGGCACGGCCTGGGCGCGCATCAGCACGCGCGGAATGGCCGTGGCGCAGAGGTACTCGGTGGCCGTGACTTCCGCATCCTCGAGCGTGCCGCTGGCGTCCACGTCCAGGCCCGTCTCCACCGCCCGGCCGCCATTCAGGCAGTGCGTGCCCGCCGGCTCCTCGCGCGTGCGCGTCAGCGCGCTCGGGGGAGCGTCATCACAGTCGTACGTGGTGGTCTTCACCTCGTCGTCGGCCAGCACGTCGTCGTCGTCCAGGTCCAGGCCCGTGAGCACCGCGCTGCCGCCGTGCTCGCAGTGGGGGCCCGCCGGCTCCTCGATGATGAGGGTGAGCGGCTCGTGCTGCCGCACGAGCTGCCCCAGGTCGATGCCGTCACAACCCGCCGACAGTGCGAGCACCACCATCCAGGTCCATCTCATGGCTACGTCTCTCATGGGCCGCCTCGCGCTGCCTTCAGCGCCGCAGCGCCAGCTCCAGGCCGTAGGAGGGGTCCCAGCGGTCATCCCCGTCGAGCGTGACGCGGTCCGAGGACAGCGTGGCCGCCAGCCGCAGCCGCAGCCCCGCCACCTTCGCCGTCACCCCCGCGGCCGCGTGCGTGGTGAGCACCGCCAGGTCGCCCATGCGCACCGAGCCCTTCGTCACGCCCAGCACGCCCCAGCCAGCCCCTGCCTCCAGGAACAGCGGCGTGCGGTACAGCCCCTCGGTGCCCACCAGCCCCTGCACCGTGGCGCGGTGCAGGCGCCAGCCGTCGCGCGCCACCGGCGTCAGCGCGTAGGTGCCGCGCACGCCGTAGTAGAGGAAGGGTGCGAACTCGTTGCGCCACCCCACGCTGGGGCCCATGGCGAAGGTGCTCAACCCCAGCGGGGCCCGCATTGCCGTCAGGCCGAAGTCCCACCCGGTGGTCTTCGGGGAGCGCAGCAGCAGGTGCGGCAGCGAGCCCCCTTCCGCGGGCGGGAAGGCGCGGCCCAGGTCCACCGGCACCAGGCCGGAGGCGGCCACGTATTGCTCGTAGAAGCCCTTGTCCAGGGGCACCGCGAACAGGCCGCGCCGCAGCGCCTCCTCGGCGGGACCACGCTCCTGCAGCTCGCGCGAGGACATGTTCACCACCCCGGTGGACAGCTCCGCCAGGGTGATGCGCGCCTCCGCGTTGGGGGTGCGCACCCAGTACACGTCGCGCTCGGGCAGCCGCAGCAGCACGTACTGGTCTTCCGCGCGGCGCACGTCCGCCAGGCGCCGCCCGTCCGCGTCCTCCACGGAGATGCGCGAGTGCTCGAAGCCGGAGGGCAGGGTGAGGCTCGGGCCCTTCGGGGCCGGGCCCACCAGCGGGCGCCGGGGCTCGGCGATGGGCGCGAAGGCGTGGATGGTGAGCCGTGCCGGCAGGCCCTTCACCGCCTGCAGTGACGCGGAGACGAAGGCGCCCAGCTCGCTGTACTCCACCCGCCCGTCGCCGTTGATGTCCGCCGCGCCCATGAGGCCGGAGCGCGCCACGTGGCTGAAGACGCCGGCGCGGATGCGGGACCACTCGTGCGTCTCGCCGTCGTCGCTCTCCGCGAAGAGGGCGCCCACGGTGGGCCGGGTGGCCAGTTGCTCGCGAGCGAGCATGCCGCGCAATTCCGCCAGCACGGCCGCGTCGGTGCCGCCGCCGCGGCTGCCCACCACGCCCGAGGCGCGGCACGCGTCCACGATGACGTGCACGTAGTCCGCGCCGAGCGGGTCCACCACGTCGGAGTAGAGGCTCGCCTTGTCCAGCCGCCCGCCCGCGAGGGTGAAGTAGGCGCGGCCCGCCTCGTCGGTGTTGCCGTGGCCCACATAGATGACGAGCACGTCCGTCTGTCGTCCCAGCTCGTCGTCGGCCAGGCTGGCCGCGCGCAGCCGGGCCACCTCGCGCTTCACCTCGTCCGGCGTGGGCGGACGGGCTCCGGCCAGCACGGGCCTGCCGCCCGCGCGCGTCGCGGCGTCCGCGTCCACCAACAGCGTCGTCTCCACACCCAGCCGCTGGAGCGTCTCCGCCCACAGCACGCCGTCGTCATCCGCGAAGCGCAGGTCCGGCAGCGACGGGTCATCGCTTCCGTTGTGGGCGATGACCAGCGCTCGGCGCACCACCCCTTCCGCCGAGGCGCCGCGGGCGAGCAGCAGCGCGACAGCCCCGAGGAGCAGTCCCAACTTTCTCATGGACCGTCCTCTACCCTGACCTCCTGCTTGAGCACCACGGACCCTTCGTGCTCCTCCCCACGGAGGGCCGCCAGGGCCGCGGCCGGGCGGTCCGCGAAGGCCGCCGTGACTTCCATCGCGCCCGCCAGCTGGGGCATGGGTACGGTCAGCTCCAGAGGGCCTTCCCTGCCGGGCGTGCCGGACAGCGAGAAGGGGCCCGCCACGACTTCGGCCTTCTTCGGGCCGCGCACCTGCACGGCCACGTGGGTGTAGGGCGCGTTGCCACCGGCGGCGAAGGCCAGCATGGCGCCTGCCCGGCAGCTGTCGCCCGCGTGCAGCTCGCGCATGGGCTGGCCGGCCGTCGCGCAGAAGATGCGAATCGCCACGCCCGGCGGAGGCGTGCCTTCACCGCGCGAGGTGAATTCGCGGGTGTTCGTGGCGGGCGGCGTCAGCACCACCGCCAGGAAGACGGCGGCCAGCGCGCCGCCGAGCACCGCCAGCGAGGGCCAGCGCGACGGAGCCTCCTGGGGCACCGCCGCGGCCAGGGCCGCCGCGAGGCCGGCGTCACCCAGCGCCTGCCGCTCCACGGAGGAGGGCAGGTCCACGTCGCCCTCGAGCGCGCGGTGGGCCCGGGCCCACTGCTCGTACCGGGGACCGCAGCGTGCGCAACCATGAGCATGGCGCAGCAGGCGGGCGGACTCGTGGGAGGACAGCGCTCCCAGCGACCAGCGCGTCAGACTGGCGTCGATGTGTCTTTCGTACCACCTCATGAGGGCATGCTCCCTATCGCGCACAGGGCGAGCGAGGCCAGGAGGACTCCCAGCTCCATCCGCCCGGGCTCGGCCGACGCGTCCAGCCAGCCCGAGGCCTTCAGATGCTCCGTGAACTGCGTCCGCAGCCGCTTCTCGCGCACCCGGACCTCTCCCCGGGTGAGCTGGAGTTGCTCAGCGGCGGATTCCTGCGACAGCCCTTCCACGAAGCGCAATTGCGCCAGCGCGCGCGCCTCTTCCGGCAGTGCGTCCAGGAAGCGGCGCACCAGCGCGCGCACCTCGGTGCCCAGCGCCTCCTCCTCCGGGCTGCGGCTCTCGGTGGGCAGGTGGGTCAGCTCCGGCGCGTCGTCCATGGGGACGGCCTCACGTGCCACGCGCCCCGACGCCCGCATCAGGTCGATGGCCGTCGAGCGCGCCACCGTCAGCAGGAAGCCCAGGTAGGGGCGCACCCCGTCGTAGGCCTGCCGCATGTTGGGGCGGAAGGCGCGCACGAAGGTCTCCTGGTGTGCCGCGTCCAGGTCCAGCGCGGACAGGGCCACCGTCCGCGTCCCCGCCTCCCCCCCCACCGCGAACTTGCGCGAGAGGTAGCGCAGCACCTCCGGCGAGTACGTCCGATAGACCTGGGTGAGCACGGACGCGTCCCCTCGACGGAACGCGTCCAAGACGGACCTGTCGTTTCCTGGCAGCACGGAGTCTCCGTCCCAGGCGAGCCGGCGCGGGCTCCGTGCCCGCGCCGTCCGTCACCCTCACGAAAAGGGATACGGAGCGTGCTCGAAATCTGGGTCGTGCCAGGAACGATAGACGGCCGATTCCTTGAGCCAGAAGACCGAAATCGTTGCGCGGACGCGGTTTTCAGGGCTCAAACGACCCGCCGGTGGGGCCTCACTTCCGCACGTGCGGAAGTAGGGGGGGCTGCCGGTGGGGTCTCACTTCCGCACGTGCGGAAGCAGGGGGGGCCGGAGGGGCCTCACTTCCGCACGTGCGGAAGTAGGGGGGCTGCCGGTGGGGGCCTCACTTCCGCACGTGCGGAAGTAGGGGGGGGCCGGAGGGGCCTCACTTCCGCACGTGCGGAAGTAGGGGGAGCTGCCGATGGGGTCCGTTCATGTGGGAATCAGCGGCCACCCAGGAAATGCCGCCGCCCACGCCGCGCGCACCCGGGCGAGCAGGCCGTCCCGGACGCCGTCCTCCATCCCCTGCACCCGCGCGGGGGTGGCCTCCCACCAGCCGGCGTTGAAGAGGACCACTGCCGGACAGGCACCCAGCAGCTCCTGGAGCCGGGCCTCGGACGTGCCCGCGCGCTCGTGCAGGGTCCGGAGCTGAGACGCCAGCGGCCCCAGTGGCGAGCCCGGTCCCTGGTAGGCCGGGCCATACCAGGCCTCGGTGAAGCGCACCGGGCCTACGAGGTGGGCATTGAAGTCCGCCAGCTCCTCCGCCGGCACCCACAGCTCCTGGTGTCCCCGGCTGCCCACCGTGCGCACGGGGAAGCGGGCGGCGTACGCCGCGTCCACGTCGAAGGCGGTGACGAAGCCCACGTGCCCCGAGCCCGCGTCCGGCGCGTTCCAGTCGCGGGCAATCTGCCGCGCGTAGGCCGCGTTCATGACGGGGTAGAAGATGGGCTGGTCCGGCAGCCGGGGCGGGAAGCCCGCGCAGTCGCTGGCCAGCACGAGCTCCGCCTCCTTCAGCCCCACCGGGCGGTACAGCGTGAGCGTCTCCACCATGGCCTTCCCCTCCTTTATATGCGGGGTGGGCCCGGCCACTCTGGAAGGCGTCGCTGTCGCCGGGCTGGCCCGGGCAGACGGGGGCGGGGCGCGCCCCCTGACCGTGGTGCCGCCCTAGAACGCCGAGCCGTTGGCGCGCTTGCCGGGCGAGGTGGCGCTGGAGCTGAGCGTGTTGTGCAGCACCCAGGTGCCGCTGAGGCTGGCGTCCGGGCTCCGGTTGTAGGAGACGCCCTGGTAGGTGTCACGGTAGCTGGAGCTGTCCTGCACGGTGCCGTTCGGCAGGACGAGGTACACCACGTCTCCGCTGCTGCCCACGTTGACGCCCCGGTTGAAGCGCAGCCCGTCACCGCCGCTCGCATAGGCGACGTTGCTCGTGCCCGAGGGCACCGCGGAGGCGCCTCCATAGACGACATACGCCTTGCCCGGCTGCAGCACCGTGCCGGCGGGGAAGACGTGCCGGGTGGGCTCCGCGCCGCTGTACGACTTGTCGTCGTGAAGCTTCCAGCCGCTGATGTCCACCGCCGTGGTGCCGGTGTTGAGCAGCTCCACGAACATCTGGTCGTAGTCCGGGGTGCTCGTCCCAGGCACGTTGTTCGGGATGGGCAGGTACTCGTTGATGAAGACCTGCTGCGCGGCGTGGTTCAGCACGAAGGTGTTGTCGCTGACGTCGAACACGGTGGAGTCCTGCGTGTCGCTCACCCGCACGCGGCCACCGCCGGACGCATCCGCGGGCACCGTCCACGTGTAGCTCCCGGAAGCGGCGGACACGGACGCGGCCAGGTCGCGCCAGGTGCCCCCATTGTCCACCGAGTACTGAATCTTCACCGTGTCCACGCCGCTCGCCGTCCAGGTGATGGCGTACTGGGTGCCGGCCAGGAGCGTCTCCCCTCCGTTGGGCGCGGTGACCTTCAGCATGCGCCCGCCCTGCCCGAAGTCGAAGCGGCTGATGATGGGGTAGTGGTCGGACGTGGACGTGCTGTAGTTGGTGATGAGTGGCTTCAGCACCCGGGTGGAGTTGGCGACGTAGTTGGCGGCCAGCTCGTTGGTGACGAGCTGATGGTCGATGAACGTGCTGCGGCCCGCCGTGCTGCCCACGTTGGCCAGCGACAGGGCCTGGGTGACGTAGGTGTAGCGCTGCGTGTCGTTGACGAAGTTGCGGAAGGGGGTGTCGTACTTCTGCTGGGTGTCCGGGTTCGTCGTCGTGGAGGTGTCCACGTCGTCATTCCAGTCACCCACCACCATGGCCCGCTGCGTGGGCAGCGTGGTGTCCAGGTAGCCCTTGAGCCAGCCGGACGAGGCCAGGCGCCGCGCGTACTCCTCCGCGCCCGCGAGCGCCTTCAGGTGCACGACGAGGGCGGTGACGTCCACGGTGGAGCTGCCCCGGGTGACCCGCAGGTCCACCCGCAGCGGGGGCCGCCCGGCGAAGTCGAAGTCCTTGTCCGTCAGGACGACCTCCGCCCGCAGCACCCGCACCACGTCCGACTTGAAGAGCACGCCGAGCTTCTGCTCGCTGGCCGTATAGGAGCCCGAGCCGGCCGACACGCGCGTGCTGTCGTCCGAGAGGAAGCCGTCGTACCCGGGCAGCTGCTTCTTCAGTTCGTTGAACTGCGCCGTGCTGACGATTTCGCCCACGCCCCAGAAGTCCACGCCCGCGTCGGCGAGCACGGCCTGGACATTGGCCAGCTGCAGCGGGTCGTCCTCCGGGCCGTAGGTGGCGTCGCCGAACCACTCGATGTTCCAGTTGCCCACCGACAGCGGGAAGGTGGAGGTGGGCTGCTGAGGTCCGCCGTCGGTCTGCTCTCCGGGCGCGAGCACCGGCAGGCCGCGCCGCGCCTCGGACGTCGCCCCGCTGGCGTCCTGCACGCGCAGGGTGAAGGAGTAGGAGCCGCTGCCCAGGGGCGTGCCGCTGACCACGCCTTCCGGGCTGAGCGACAGGCCCGCCGGCAGCTGCCCGTCCACCACGGACCAGCGCAGCGGCGGCCGGCCGCCCGTGCAGGCGAAGGTGTGCTCGTAGCTGCTGCCCACGGTTCCGTTCGGCGCGGTTTCCTCGCCCAGGTAGGGCGCCGGCCACACCTTCAGCGACCACGTGCGGGTGTCCTCGCTGCCTGCCGCGTCCCGGACGCTCAAGGTGATGCTGAACTCGCCGGACTCGCTGGCCGTGCCCGACAGCTTCGCGTCCGTCGAAGAGAAGGAGAGGCCCGGGGGCGGCTGGCCCCCCGTCAACGCATAGCTCAGCGGCGCCGCGCCCCCGGTGGCGGAGAGCATGACCTCGTAGGCCACGCCCACCGTGGTGGGGGACGGCTCGATGGCGGGAAGCCGTGGACCGTCCGTAGGGTCTCCACGGCCCTCGGAACAGGCGCACAGCAGGACGAGGACGGCGAGCGTCCCAGCCAATCGGGCAGACGACATGTCAGCGGGCTCCGGGGTGGGCTCCGGGCAGGGGACCCGAAACGCGCGAAACACTCTAGCGCCACCTCGCTCCCGCTTGCACGAAGCGCGT